>JBEKUI010000087.1:0-15633 GCA_049515175.1 Terriglobia bacterium
AGGGGATCCCTTCCTGCGGTTTGGTTTGGGCTGTGTTGTGGTCGGCTATGCCGTTCCGGTGGGGCCCGGTAGCAGCGGAACTTCTATTCCGACCTGTCGTTAAGGCCAAAGGGGGCGAGAAGATGGTGAAATGTTTGGTCTGCGCTGCGCTCGGTCTTGTCCTTCTTCCAGGCTTCGCGCGGGACGGGGAGGATCAGCCCAGATCGGCTGCTATGGTCGAGCTAATAGCAGCGCCAGAAAAATTCAAAGATCAGCAGGTGACGGTAAAAGGCTACCTCCACTTCGTCGGCAACGAGCACCCGCACGTTGCCAGCTTGTATCTCAGCCGGGAGGACGCCGAAAACTGGCTGGATAATGGCGTCGGGGTGTGGGCCAACAGACAAATGCTGAAAAACAAGGAGAAGCTCGACAACATGTACGTTGTCCTGACCGGAAAGGTGCGTGTGGCGCCTGCGGCCGGCGGTGGCTACGTTGTGGAGCTAGGGGACATCAAGGACTGCCACGCCTGGTCCGACCCGAAGCACCCCATTGGCCTTACCTTCGGTCGTCAGTACGGCCGCGGCAGGGGGGACTAGAAGCGGGTGGCCACGGTCAGGGTTTTTCTGACCGCGGGTGGCGCATACATTGTTTTGGATGTATGCGCCCATGGGGGAGGGCTAAACTGAAGAGGTGCCCCGGCAGCGGCATTATTAAGGCCTGAACCATCTGCACTTTCTGACGGCGAGTTCCTATCGCCGCGCGCGCGTCTTTGACTCGGAGCAAGTAGCGCGGACCTCCGTCTTTGAGGTCCGCGGCTTTTTGTTGCTACGCCCGGTGGCGGCGCAAAGCCGCGCTACTGGTGGGGCGCGCGGTCGCGGCGGTTTACTGGGCCGTCCAGCCGCCGTCGATGAGGATGTCAGTGCCGGTGATGAAGCTGGCGGCGTCGGAGCAGAGGAAGACGGCGAGGGCGCCGATGTCCTCCACCTTACCCCAGCGGCCCATCGGAATCTTGGAAACAAATTCCGCGTTGCGCGCGGGGTCCTGCATCAGCACGGTATTCATCTCCGTAGCGAAGGGGCCGGGGCTGATGCCGTTGACGGTGACGCTGAAGGGTGCAAGCTCCAGCGCCAGCGCCTTGGTCATGCCGAGCAGGGCGGACTTGCTGGCGCAATAGGCAGTGCGCCCGGCCAGGGCGACGTGCGCCATGGTCGAGGTCAGGTTGAGGATGCGGCCGAATTTCTTCTCCTTCATCCCCGGCAGAAAGGCGCGCGCGCAGAGGAAGGCGCTATCGACGTTGGTCTGCATGACGCGGCGCCACTCTTCGAGAGTGAATTCCTCGAGCGGCTTGCGCAGGTTCATGCCGGCGTTGTTGATGAGGATATCGACCGGGCCGGCCTGGGCGCGGACCTCGTGGGCAAGCGCGGCGACGGCGGCCTCATCGGTGACGTCGGTGGGGAAGGCATAGGCCTTGCCGCCGCGACGGGTGATTCCGCCACGCACCTTTTCCAGCAATTCGCGGTTGCGCGCCACAACCGCCACCGCTGCACCCGCCTCCGCCAGCGCTTCCGCCATCTGCTGGCCCAGTCCCTTGCTCGCTCCGGTGATGACGGCCACCCGGCCCTCCAGCCGCTGATTCATCGCTTCCTCCTCCTTGCGCGAGAAAGCGTAACACAACCGTCGGGCGGCGCGGAGCGCGCGGACGAAAGGGCAGGGCTGGGCGGGGGAATTCCGGCTTCGCGAGGGTCCTCTACTGCGTGATGACGATGCCGCGCTTGACGGCGTAGAGGACGAGTTCGGCGGTGCGGTGCAGGCCCAGGGTTTCCATGAGGTGGGCGCGGTGCACGGCGACCGTATTCACGCTGATATTCAGAAGTACGGCAATCTCTTTATTGGATTTACCTTGGGCGATAAGCTGCAAGACTTCCTTCTCGCGCAGGGTCAGGCGCTCGTAGGGGTCCTGGCTGTTGTCCACAAACGATCCGGCCTTCAGACTTTCGATCACGATATTGGAAATCCCGGGGCTCATGTAGGCCCCACCCTCGGCGAGTGCCAGGACGGCGCGCGTCAAGTCCACCTCGATGGCGTTCTTCAGCAGGTAGCCCTTGGCGCCGATTTCGAACGCCTTGCGCACGTAAGCCTGGTCGGAATGCATGCTGAGGATCAGGATTTTGGTGTTCGGGAGGTCTTTGAGGATTTCGGCGCTGGCCTCCAGGCCGCCGAGATCGGGCATAGAGAGGTCCATCACGACGACGTCCGGCCGGGTCTCGCGGGCGAGCTGCAGGGCGGAGAGTCCGGTGCTCGCTTCGCCCACCACGGCGATGCGGGGATCGTCCTCCAGAATGCGTCGGAAGCCCTGCCGCACCAGGGCGTGGTCGTCGGCGAGGATGACGCGGATTTTCTTTTGAGGCTGAGCTGCCGTCATGACTGCACCACCTTCTCGGTTTTGGGGCGGGGCGCGGAACGCCGCAGCGGAATGGTCAGGCGCACGCTCGTTCCCTGCGTGGGGACGGAGCTAATGCGCAGCGTACCGTTCAGGTGCCGGGCGCGCTCGCGCATGCCCATCAAGCCGGCGCCTTCGCCGGAGAGCCGGTCCATTTCCGCGCCCGGGTCGTAGCCCGCCCCGCTATCGCGGATCTGCAGATGGAGTTCGCCGGCACTCTCCGCGAGCGTGACCCATGCTTCATCAGCACCGGAATGGCGGGCGACGTTCGCGAGCGCCTCCTGCACGATCCGGTAGACGTGAATGGCATCCTCGGCGGGAAAGAATTCGTCGCTCCTCCGGCCCTCGAAGTGTACATCGATTCCGGTCTGGCGCGTGAATTGGAGCGCGAACCATTCCAGCGTCTGGTCCAGGCCGAAGTCGTCGAGAATCGCGGGGCGGAAGATTTGCGAGCTGTCGCGCACGTTTTGCAGCGTGTCTTCGACGATCTTCTTGACGTGCTCCACATCCTGAACGAAGAGTGAATCTTTCTCCAGACCTTTTTGCCCGGCACGGCTGAGCATGGCGCCGACAGCGGTCAGGATCTGGCCGAACTCGTCGTGGAGGTCGCGCGCGACCTGGCGCAGGGTCTCCTCCTGCACCTCGATGAGTTTCCAGGAGAGCTTGCGGAGTTGCTCCGACTGCGCCGTGAGCTGCTCGAGAAGCTGGGCGTTCTTGAGCGGGCCGAGCGTGGCTTCGACGATCTTGGAGGCGAGCCGCAGATGGTCTTCACTGAGTGGCGAGGCATTTTTCCCGCGGCAGAGGGCGAAGGCGCCGGCAAGCCCCGGTCCGACGCGCAGAGGCAAGGCGATCGTCTCGCCGCGCGGCGGCGCCGTTCCAGGAGAAGCTTCGGAATCCGCTGCGGCAGGCAGTGTCACCGGAGTGCCGCCGGCGTCGAGTGCGGGCAGGGAAGCGGCCAGCGAGTGGCCCAGTTGCAGACGCTCGGCGTCTTCGAGATTCACGCCGCACGCCGCCTGGGGAGCGAAGCGGCTGGCCTTGGCGTCGAAGCGCAGAAAGACGACCGGCTCGATCCCCAGCGCCCGGCTCAATTGCTCGCAGGCGTCCTTGAGGACTTTGACCGGCTCCTGCTCCTGGCTGACGGCGCTGATGGCCTCGTAGAGCGCCGCGAGTTGCTCGTTTTGGGCTTGAAGTTTTTCCGCCAGGTGGTGCAGCCGCGCGAAGGTCTTGCGATTCGCTTGCAGCGTGTAGAGTCCGGTGCCCAGCGCCACCAGGAAGAGCGCTGCGACGACGAGCAGGAGGTCGCGCTTCACCCGGCCGTAAACCAGCGCCACGCGCTCGCCCGCCTCCGCCTGCGCCCGATCATTGAGAGTGAGCAGGCTCTGGGTGAGGCGCGACATGACTTCGCGCTTCGACTCCAGCTGCGAGCGGATCAGGTAGCGCGCCGTCTCCTCGTGACCCTCGTCGGCGAGCGTGAAGGCCTGATTGGCGGTCTCCCAGAAGTCGTCGAGGACGTGCCGAAGCTGGGCGCGTTTCTCGTTGCCGGCAGGAGTGGTGGCGGCAAATTGCGCCTCGCGCTCCAGCGCCTCGTCCATCTCCTGATGCACGCGCGTGTACTCGCCCCGCCAGTAGCCGATGGGATAGCGGCTTTCGGGCAGGGTCATGTCACGCAGCGAGGTGGCGAGATAAAACGTGTCTTCCTGCAGCTTCTGGAGCTGGATCGATGCCAGACGATTCTTCTGCACGACGTTGGCCTGAAAATCCTCCAGCCAGCGGATTTCGTGCACGGCGTAGGCCACAAACACGCCGAAGACCGAGAGCGTGATGCACAGCCCGATCCACAAGCGGCGAGACGGGGAGGGAATCTGGCTCAACAGGTCGGGTTGGAGTTGTTTTTCCGGCATGAGCCACCTGGTCCCGGCCGCAACGCCGCCGGGCCTCAGCATGACTAACAATAACCCAGCCGCGTAAGCGCATCAACATCATTGCCGCTTTGCTGGCCGGAGACGGAGCGCCTTGGCCCGCAGGGCGCTCCCTCGCTCCCCCGGGCATAGACCCCAGCTAAAGAAGAAAGTACAATGCCCATCGTCCTGGCAGACCCCAGTGCAGGACAATCCCAAGTGCGAGGTTGAACTCAGTGAAGGTTATCGACCGTTTGCAGCACCCGTTCCCAGTGATGTCTCTGCTGGCCCTTGCCCTGCTCATCGCGCCCGGCTTCCGTACCTGGGCTCAAGAATTGAAGCCGGAAGACCTGCGCGTGATCCCCGCTTCCGAGAAGGCGGAGAATCAGCGCGAGATGCTGGCGAGCTATCTGAACGGCCGAGTGGACGAGGCCGCCGCAAAGGCGCGGGCGCGTCGGGAGGCGATTCAATCCCCGGCAGATTTCACCGCCTGGCAGGAAGCGAATCGCGCGGCGTTTCTCGACCTCATCGGCGGGCTGCCGAACGAGCGCGGGCCGCTCAATCCGCGCCAGGTAGGACAGTTGACTCGCGAGGGCTACGTGGTGCGCAAGATCATCTTCGAAAGCCTGCCGGAATTCTACGTCACCGCCAACCTCTACGTTCCGACGAGTGGCAAGGGGCCGTTTCCCGGCGTCCTCTGCCCGATTGGCCACTCCCTAAACGGCAAAGCCTATGCCAATTATCAGAAGCTCTTCGTGGGTCTGGCACGACGCGGTTACGTTGTTCTGGTATGGGACCCGGTTGGCCAGGGCGAACGGGTTGAGTACTGGGACTTCCTCACCAACCGCCGCCGTTTCGAGTTCAACCAGCACGGCATGGAAGGCCTGCAGACTTATCTGCTGGGGCAGAACGTGGCGCGCTATTTCATTTGGGACGGCATGCGCGCCCTCGACTACCTGGCGAGCTTGCCGGAAGTCGATGCCGAGCGCATCGGCGTGACGGGCAATTCCGGAGGCGGCACGCTGACCACGTACATCGCCATGCTCGACCCGCGCATCAAGGTGGCTTCCATCGTGACCTTCATCACTTCCTTGCCCAAGAAAATTGAGAAGCGCATCGACGATTTCGAAACCGACCCCGAGCAGGACATCGCCGGACTGCTCGCGAAGGGAATCGACCATCCGGAGTATGTGGGTATGATCGCTCCCCGCCCGGTGATGATCGGGGCGGCACTGCGTGACTTCTTTCCTATCGAGGGAACACGGGCCACGTTCAAGGAGTCGCAGGAACTGTATCGCAAGCTGGGTGTGCCGGAGCGCATCAAGATGGTCGCGTTCGACCATCAGCACATGTACAGCCAGCCGCTGCGCGAAGCGACCACCGCCTGGTTCGATCACTGGCTGAAAGGAACGGAAGGCGAGGTGCACGAACCGCTCATCCAGCCCGAGCCGGACAAGGAGCTTGAATGCACGCCGACCGGCCAGGTGACGACCTCGCTGGGCGGCAAGCGCACTTACGACTTCAACCGCCAGGAGGCGGAACGCCTGCTCGCGGCGCTCGAAACGCGCCGGCGGGACGCATCGTCCCGCAACGGGCTCGCCGCCCGGCTGCGCGAGCGGTTGGATATTCCGAGCGGCCCCGTGACGGTAAGCGCCAAGAGCGCAGGCACGGCGACAGTGGGCGATCTGCGCGTTGAGAAATTGCTGCTCGAAACGGAAGCGGGAATTGTGGTGCCCGTTCGCTTGATTTCCCCTCAATCGGGCGCGAAGCCGCTGCCCGCGGTGGTTTATCTGCGTGACCGCCGGGGCGACCGTGACACTGAGAGCCTGCTTGCCGCGCTGGCGCGGCAGGGGAGAGTCGTGGCCGTGGCCGACGTGCGAGGCTTCGGCGAGACGATGTCGCCGCGCAACGTTTCCGATCCGCGCGTCGATTATTTCGATCCCCGCGACGGCATGGATTCCGACTTCACTTACGCGGCGTTCTTTCTGGGGAAGTCGCTCGCCGGAATGCGCGTGCGCGACGCGCTGGGCGTGGCGGAATACCTCCGCTCGCGGCCGGAGGTTGACCCGAAGCGCGTAGGTATCACCGGCCGCGGTTGGGCGGGGACGATCGCGCTCTTTGCCGCGGCCTCGGACTCGCAATTGGCCTGGGCGGCGGTGGAGGGGGTTCCCGCGTCCTTCGGCGAAATCGCGACAAGCGAGTTGTATTCTCAACCGGTCAGCCTGACGGCGCCGGGCGTGCTGAAGGATTTCGATCTGCCCGATTTGCTGGCAGCCATGGCTCCGCGGCACGTGCTGGTGTTGAATCCAACCGATGCGCGGGTACGCAAGCTATCGCGCGGCGATGCAGACGGGGTCTATGCAGAAGTGAGGAAAGCTTACAACGACGCAGGTGCTGCGCCCGCCTTCGACAGCCGGGTGGCGGTGCTCGACCCGGATGTGGACGCCGCCCTCGAGAAATGGATCGCGGCGCAGTAGTTGCCGCCCTGTCCACGGGAAATGCCGCGAAGTCAGGAGGGAACATGACGCGCCGATTCATTCTGGTTGGGATTCTGCTCCTCGCGACGGGCTGCTGGATGCTTCGCGCCCAAGTTGCAGATCAGCAGCACCATCCCCCCGAATCGAGCGACGCCTACATCAAGGCGCTGGAGGACCCCAGCCGGGAGGAATGGCAGCGGCCCGACATGGTCGTCGACCGCTTGGATCTGCGGCAGGGCGACGAAGTCGCGGACCTTGGTGCGGGTTCGGGTTACTTTACGATACGGCTGGCGCGGGCCGTGGGAGCGCAGGGCAAAGTCTATGCCGTGGATATTGAGCAAAAGATGCTCGATCACATCAATGCGCGAGCGCAGAAAGAACAGCTCGACAATATTCAGACTATCCTCGCCGACCCAAACGACCCCAATCTGGGTTCCGCTTCGGTGGACTTGATCTTCATCTGCGATACGCTGCACCACATTGAGCATCGCAACGCCTACTACAAGCTTCTTCTACGGGCCCTCCGGCCGGGCGGACGGTTGGTGAACGTCGACTTCCAGAAGCGCAGCCTGCCGGTCGGCCCGCCCGTCGAAATGAAGATCGACCGCAAAGCTTGTATCAAGGAGATCCAGGCCGCTGGATTCCATCTGCTCCAAGACATCGAGTTTCTGAAGTACCAGTATTTCCTCGTCTTCGAGCGCGAAGGCTGAGTCGCGGCGTCCGCCGTGCGGCGGGCTGGCCTATCGCCCCCGCAGGAAGCTCTCATACTTACCGAGGTGATTGTCATGCGCCATCGTTTCTTAAACCGATTTGCACTCCTTGTGCTCGTGCTGGCGGCGGCCAAGCCGCTCGCCGCGCAGAACGTGAAAACCTGGTTTGTCGATTCACTCGTCAAAGTTTTTCCATCCGACCTGCCCGCCAAGAAACGTTCCAAGACCACCGAAATTTGGGCGGCGCGCAATCAGCACGCCAGCCTGCAACTGGTGATTCGTTCCGCGCAGCCGCTCAGCGGTCTGAGCGCCGCGGTTGAGCCGCTCCAGGGGCCCAAGGACGCGAGGCTCCAGGCCTCAGTGCGTCCGGTGGGCTATGTCGTTGTGGGTTCGCACTCGAAAGACACGCCGCCCGAAGAGTTGGTCGGGGAAGCACCCGGCTGGTTTCCCGACCCGCTGCTTGATTTTCCTGTGGATGTCAAAGCGGGCCGGACGC
The DNA here is from genome assembly GCA_049515175.1 of Terriglobia bacterium. Lineage (GTDB taxonomy): Bacteria > Acidobacteriota > Terriglobia > UBA7540 > UBA7540 > JACQNR01. The sequence continues at coordinate 8,001 of JBEKUI010000087.1, forward strand.
AAGCAGTGTGGATCGGGATCCATATTCCGCGTGACGCTGAGCCGGGGACCTATCGCGGAGCGGTGAGCCTCCAATCAGGCGGGCGGACGCTGGCGCGCGCGCCGTTCAGCGTTCGCGTGCTGGGCGCTACCGTGCCGGAGGCACGCGCGTTGAAGGTCACGAACTGGTTCAATCTTTCCGATAAGGCCTCCCGCCAGTTCTACAACGCGCCGATGTTTTCTCCCGACTGGTGGACGCTGGTTGAAAACGTGGCTGGCGTCATGGCCGTGCACCGCCAGAACGTTATCATCACGCCGCTGATGGACTTGATCGTGCCGGGCGTCGATGGCGATAAACTTCATTACAACTTTACGAACTTCGACCGCTGGGTGGAGACTTTCCGCCGGGCGGGAGCGATGGACTTTATCGAAGGCAGCCATCTGCTCGGCCGGGGTCGCGAAGGTTATGACGGCAGTCTCCAGGTGGACGTCTTTCAAATTGCGAATGGCCAGGTGCAGACGCACGCACTGCCCGCCGGCGATCCAAGTGTCGTGACGTTTCTGGCCGGATTTCTCACTGCCCTGAATTCGCACCTGGAAGAAAAAGGATGGAAAGGAATGTACCTGCAACACATCCTCGACGAAGCGCACGGGACGGAGCCGCCCGTCTATGCGCGCTTCGCGGGGTACGTGAGGCGCTACCTGCCTGGCGTTTTGACGATGGACGCGGTGGACGCCGACCACATGCCCCAGGAATTGCAGGAGAACTGTGACGTGTGGGTGCCCCAGCTCGGCAGGTTCGACGACCAGACGGACATGCTCGAACGGCGCATGCGAAGCGGGCGGGAAGTGTGGTTCTACACCTGCCTGTTTCCCAACAAGCGCTACCTGAATCGGCTGATCGACTACCCGCTCCTCAAAGCGCAACTGCTCCATTGGCTCAACTTCCGTTATGGGTACACAGGCTTTCTGCATTGGGGCTGGAATTACTGGTCGCCCGAGCCAATGAACGATACCCAACCGGTGATTGACAACAACACCGAACTGCTGCCGCCCGGCGACGCCTTCATCGTCTACCCGGACGCTGCGCACAAGTCGGTCTTCAGCTCGATTCGCCTGGAAACGATGCTGGAGGGAATTGAGGATTACGAATTGCTTTGCGCCCTCAAGGCCAAGAACCCTTCGGAAGCCGACCGCTTGGCGAAAGCCGCTATCGCGTCGTTCACGGATTATGTCCGCGACCCCGCGGCCTTCCGCAAACTGCAGCACGAGCTGCTGGAGGCTATGTCGAAGAACTGATCTCCGAGGCCGCCGATTACGCCGATTGTTTTTCCGTGGCGCCAGGGTAATTCGCACCGAACGCAAACCGCGGCAGCGGTGCGCCGGAAACCAGCAGCCAAACGCCGCCAGCCACGGCGGGCAGCACGGCGCTGAACACCCAAAGGAGCAACGTCGCATCGATAGCCACGGCGGAGGGGACGGCGTAGCGGGCAAGCAGCACGGCGGCGACGCCCTCGCGCGGCCCCAGGCCGCTGATCGAGATGGGCAACCCTCCCACGATGATGATGAGCGGAAAGGCCATCAGCACGGCCACCAGGCTGACGGGTTGGAGCGCGCGGAGCAGGCAATAGAACGTGAGCAAATCGAGGCTGGTGGAGACCAGCGCCCAGGCGGAGAACGCCGGGACTTGGATGTCCGCTATTTGCCGCGAGGTGGCGTGAAGCTTCTCGCGCAGGGCCGCCGGCCACCAGGGGATTCCTCCCACGTGACTGACAAACGCCGGCAGACCCATGGCCGCCGGCAGCAGGGCCAGCCAGACTCCCAGCGCGAAGATGCCGTGCGGACGCGGATCGAGCGCCATCAGGCTGAGCACCGCGCAGGTCAGGAGTGCCCACATGTCGAGAGCGCGGTCGAGGACGTTTAACATCAGCACGGGAGCGCGCGCGGCTTCCTCGACGAACAGGCAGCGGCCCAATTCGCCAGCCCGGCCCGGCGTTATCAGGCTGAGCGTAAAACCGCCCAGCAGCGACCGCCCCGCGTCCCGGCGCGACATCGCAATGCCTCCGGCGGCAAGCAGGCGATGCCAGCGGTAATAACGCGTCGCGAGCATTCCTGCCACGCAGAGCAGGGCGACCAGCAGCCAGGCGAGACTGACTCCACGGAAGGCTGCCTGCAAGCTGTGACCCGGCACGCGAATGAGAATTGCCACCACAACCGCCGCCGAGATTCCGATTCGCAAAAGGTGTTTGGCGCCCACAGGTCCTCCCAGCACTAACATTTGAACCATGGGCAAGACCGATGCCAACGTGGGCGGAATGCTGCGCCGGCACAGACGCCAGCAGGAAGGGAACAGGGCAGGTTGTAAGTGATTCTTGTGGTGGCGGATAGGCGAATATTGCGGGGAGATTCCGGCGGCAATACTTCCCCGAGCCCTTTCATTGCCTCGGCTGAGCCGGCCTGCTGTGCTGCCTTTCCCCTCCGATTCTGTCAGGGGCGGGCAGCAGCGCCGCTTGTGGACTATGAGTACTGGGGCATGAATTCCTTGACCCGTATGGGCCCTGGTGTTAGCTTGCAGGCCTCAGTCAATAACTGAACTCGGATCTGGTGATGAGACCTCAAAGTGCCTTTACTGCCGTGAAGTGCTTGCTGGCCGTGCTGATCCTCCTCCTCGGGTCGCGGGCCGCCAGCGCCCAGTCGAACACGCGGCTGCTGCTTTCATCCGGCTGGGGAGTTCCTGCGCACCAAGGCTTCGCTTTCGGCCCCTTTCGAGGACTCGCCATGAATGAGGCGCGCGAGGTGGTTTTCCTTTCCTCGCTGCGCGGGGCGAAAAGCGATTTGGCGGCGGTGGTTCGTTCCAGCGGGGTAACGTTTTCAGTGGTGGCTTTTCAGGGTTTGCGCGCGCCCGTTCCGAAAGCGGTCTACGAATCGTTCAGCGCGCCCAGCATCAACAGGTTGGGACAGATTGCCTTTACGGCCGGGCTCAAGGACGACGTGCCCCCCTCCGCCGTGATTCGTGTGGAGGGCGATTCGGCGCTGGCCGTCGTCAGTTCGGGAAACGCCGTCCCCGATAAGCCCGACGCGACCTTTCAGGAATTCTCTCCACCGGTGCTCACCTCGGCAGGAAACATTGTTTTTGGCGCGCGACTGGGCGGCAAACAGCCGGGCAGCGGCCTCTTTCTCTGGACTCCGAAGGGGCTCAAAAGCGTCGCGCTGCCGCCGGAAGTCACGCTCAAGCCAAGCGATCTGCTCGTTCCCGCCTTCGCCAGCCACGACGAGGCGGTTTTCGTTTTGCGCGGCGCCCCGACAGAGGCTGTAACGGAGCAGATCTTCCGTGCGGTGGCCAACCAGAGCTATCAGGACTTGCGCCCGCAGCCGGGGGAATCCGAGGCGGCGGAGATTCTCCCCGCCCGGGCGGGCGAGCCCCCCGTGAAGTTGCTCTTCGTTCTGGCGGAAGGGGAAGAAGTTCGGACGGCGGTGCTGGCCGGCGATGCGACCGCCGCCGTGAAAGCGAAGAGGAGCGAAAAGAGTCCGCCGCTCATCCTGGGGCGGATTCAAGCCCAAACGGCTGGCCCGAGCGGCAACGTAATCTTTGCCGCCGCCCCGGCAGAACAGCCCACTGATCTCGCGCTCTTCTGCTACTGCCAGGGCGAATTGCGGCGGCTTACTTCGCCGGAAGAATTCCTGCCGGTAACCGGCCCTACCCAGGGAAAACCCATCTTGTCACTGAGCGGCGACGGCCAGCACACCATGGCGTTTATTGCCCCCGCCGAAGCCGCCAGCGACGCCACTGCGATCTACGTCACATCAATTCCTTGAGCAGAAAATCGAGAGTTGAAAGTCAAAGCGCGACGCGCTTCTTGACTGTCAACTGTGAACTGTCAACTGTCCTTCAGACCGTCAGCTTCCACGGCGCGCGGTATTCGCGGTCGAGGAGCTTCTGCGCCGCGGGGCCGCCCCTGGTGAGCTTCTGACTGGCGACGTCCCACTCCAATCGCTCCTTGCTTCGCAGGGCGACGTTGCCGAGCAGGCAGGCGGTCGTGCTGCGGTGGCCGTATTCGATGTCGGTCTGCGGAGTCTTGTGGGTGCTCATGCACTCCAGCAGGTTGCCGACGTGCTCGAACAAGCCGTCGTCGATCTGCTGCATTTTCATTTCCGCCGTCTTGCCGCGGACTTCCCGTTCCTTGTTGTCTCCGCGCCGGTGCATCTCGCGATAATCGCCTTCGGTCATCGGTTCCGGAAAGACCTGGAAGCCGCTCCGGTCGAGGAACATCGTGCCGTCGGTGCCGTTGAACACAATCCCGTAGCCGTGCTGGGCGGGCGAATGGCTGTTGCACAACCTGTTTTCGTAAGTGGCGACGAAGGTGGGATATTCCCAGGTAATTTGCAGTGTGTCCGGGGTGTCGCTGTTGTCCTTGAGGATGAACTTTGAGCCTTGCGCGCTGATGGTATTCGGCCCGTCCACTTTCATGGCCCACTGCACGATGTCCATCAAGTGCACGGCCCAATCACCCGGCCAGCCGTTGGCGTAATCGTAGAAGTAGCGGAAGGTTGACCAGCGGTCGCCCACTCCGAAGCGGTTCCAGTTGTAGGCCACCTTCGGCGCCGGGCCCAGCCACATGTCCCAATCGAGCCCCGCCGGCGGCTCCGCGTCGGGAGGATTGCCAATCCCGTCGGGATAGCTATTGGAATAGTTCCAGGTGCGCACGTAGGTGACTTTGCCGAGCAGGCCGTCCTGCACGAGCTGGACAGCCTTCTGGAAGTGGGCATTGGAGCGCTGCCACAGCCCCACTTGCACCACGCGTTTGTATTTGCGCGCCGCCTCCACCATCTTCTTGCCTTCTTCGATGGCGACCGAAATGGGCTTCTCGGTGTAAACGTGCTTGCCCGCCTTGCAGGCTTCCACCGTGGCCAGGGCGTGCCAGTGGTCGGGCGTGGCGTTGATGATGACATCGATGGTCTTGTCGTCGAGCAACTTTCGAAAATCCATGTAGGTTGTCGCCTTGCCGCCCGCGGCCTGAAGACCCTTTTGGAGATTGGGCTCGAAGACGTCGCATACGCCGGCGACTTCCACACCGTGCTTCATGAAATTCTGCATATTGTCGGTGCCCTGGCGTCCCATGCCGATCACGCCCAGGCGAATCCGGTCGTTGGCGCCGAGCACCTTGTCGGTGCTGAGGCCCGCCATGGAAATGCTGGTCGCGGCAGTCACTGCCGCCGCACGCTTGATGAAGTCCCGTCGATTGATTTCGTCGGTCATGATGCTCTCATCCTCCTTAAGAAATACTGAAAAAGTGCCGAAAAAATCTCCGCGTCGAGTGACAAATTCCGCGCGTGAAGTATTACCACATCGCGCTGGGCTACGAAAGCGCTTTCTGAAACACAGAGGGAGGGGAAGGGAATCGGGCGTCTACGTCACACGGCGGAGTGTGCGCAGGCCGAAGTAGAACATGAGCAATGTGAAGGCGACGAAAGCCGCCGATTCCAGCGCCAGGTGCCGGACGGCGAGCCCCACGGTGCTGTAACGCAATAAATCGACCTGCCACGTAATGGGATTGGCCAGAGCGGCGGTGCGCAGCCAGGCCGGAAGAGGGTCGAGGGGATAAAACATGGAGCTGGCAAACAGAAAGAGAAAATAAAAGAGAGACACGACCGTGTTGAAGACGTCGTTGCGGCGAATACGCAGGGCGAAAATCGCGAAAAAGAAGAACCATCCCGCCGTGCCAAGGACCACGCCGAAGAGGAGTAGCGGCAACAGCTTCGGTTGCAGCTTCACGTGCAGCAGAACGGCGCTCATGCCGACAGTCACCGCGGCCTGGACGATGGCCAGCAAAACGTTGAAGGAGACCTTCCCGGCCAGGTACTCAGCGCGGCTGAGCGGATAGGTGAGCATCTCGTAGAAGATGCCGTTCTCGCGGTCAAGGAAGAATCCCCAGGCGGTGTTCGAGGCGATGCCGAAGCTCGCCATCGCCAGGACGCCGCCCAGAAAGAAATCGTTGTAGCTGATCGTCTTGTCGGGCAGCGGTGAGCCCAGCGCGTAGTTGATCCCCACGCCGAACACCAGCATATAGCCGAGCGGGTACACGACGTCCCAGAAGAGCCAGGCAAAATTAGTGAAGCGAATCTTCGCCTCACGATACAGGATGGCTTGCATTCCGTGCATGGGTGCTTTTCCGCAGGGACGACGCGGCATGCCGTCCGCGCTGGGCGAAGCCGCACGTCGCCCCTACTCTTTCGTCAAATCCACAAAAATATCTTCCAGGCTGGCGCCGGAAATCTCCACGTGGAGGAGTCGGGCCTTTCCCGCCAGGGCCGCGATCGTTTCCAGAATGCGGCTCTCCTCCGCCTTGAGCGTCATTTCCACCGTGTTGTGATCGACGGTCAGTTTCTGGGGATCGAGCGCTTGCAACGCGGCCTGAATTTCCGGCGAGAGCTTGTCGAACGTGAGGGTTACCTCGTACACGTTCTTGGCGAGCAGCTTCAGGGCGTTCAAATCACCCCGCGCGATTGCCTTGCCCTTGTTCATAATCAGGATATTGTCGCAGAGCTCTTCCGCATCGCTCATAACCTGCGTGGTGAGCACGATGGTGCGCCCGCTCGCCGCCTCCTCGCGCAGGTAGCCGATGACGGCACGTTTCAGGATGGGGTCCATGCCGGTGGAAAACTCGTCGAGAAAAAGGACGGGCGTATCCACCATGAACACCTTTGCCACTTGCACGCGCCGCCGGAGGCCGCCGCTCAGGTCCTGGACCTTCTGGTGGACTTGGTCGGCGAGGTGGAACTTCTCGAGAACCCTACCGGTGCGCTGCCGGGCCTCCGCCAGGCTCTGGCCGTGGAACTTGCCGTAGGTGACGAGATTGTCGCGCACGGTCAGGAAAAGCTCCACAGCGGTTTCCTGAAGGACCATGGCGACGGCGCGACGGACGTCGAGAGGCCGAGCGAGAACATCGTAACCCATAACTTCCGCACGGCCACTCGTCGGGTGCAGGAGAGTGGTGAGGATCTTGAGCGTTGTGGTCTTGCCCGCGCCGTTGGGGCCGAGCAGGCCGAAGATCTCTCCGCGCCGGACCTCAAAACTCATCCCATCCACGGCGCGTGTTTCGCCCCTGCCCCGTCGGCTCGGGTATACCTTGACCAGATCTTCGACTGCTAGCACGGCTTGGCGCTGGCTCGATGGCATGCTCTCTCGACGGGACCCCTCGATCCGAGTTCTTGCTTGGTTCAGATATTCAGAACCAGGGATTATATCCGGAACACCAGACCTGTTGACATTCCTGAGGGGCAACCAGCAGAAAGTTAGGGGACCGGCTCAGGATGCAAATGGGCGACAAATTGTCGAAAAGATGGAAAACTTTTCCACATCGTCTTGTCATTCGGGGGCGCTTTCTCCGAAATTCACGACCCTTGATTTGAACAGTCGGTCGAAGTCCGCCGTAATTCACACATTACAAAACAGATACTACCTCAGTTCGAATGCCTTACGCTTTACGGTGGCAGAGAGTTAGATGGCAAGTGTTATGCAGGAATACGACCCGAGGCCAGGTATTCGGCCGCGGCGGGGTGCAAATAAATTCAGCATCTAGTCGGATTTCTTGACAAATTGGCCAAGCGGGCATATCGTTCCAGAAGTTACCCACGGGCGAGCAGATCTCGACAGG
>JBEKUI010000088.1:0-15421 GCA_049515175.1 Terriglobia bacterium
AAGGGGGTAGGTCGGCACTACAACCGCTTTTCGAGAAGCCGGGATTGATTCAGAAGAGGTTCGACCAACGGAGAGGTCAAATTTCACTCAAAATTGTTCTCAACTGCGAAAGTTGGGCTAGGTTGAGAACTGTCCCAAACCTGAAAGTAGATGAAAGAATCAAAAGGCTCGGTTGGAATGCCAGTGATTTGTCGGTTGGCATAATCGAAAGTCAGGCCTTGAGGCAAAGCTCCAAGCAGGTATGAATAAGGAGTCACTCCACCAGTGACGGCATAAACAGCAGTGTAAGGATCCCCAGTCATGCCCGACGGAAGGGTATTGGTGGTGATTACGAGTTTCTCGTTTACGCGTATGGTTTCGTTGCCGTTGGCGCTGTCCGGCGGAGTGCTCGAGTCCGTGACTTGTGCTGCAAAAGAATAGGAGCCCGTGGCAGTAGGAGTGCCGGTCAAGTAGGAATATCCGTATGGTGACATCTCGCCGAGGGACAGCCCGGGCGGCAACGCTCCTGACGTGATCTTGATCGAGTAGGGAGGTTGTCCATCGGCGGCGTACACGAAGTGCGAGTAGAGCGAATCCTTGACGCCGTCAGGAAGCGCCCCGGATGCAATCGACACGGTCGGTCTGATGGTGAGATAAAACCATTGATTCTTGTTTTGTGCCGGCGTGGAGGAATCCGCGAGCCCAATCCAGATGGGAAAATTGTTCGTCTGGGTTGGAGTACCAGAGATTTCCCCCGTGGAACTGGTCAATGCCAGACCTGGAGGCAGACTAGCATTGGGCAGGCTCCAAGTGTAAGGTGGCGTTCCGCCGAAGGCTTCCATCTGCGCGTGATAGGCATGGGTCACCACGCCAGAGGGCAAGTTGTTATTCGGGATCGCTAGGTTCTTCCAGACGTATAAGAAGAAGGTGCTCGAAACTGACTGCGCCGGGTTGGCGGAATCTTGGACCTTGCATGAGACAATGAAAGAACCTTCGTGCGACGGTGTCCCACTGAAAACACCGCCAGATGTCAGTGTTAGGCCCGACGGCAGAGATCCCGAAGTCGCCGTCCAATTGTAAGGGGGTATGCCGCCGGTCGCTTGCAGGCTTTCGTTGTACGGTTGGTTGAAGGTCATGTTGAAGCTTGGAGTGTCCGGAATGACCAACGGGTCAGCTACCATGAGGGCAAAGGTTGCGGTGGCCGCACTCGATGCGGAGTCTTTCACCTCGGCGGTAAACTGAAATTGTCCTGACTCTGCCGGGATCCCGGCCAAAATTCCCAAGACCTTCAGGTTCATTCCCTTGGATAGCGTTCCCGAAGTTAGTCTCCAACTATACGGAGAAGTTCCCCCGCTCGCCTGAAGGGTTTGGCTGTAGAACCCTCCTCTAATCCCATAGGGCAATGAGGAGGTGGTTATCAACAATGGGGCAGGAGGCGATTTAGGTGTGCCCCCACCCCCGCCGCCGCAGGTGGTGAGCACAAAGGGCGCGGCGAGCGCCGCGACGGCCAGCGCGCGGGAAATGCTGCGCGCGAATTGGGCAGGGGAGATTCTCATGTCGCCACCGCGCAGGCCCGCAATTCTTCCTCGCGGAGCAGGGCGGGGAGGGGTCCAAGCAGCCACAGTTCCGAGCTTTCGAGTAAGTCGAAGCGTGGGGCAGTTCCGTTGAGGATGATATTGATGTCGCTGACGATGGCGCCGGCAGCGACGGTCACTGTGCTCTTGTCGGCCGCCGAGTCGGTGGCCGATTCATTCGCATTCCAGAACTCTTTCGGCCCCGGGCTGAGGATCGGCGGGTTGAGTGGCCCTACGCTCGAGCCGCCCACGAAGTTGTGATTGATCGATTCCACTTCCACCGTGTAGCTGCCTGGCGGAACCGGAATGTCGTAAGTCCCCGCGAGGAGAGGCGTCCGGGAGCCATAGGAAGAGCCGGTGTCATTCGTTCCGGTGACGGTCTGACCCGGATTGCCGGTGAACAGGTAGCCCGACACAACCGAAACGGCGATGGAACGGGGCTTCAACGTGTCGCGGGCGATGACGTTTACACCCTGGGCCTGCGTCTGACCGTCCGAAAAGAGAATCGCACCTTTGATGGTCCCGTACCGACTGTTGAACGGGACCTGGCTCGGTGGGGCGTTTACTGTTTCCGGGTAAAGGTACGAGACCCAAGCCGCGTCGTCCGGCGCGAGCATGGGCAATGATGCTGTGGAGCGCGCCTGGCAGACCGCGAAAGGAAACATCAAGGGCAGTCCGGCAAGGTCGGCCGTCGGGCATGTCCCGTTGTCGTTAAGGACCTCGACGTTGATCTGTGAGTGGTCGAGCCCGATGAAGTGGCCCAGCTCATGAGCGATGGCTTCGTTGAATTGCGCACTGGTCATTTCGTAATTGGGGAGATAGGCAAAGGGGGAATTGATCCCGTCCTACATCTGGCCATTGAACATGCCGAAAGCGGAGAGAATCCGGCCCGTGGTGGGGTCGAGTTTGCAGGGCGAGGCGAACCCGATGATACCTGGATCGCCAACCAACTGCTGGAAAATCGAGCCGTCGGCGTCGAAAAGCACGGCGCTCTGTGTGCCATCGTCGCAAGAAGCCGTGACGGCGTCGAATTCCGGCACGGTGCTGACATCGCCATCCGTGAAGATGCCGGTGCTCTGGACTTGCCCGGCATAGGAGAAGGTGATGGAGGCGGTGGGGACATCCTGCCACACCTGAAACATGGCCTTGACCCGGGAAACCCCCGTCGCGTTATCGACCACCACGGTGCCGTCCGGCTTGCGGGCGAGCGGCCCGCCATCGACGCGGAACTGAACCGGCACGGAAGTGTCCCACACGAAGGGCTGGCCTTCGACACCGTAGTTCGGCCCGCCCACAATGAGCGGTCCGCCCGCCCGTGCCCCCCAGGGGAGAGCGATGAGGGCGCAGAGGATCAGCGTCAAACCTGGAATTGCTATCGAGCTGGCGCGCTGTGCGCGCATGACTACCTCGGGGTCAGTGCCGCAAGGTCTCGCGTGAAGTCGCGCAAATCGTTCAGCGCGATCGGCCCGGTTGGATGCTGCCGAAGGAGCGCCGTGGAGCGCGGCGAGAGGGTCAATCGTTTGCTCTTGAGCTCAGTGTCCATTCTCTCCCAAAGACCCACGTTGCCGTGCCCGTTCACAGCCACCTCCTGGCCTTCGGCATCGCGTGAGATTCGGAAACGCCCCTGTTCGAGCCCCGCTGGGCTCCTCAGGCCGTAGCTTGTCGTCGGATTCAGGAGCAGGAGCAGGTGCTGGCCCTTGCGATACCCGGCGGCGTCGTATCGGTCACGAATGTCCCAGATGAACTGGCGAAACGTGAACGTTCCGGAGGCGGCACCTTTCAGCGTCTCGGCCACGCGCAAGATAACAACCACGGTCGAGAGATGCGTCAGTTCCGGGTGCGGCTCGACCCGGGCACTCATCACGGTGCCGCGCACAATAACTGCCGACTGCGAGACGAGCTCGGCCAGATTCCGCGGCTGCACGTAGGCGCCGCGTTGCGCGCGGAGTGGCGCGCCACAAAGCATGCCGAGAGCCAACAGCCCCGCCCCGAGGCGTGCCCAATGAAAGCGATAAAGATTCGCCATCGCTGCGAAATTACAGACCTCTGTTGGTGAGAAGTCAATAGCTAAAATGTCAACTCGGATAAAGCATCGGGAAGTCCCCGCGGCTCACCGGTGCCGGGAGATGTCGTATTGGGCTGGGAAGGCTCGCTCAACGCACGATCGCGTAGTAGATCACGTAGAACCAGGACAAGATCCCGTGCACGATCGCCCAGAAGAGCGATTTGTGCAAGCTCCATGAAATCGCGATAGCGAGCGCCGATCCGAAACTTATGCCCGCCCTCGCTGCTTCTGTCGTGGCTGCCATGGCTTCTATCCTCTCCCCTGTAGATTCGCGTCCTGTGGACCTGTCGCGAAGGACGCGGAAATCAGAAGAGGGATGCTAGCACAGAGGAGGAGTTCACGGGAAAGGAGCGTCGCCTGGCCAGAAAGGGTCAGGCGACTGATCCGGGTCGCAGGAAAACCTTTAATGGGGAACCCTGTTTCACGTATTCGAAGGCAGCGAGGCCATCCTCAAGGGGGAATATCTTCGAAACGAGAGCGTCCACATTGACCGCCCCCTTAGCCAGCAGGTCGATGGCGGGCGGAAAAGCGCCGCAGCGCGAGCCGAGAAGTGTGATCTCGTCCACCACCAGCTTCGCCGTGTCGAATTGCGCCAGGCCGTGGTACGTGGACTTCATCACGATGGTGCCGCGGGGCACGACGAGGCGGAAAGCCTGTTCCAGGCCCTTGGGCGAGCCTGTGGCTTCCACGACCACGGGAAATTTTGCTGCGGGCAGCGAGTCGTCCATCATCGCCGTTGCCGGAATTCCCAAAGATTGCGCGAGGTCGAGCTTCCAAGGATGCTTGCCGAAAAGTGTGACTTGCGCCTTCTTGTCGTGGAGCACCTGCGCAATCAGCAGACCCAGTTTGCCGTCGCCGAGCACTGCCACGCGTACGCGCGGCCAGATGGGCTTTTGCTCAAGGATCTCAGCCGCCGCAGCTAGCGGCTCGATGAACACCGCCGCCTCGTCCGGGATGGATTCGGGGACCTGGTGCAGATTGAAGGTGGGTAGGGCGATACACTCAGCGAAAGCGCCGGGGCGGTTAAGAATGCCCATCACGGTGCGGTTGGGACAATGCCGGTTGAGGCCCCAGAGGCACATCTCGCAATCGCCGCAGGAGATGTTGATCTCCCCCACGACGCGCTTGCCAACCCACTTCGAATCTTCGCACTCAACCACCCGGCCTACGAATTCATGACCGGGAATCCCCCGGAATCCGAAATAGCCTTTGAGGATCTGCACGTCGGTCGCGCAAATGCCTGCCAGCGAAACCTGGATGAGCGCCTCTTCCGGTCCCGGACACGGCCTCTCCACATCGCGAACACTCAGCGCGCCGTCGAAATAGAGTGCCTTCATTGGAATAGTGAATGGTGAATGGTGAATAGTGAATTAGCAACCCCGTGCAGTTTGCTCAGTTTTCCCTGGACCTGCGCGCAGTGCCCCCGGCGAATACTCCGCAATTCACTATTCACTATTCACTATTCTCGTCATCTGCTCGAACGCGTCCAGGACGAGGTCCTCCTGTTCAGGAAACACCGTCCGCAGGTCGAGCAACAACCGGTCATGTTCGATCCGGGCGATGACGGGCGGCGAGGAGCGTCGCAGGCGCGCTTCGAGCTCCTGCGCGTTCATTCGCCCGTGAGCCACGACCACTAATCTTGTCGGCAGGGACTGGCCGGGAGTTGAGCCTCCGCCCACGACCGACTCTCCCTCTTCCAGTTGCGCGGTAAAACCCCGTGCGGCCCTGATCCTCTCCGCCAGGCGCTCGGCACGGATGGAGATCTGTTCCTGGGTCAGATACATCATGCGGAGGGCCGGAATCGCCTCCCGCTGGTCGCGGAGGTAGAGTGAAACCGTCCCCTCCAGCGCCGCAATCATCAACTTATCGACCCGCAAAGCGCGGAAGAGTGGATTCTTGCGAATTCTTTCCAGCGGCTCGCGCTTGCCGGTGAGGATGCCGGCCTGCGGCCCGCCCAGCATCTTATCGCCGCTGAAGGTGACCACGTCCACGCCCGCCTTGAGGCTCAGGCCCGCCGGCGGCTCGTCTCGGATGCCGAGGGACGAGAAATCGAGCAGGCATCCGCTGCCCAGGTCTTCCAGGACCGGCAGGTTATGTTCGCGCGCCAAGCTGACGAGTTCGGGGAGCTCCGGCCGTTCAGTGAAGCCGACGATGTGGAAATTACTGGGATGAACACGCATCAGAACGCGCGTGCGTTCATTGATGGCCGCGGCGTAATCACTGAGGCGCGTGCGGTTCGTTGTCCCCACTTCGCGCAGGATGGCGCCGCTCTTGGCACAAATGTCGGGAATGCGGAAGGAGCCGCCGATTTCGATCAATTCACCGCGCGAGACGATGACCTCAGCGTCCTCGGCCAGGGTGTTGAGCGCCAGGAAAACCGCCGCAGCGTTGTTGTTGACAACCAGCGTCCGCTCCGCGCCCAGTAACTGAGCAAACAAGCGGTCCGTGTGCTGGTCGCGCTGGCCGCGCTCCCCGCGCGCGAGGTCGTATTCGAGATTGGAATATTGGCTGGCGGCCTCCGCGACGTGCTCGATCGCTTCCCGAGCCAGCGGCGCGCGGCCGAGATTCGTATGCAGGATTACGCCCGTGGCGTTGATCACGGGACGCAGCGAATACCCCGCCTCGGCCTGGGCCGTGGCGACGATCTCCTTCTCGAGCATCTCGAGTGAGACGCTCGAGAGCTCTCCCCGGCCGATTCGCCCGCGCAGGCCCTGCACGACTTGGCGCGTCGCCTCGACGAGGATTCGCCTCCCCACGCGCCCTTCGAGCGCGCGCACGGCGGGACGGCCGAGCAGTTCGTCCACGGCAGGAATCTGCCGCAGCAGCGACACGTCCGCCCGCTCGATTTGGGAGTCGTCAGAACTCACTTTGAACCTTGTTGCTCCGGCGGCCGAACGCCTTGCACTGCGGCTCCGGAAGGCCTTCACCATAACACGAAGCCCGGCAACTTTTCCATTGACTCACCTTGTTTTCAGGTGACTATAATCCCCTAGCGCAGTAGGTGTGGGGGCTTGCTTGACCATCGACGAGGAACTGTCCAAACTCGAAGATAACATCCGCAAACTCAAGATTGAGTATGAGACCTACTTCAGCGGCGGCCAGCCCCGTGCTCCGCACGACACCGTCTTCAGGGTCGGGACGGCCATCAAGAAGCTCAGCGAAGGTGTCGCCAAGCTGAGCTTTGGACATCGCTACAGGTTCAATCAACTCGTCCAGAAGTACGCCGTGTACAACGATCTTTGGCGGCGCCGGCTGAAGGACAAGGAGGAAGGCCGCGGGCAGTTCGGCCAGCAGCGCAGGCCGGAAGTTGAAGAACGGCCCGCCGACGGCTCCTGTCGTGTCGTCTGCTCGAACCCGGAAAAAGAAAAGGACAAGGTCGACCAGCTCCTCAAGGCCATGATCGAGGCCAAGCGCCAGGTGGGCGAGCGCGTCGACAACATTGACCCCTTCCAGTTCAGCAAGTTCATCACCGAAAAGACCCGCCAGCTCCGCGAATCCCTGGGCTGCGAGAAGGTCCAGTTCTCTATTGCCGTCGAAGAAGGGCGCGTCAAATTCAAGGCCGTCAAGGGAGAGTAGCGGATTTGTTGGCGCGGCGGAGCCGGCTGAAGGTCCTGATTTCTGTCCTCCCAGTTGCCGCACTGACTATCATGCGTCACCTGACCAACGATCGGCGCTGCCGACCCGGTCTGCGGCTGGGGGGTACGACCCTGCCGCTTGCGGTCTTGGTCTTCCTGCCCGCGGTGGTTCCCGGCGCGCCGCAAACCTCGACGCCGGAGAAGAACGCTGCGCCGTTCACCGATCATTTCTCGCCTTACGTGCCCACGCCGAATCCCGTAGTCCAGAAGATGCTGGAACTCGCGCAAGTGACCGGTGACGACACGGTCTATGACCTCGGTTCGGGCGACGGGCGGATTATAATCGCCGCCGCCCAGAAATTTGGAGCGCGCGCCGTGGGCGTGGAAATCCGCAGCGAACTCTGCCAGCAATCGGCGCAGGAAATCGCCCGGCTTGGACTTGATCAGCGCGCTCGGATCATCCACGACGATATGTTTCAAGTGAATCTGTCTCCCGCCACCGTCGTCACGCTGTACCAGCTTACGGTTGTAAACCGCCGTCTGCGGCCCCTTCTGGAGGCGAAGCTCCGCCCCGGCGCGCGCGTCGTCAGCGTTGACTTCCAGATCCCCGGCTGGACTCCCGACAAGACCCTCAGTGTGACCTCCGAAAACGGCAATCAATACAAACTGTTCCTCTACCTGCGCCCGTGAGGGCGGCACATGCCGGCCCGGAGCCCGGCGCTACAACACAACTTGGAACACTGCTACGAGCTTCCCTCCTCTTGTTGCATCCGGTGGATTTGTGAGATGCTCAACCCCGTGTAAGCCTGTTTCACTTTTCCCGAAGGAGATGAGCGATGGCGTGCAACCCGGAAGTGCTGAAGCATGTTCCTCTCTTCGCTTTGCTCGACGAAGAAGAGATGGCGGTTCTCGCTGGACAAGTGGAGCTCAAGAAGTTTGCTCCACGCCAGCGCATTTACAAGATGGGCGACCAGGGCGGACAAGCCTACGTGGTGGTTTCGGGAAGAGTGCGCGTCAGCACCGTGGACGAAGACCATCAGGAAGTCGTCATCGATGAACCGGGAGGCGGCGAATTCTTTGGTTTCGCCTCCATGCTCGAGCAGACACCTCATCAAAGCGGCGCGATTGCCCTGGAAGGGGCCGTCTGTATCGAGGTCAGCCGGGATGACATTGCCGTGCTGCTGCAGCGCAAGCCGCTCGCGGGAATGGACATGCTGACCGTCCTGGGCCGCCACTTTCACGCTTCGCAGCAACTCGTGCGCAGTCGCGCCATGCGCAATCCGAACGAAGTGATCGAAAGTGAGGCGACCCTAGGTGACCGCACCGCTGACGCCGTGGCCGGGCTTGGAGGATCGTGGACGTTCATCATCGTGTTCCTTGCTCTCCTGGGCTTCTACACGAGCGTCAACGTGTCCCTGGGGCGAACCGCCTGGGATCCTTATCCCTTCATTCTCCTCAACCTCTTCCTCTCCATGCTCGCCGCCCTTCAGGCGCCGGTCATCATGATGAGCCAGAACCGGCAGGACGCCAAGGATCGGCTGCGCGGCGAGCTCGACTACCATGTCAACCGCCGCGCCGAAGCGGAGATTCAGGGCATGGCACGCAAGCTGAACCTCCTGGGAGAGCAGGTGGGCGACGTCGAGGACTTGATTCGGGAGAAACTCTTATCCGAGCGCGATCGAAATGCGAAGCCTGCACAAAGCTGAGTTCGTGCACCTCAGAAGAACCCTCGCCTGACCTGCGGACAATTCCCCGGGCTAAGCCTAATCCGTTGCCAGAAGTACTTCCCCTTTCGCCGTCAAATTACTACAATGCCGTGTTCCCGGTTTGCGCTTGGAGTCGGCGGAGCGTCAGGCAGATTGTCTGCCCGGAGCCGCTCGTCGCAAGCGGGTTGAAGAGTTCTGATTTCCAATTCATAAGGTGAAGGAGCAATCATGAAGAAGATTTCCCGGGCGCTGATCAGTGTAAGTGACAAGACCGGGGTTGCCGAATTTGCCGGAGGGCTGGCGGCCCTGGGGGTTGAGATACTTTCTACCGGTGGCACCGCAAAGCTGCTGCGCGACAAGGGTCTGAAGGTCCGTGACGTCAGCGATCTGACGGGTTTTCCGGAAATGCTCGACGGGCGCGTCAAGACACTGCATCCCAAAGTTCACGGCGGACTGCTCGCCATTCGCTCCAATGCCCAGCACCAGGAGCAGGTGAAGAAGCACGGTATTGAATTCATCGACCTGGTCTGTGTGAACCTCTATCCCTTCGAGAAGACGGCAGCGAAACCCGGCGTGAAGTTCGAGGAAATCATCGAGAACATCGACATCGGCGGGCCCTCGATGATTCGCAGCGCCGCGAAGAATTTCGAGGATGTCACGGTGGTGGTTGACGCGGCAGACTATGCGACGGTGCTGGAGGAGATGAAAGCCAACCAGGGCTGCACGACGCACGAGTCGCGCGCGCGCCTCTCGCGCAAGGCGTTCGCCACCACGGCGGCGTACGACTCGGCCATCTCCACAACTCTTCAGAAGCTGGCCGGCGACGGACCCTTCCCCATGAATCTCCACATGAACTTCCGCAAGACACTCGACCTGCGCTACGGCGAGAATCCGCACCAGAAGGCGGCGCTCTACGTCGATCCTTCGGTCGCCGGACGCGGACTTGCCTACTCGAAGCAGCTGCAGGGCAAGGAACTCTCGTTCAACAATCTCGTTGATCTTGAAGCCGCGTGGCGGCTGATCTGCGAGTTTGACGAGGCCACGACCGCGATCATCAAGCACACCAACCCCTGCGGGATTGCCTCGGCGCCCACTCTCGCCGAAAGCTACCAGAAAGCGCTCGAAGTGGACCCTGTCTCTGCTTTCGGGTCGGTGATCGCATTCAATCGCAAGGTGGATGGCGCGACGGCGGAGGCGATGGGGAAGCTCTTCGTGGAAGCGGTGATCGCGCCGGGTTACGACGCGGCGGCGCTCGAGAAGCTCGCGGCCAAGAAAAATCTGCGGCTCATGGACATGTCCGCAACCGCCGGCGATCACTACGGGCCACAACTCAAGAGCGTGGGTGGCGGACTGCTCGTGCAGACTCCCGACACCGCCGGCGCTGCGACCGCTGAATGGAAGTGCGTCACGGAGCGCAAACCCACCGACGCCGAGATGCGCGCCCTGGTGTTTGCGTGGCGCGTGACCAAGCATGTAAAGTCCAACGCCATTGTGTTCGCCAAGGAAGATGTCGTCGTGGGTGTCGGAGCCGGGCAGATGAGCCGTGTCGATTCCGCCAAGCTCGCCGCGACGAAGGGGCGCGAGCTGAAGCATTCGCTCGAAGGCACGGTGGTCGGCTCGGACGCTTTCTTCCCCTTCCCGGATGGGGTCGAGGAGATCGCCAAAGCCGGAGCAACGGCGATCGCCCAGCCGGGAGGTTCGGTTCGCGACGCTGACGTGATTGCCGCCGCCAATCGCCTGCGCCTCGCCATGGTCTTCACCGGCGTGCGGCACTTCCGGCACTGAGCTGTAGCGGCGGTGTCTCACCGCCGACCCCCTGACCCCAACCCTCGCCCATGGGGAGAGGCCGTTCGTCCGCCGGGCGGCGGGCGAACGGGTAAGGGGCGGCGTCCCGGATCGGATTGAGAATCATGTCCCATTGGGAATCCATTGACGGTCACATCGCGACGCCGGCGGGCTTTCGCGCCGCGGCGGTCGCGGCCGGAATCAAGAAGGCGAAAGGCGCGCTCGATTTGGCGCTCATCGTCTCGGACGCCAAGGGAACGAGCGCCGCAGGTGCTTTCACCACGAACCGCGCCGCCGCCGCGCCCGTGCTTCTCTCGCGGCACCACCTGGCGCTGAGCCAGGGCCGGGCGCGCGCCATCATCGTGAACGCCGGCAATGCCAACGCCGCCACCGGCCGCGCCGGACTGGAAGCGGCGGAGAGAACCACCAAGGCCGTGGCGAAGTTGTTGAAAGTCCCGGTCGAACAGGTGCTCGTCGCGTCCACCGGCGTGATCGGCGTTCCACTCAATGTCGATCTCATCAGCAAGAAGCTGCCTGCCTTGCACGAATCTCTTCCCTCTGAGGATGCCGCCTCGGTCACCCGGGCCATCATGACCACGGACACTTTCCCCAAGTGTTGCGTGATGCGCGCGGAACTGGCGGGCAAGACGGTGCACCTGGCAGGCATCGCCAAGGGCGCCGGGATGATCCATCCGCGCATGGCGACAATGCTTTCGTTCATCACCACCGACGCGGCCATCAAGCCGCGCATGTTGCAGGCAATGCTGGCCGAAGTCGTCGAGAGGTCGTTCAATCGGATTTCGGTGGATGGAGACACTTCCACCAACGACACGGTCTTTATGCTGGCGAGCGGGGCTTCCGGTGTGCCGGTGCGGCCGGGCGACCGGAGCCGGAGCTGGTTCGTCGCCGCCCTTTCGCAGCTCTGCGAAACCCTGGCAAAAATGATTGCACGCGACGGCGAGGGTGCCAAGAAACTTGTCACCCTCGAGATCGCGGGGGCGCGCTCGCCCGGCGACGCCGAGCGCGTGGCCCGGGCCATCGCCAACTCGCCGCTCGTCAAAACCGCCATCGCCGGCAGCGATCCGAACTGGGGCCGCATCTTGTGCGCCGCGGGCTATTCTGGGGCGCGCTTCGATCCCAACCGCGTCGATATTCGCGTCAATGATTTCTTTCTTTGCCGCAAAGGTCTCGACGTTGGTTTCAACGAGGCCGCCGCCAAGCGCGAGTTCGACCGGAAGGAACTCACCCTTCACGTCGACCTCCACGCCGGCAGCGCATCCACCCGCTTCTGGACCTGCGACCTCACCCATGACTACATCACGATCAACGCCTCGTACCGAACCTAGGGCCTGGCCTTCTGAATGTCCGCAACCCGGCGCAAAGTTTTCATTCGGTTGAATTCTCTTGGCCGGGTAAATCTCTCTGACTCGGGTTAGGATAGATGTTCGCGCGCCCGGTCGCGGGGGCGGGCAAAATGGCCGGCGCGCGATGGGGGAGGAATCTGCATGCACATTGGTTTGCCGAAGGAAATCAAGGATGGCGAGTTCCGAGTGGGCCTGGTTCCGGCGGGCGTCCACGAACTGGTGTCGGACGGCAACGCAGTCTGGGTTCAGAAAGGAGCAGGAGAGGGTTCCGGATTTTCCGATCAAGAGTACGCCGCGGCGGGCGCGAAGATCCTGGATGCGGCGGAAGAAGTTTATGCCCGCGCTGAGATGATCGTCAAAGTGAAGGAACCCATCGAGCCGGAGTATCGGCGGTTGCGCAAAGGCCAGATCCTTTTCGCTTACCTGCATCTCGCACCGCTGCCGGAACTGACGCGCGTGCTGCTGGAAACGCAGGTGTCCGGCGTCGCATATGAGACGATTCGCGACCAGTACGGGTCCCTGCCCTTGCTCACGCCCATGAGCGAAATCGCCGGGCGCATGTCCGTGATGGTCGGCGCGCACTACCTCCAGAAGCCGCTGGGCGGGCGCGGCGTGTTGCTGGGCGGCGTCCCGGGCGTCCGGCCGGGGCTGGTGGTGATTGTGGGCGCGGGCACGGTGGGAATCAATGCAACAAAGATTGCCATGGGCATGGGCGCGCAGGTCGTGGTGCTCGACGTGGATTTGAACCGCCTGCGACACCTCGACGACCTTTTCTTTGGCCGCATCGAAACTCATTTGTCGAGTCCCTACTACGTCGCTGACGCGGTGAAAAAAGCCGATCTGCTGATCGGCGGCGTGCTGGTTCGGGGCGCCGCAGCCCCCAAGGTGGTGACGCGCGCCATGGTGGCGACCATGCCTGCCGCCTCGGTCATTGTCGATGTGGCGGTGGACCAGGGCGGATGTGTGGAAACCACCCGCCCGACTTCCCACAGCGACCCCGTGTACACCGTGGACGGCGTGCTGCACTACTGCGTCACCAACATGCCGGGCGCCATGCCGCGCACTTCCACGATCGCTTTGACCAACGCCACGCTGCCTTACGCGCGCAAGATCGCCGCGTTGGGGTTGAAAGGTGCAATTCGCGAGGACCCCTTGCTCCGGGACGGGGTCAATACTTACGCGGGGCACATCACTTGCCAACCCGTGGCAGAGTCGCAAGGCCGGCCGTACACCAATTTGGAGGAGTTGCTGTAACCGCCTTGCCGCAAAACCCCCAACTCTCGCCTTTGGGCTATTTCGGTTCGGTATCGATTGTTGAAAGCTGAGAGCGGATGGCCTTCATCTGGCTGCACACTGTAATTGACCGAATGTCCGCTTTCAGTTAACAATGGTTATTTGTCTATGCCCTCACGCACCCAACAGTCTCGGGAGATCCTGCCCGCGCAGCGGCTTGAGCGCGTGCAATACTCGATTCGCGACATTGCCGTTCTCGCTGACCAGCTTGCCCGCGAAGGCAAAGAGATCATTCCTCTGAACATAGGCGACCCGCCGGCCTTTGACTTCGAAGTGCCTGAGCATCTGATCGCGGCCGTGTCGAAGGCGATGCTCGACGGCAAGAATGGCTACGGGCCGTCGCTGGGAGTTCCCGAGGCGCTGGAAGCGATTCGCGGCGCGGCGGACCGCAAAGGCATCCGCAGCATCCAGAGCATCTTTATCACCTCGGGCGTCAGCGAAGGTGTGGATATCTGCCTCACGGCGCTGGTCAATCCCGGCGAGAATGTACTCACGCCCTGCCCCGAGTATCCGCTCTATTCCGCCGTGCTGGCCAAGCTCGGCGCGCAGCCCAACGCGTACCTTCTGGACGAAGCCTGCGACTGGCAGCCGAACCTCGACCATCTGGCGAGCCGCATTTTCACCGGCACGCGAGCGATCGTGCTCATCAATCCCAACAACCCCACGGGCGCGGTCTATTCGCGCCAAACGCTGGAAACCATCGCCGAGCACGCGCGCCAGAATAACCTGGTGATCCTTTCGGACGAGATTTACGATGAACTGGAACTGGACGGAGAGACTCATGTTTCCGTCGCCGCGCTCGCACCCGACGTTCCGGTGATTACCTTCGGCGGCTTGTCCAAGGGTTACCTCGTTCCCGGCTGGCGGCTGGGGTGGGCGATCGTGAGCGGGCCCGAGATTCCGTTGCGGCCGTACATCGAGGGGATGTACAAGCTGCTGCGCGCGCGCCTCAGCGCCAACCACGCCATTCAATTCGCGGTCCAGCCGGCCCTCGAGGGGCCGCAGGATCACCTCGACGAAGTGCTGGCCAAGCTGCGCAGTCGCCGCGATCTCACGGTAAAGTGGTGTAACTCGATCCCGCGCCTGAGCTGCGTGCCGCCGCGCAGCGCGTTCTACGCTTTTCCGCGCCTCGAGATCCCCGGTAGCGATGAGGATTTCGTCAAGCAACTTCTGATCGAGAAACAGGTTCTCGTGGTGCACGGTAGTGGATTCGGACAGGCGCCGGGAAGCAAGCACTTTCGCATCGTGTATCTGCCGCCGGAAGCGATCCTCGAGCGCGCCTATTCCGCTCTCGGCGATTTCATGAAGGAGCATTACGCCTGACGTCGCCCATTTGCTCGCGAGCACCGCGGTACACCGCAGCCGAGTTTCAGGGGCATCAGCAGGGGCAGACGCCGGTGGCCCTCGGCCCTCGGCCGGGGCTCCCAAAACGATATGAATCCCGTTGATTTTTCTATTGGGTCCACGCTGGCGCTCGGTTTCGTGCTGGGGCTGCGCCACGCCCTCGACGCTGACCACCTGGCCGCGGTCTCGACGTTTGTCACGGAGGAACGAAGCTTGTGGCGCGCGTCGCTGATTGGCGTTTCCTGGGGGGCGGGCCACACCGCGGCGCTGCTCATCTTCGGGCTCGCCGTGGCGGCCTTCCGGCTGACGCTCACGCCCCGGCTTTCCCAGTTTCTGGAATTCATCGTCGGCTGCATGCTGGTGGCGTTGGGGACGAACGTCCTCTACAAGCTGGTGAAGAGCGGCGCCCTGCACGCCCACGCGCATCAGCACGACGGGGTCGAGCACAAGCACCTGCACCTTCACGTGGGCGAACCGCAGCATGAGCACCAACATGAGCACCGCACCCTGCGACTCGGTGGCCGGCCGTTCATGGTCGGGGTCGTGCATGGCTTGGCGGGTACGGCGGCCTTGATGATGCTGGTGGTGGGCGCGCTGCCTTCGATGCTCCTGGCAGTCATCTACATCATAATCTTCGGCGTGGGTTCGATCGGCGGCATGATCCTCATGAGCCTGCTGATGACGGTCCCGCTGGCGCTGGCCGTCGAGCGCCTGCGCCTGCTGGAACGCCTGATTC
>JBEKUI010000089.1:0-15345 GCA_049515175.1 Terriglobia bacterium
CGGAGTGGACTGTGACATGCGGTAGATCTGGGCTGAACAGATTCTCTAACCTCTTGCGTTTTCAGTCCCATCCAATTTTTGGACACTACGCGGTCCATGCCAGCAGCACCGCCAGCTCCGACGCCACCAGCAGACGGCGGTATCGAGGCTCGCTCGCCCACCTCCTGCTCACAGGATTCAGCTTTACGCTGTCATTTTAGGGCAGGTCTCTGCTCCAACCAGCATGAGCTCGTGGGAACTATTCCCGACCTCGGAACGAAAAGATCTTAAGGCCTGCGCTACCACTGAAGCTCCGGTCAGGGGTGAGTCAGCGTCGAAGTGGACGGCCACCGGGCGGAAGTGACGCCGCAGAATAATCGCAAACGGTGACTTTCATTGTTGGAAGGAGGAGAGCCAGTGCCGGGGGCCTTATTGATTTGCACGCTGGTTTTTCCGGGGATCCTTTCTATTCTGCTCGG
This sequence comes from Terriglobia bacterium, assembly GCA_049515175.1. GTDB lineage: Bacteria > Acidobacteriota > Terriglobia > UBA7540 > UBA7540 > JACQNR01. Next base: position 459 of record JBEKUI010000089.1, read on the forward strand.
TCTTCCTGAGTTCTTGAAACAAGGACAGCTCTTTCGCAGCCGCTTCCGCCTGCCCCTGCTTAACATAGGCACGGCTCAGCAGGTAATGCGCTTCTGAGTACTTCGGATCTGCCTGAATGCACTGGTTCAGTGCTGCCACCGAATCGGTTTCCTGACCTTGCGCGCTGTAGATCCTCGCCAGAAGGCACCAACCCTCGCACGACTGGGGATTGGCCTTGGTGGCCTTTTGGAGATTCGGCAGACTCTCATCGAGTTTGTTCTGCCGATAGAGAAGCCTGCCGAGATAGAGGTACGGCTGCTCTCCTTTGAACCCTGATCGCTCGGCGAGATCGATCGCCCGGCGATAGCAGTCCGCCGCAGACTGTTCCTGGTCGAGTTCTTCCAGTGTCAAACCAAGGAAAAGTTGCGCCGGAACGTAATCCGGATTCAGAGTCGCAGATTTCTCCAGGACGGGCAGGGCGGAAGGAAACCGGCTATCCGTGTAGTAGAGTGCTCCCAAGTTGAAGTAAATCGTATAGTCAGCCGGCGCCAATTGGGACGCGTTCTTCAACGCCTGCTCCGCGATGTCCATCCGGTTCACGAGGATGGCGTTCGACGCAACCAATTTGTAGACCTCCGCGTCCCGTTGGTTCAAGGAAAGCGCGCGTTCCAGAGTCTTGAGTGACTCCCGATACTTTCCCTCGCGAAAGAGGATCTTTGCCTCAAGGAAAAAGGTTTGATGGGTCTCGCCCCGCGAAGCGACTTCGTCGGCCAGCATCTGGCGCGCGGCTGTGAGATCTCCGGCGTCGATCAATCTGTTGATCTCACTCAATCGCTCGTCTTCACTTGCCGAAAGGGAAGTCGTACTTTGCGCAGTGAGGAAAGCAACTTCCCCACCCAAGGCGATGAATGCCGAAGCCGACAACATCATGGCGAAAAGAAGCCCGGTCACGAGTCCTGTCCGAAGGGCGCGAGCAATGGAGAAGCCGGAGCGCGGCGGAGACGATGAAGCCTCCTGGTCTCGAGCGAGAAATCGGGAGACTCCGGCCCGAGCGGAAGAATGCGATCCGGGTTCCGTCTGGGCGTTTGTCATGACTTTGCCCTATGTTACATTAAAAAGCCGAGGTTGACGCGCCCACTCACCGTCACATGAAGATTCCATCGATCCGAAGATTCTTGGTGCTTATCCTTGCGGCCGCCGGTGCCGCGGGACTGAAGACCATGCCACCCCCATCCAGGGCGATGGTCCAATACGTTGAAGGGCGCGAGAGCGCCAAACTCCGCTTTCAGTACCTTAATTCTCCGACCCCCAACAAGTACTTGATCGAGACCATGGGCGGTGGAGTCGCCCTCCTCGACTACGATAAGGATGGCTGGCTGGACGTTTTCTTTGTTAATGGTGCGGCCCTGGGAAATCCGCAGCGGGAGGATCCGCCTCCGGACAAATCCAAGCCCGAATACTGGAATCGTCTCTTCCGGAACAATCACGACGGGACCTTTACGGATGTCACGGAAAAGGCTGGAGTGAAAGGCAGAGGATATGGCATGGGCGTCGCCGCCGGTGACTACGATAACGACGGGTATCCGGACTTGTTCGTCACCAACTATGGCGCCAGCATCCTCTACCACAACAACGGCGATGGGACGTTCACCGACGTGACCGCGCCCTCGGGAGTCCACACCGACGGCTGGAACATGAGCGCCGGCTTCCTCGATTACGACAACGACGGTTACCTGGATCTCTTCGTCACCCGTTACTTGCAGTGGAATTTCGGAATCGGGGCCATGGTGTGCGGCCCCAACATCCCCGGTGGGCGCGCCTACTGCCATCCCAACGAGTTCAAGGCCGTTTCCAATTATCTCTTCCACAATAATCGCGACGGAACATTCACCGACGTCAGCGAACCCAGCAAAATCAAGGCCAGCGCGGGGTACGGACTGGGAGTGTCGTTCGGGGACTTCGATAACGACGGCCGAACCGACATCTATGTTGCCAACGACGCGTTCCCGCAATTCCTCTTCAAGAACAACGGCGACGGCACCTTTACCGAGGAGGCGGCAATCGCCGGTGTGGGTTACACCGAAGACGGGAACACTTTTTCAGGAATGGGAACCGATGCGGTGGACCTGGATAACGATGGATTCACAGACATCCTCACAACCGCGCTGCCCTACGAATACTTTGCGCTGTTTCGCAACAATGGAAACGGGACCTTTGAGTACGCCAGCGTAACTTCCAACCTGGCGGAGATCTCACGCCCCTACGGCGGCTGGGGTATTCACGCCTTTGACTTCGACAACGACGGCGAAAACGAAGTATTCATCGCCACCAGCCACGTGATGGACAATATCGAAGTCACCCAACCTCACCTCAGCTACCTGCAGCGGCCCTTGCTTTTGAAATACTCGAAATCAAAGTTCGTCGACATCTCCGCCGAAGCCGGAGACGTGTTCCGTCAACCCTGGGCGGCAAGGGGTGCAGCGTTTGGAGACTTGGACAACGACGGCGACATCGACGTCGTGATCTCGGACTACCAGGGCCCCGCCCACCTGCTTCGTAACGAGGGCGGGAATCGAAACCACTGGATCGAATTAGATCTGCAAGGGACGAAGAGCAACCGGGACGCCGTCGGAGCCCGCGTCAAGCTCATCACTGGCAATGGAAAGGTCCAGTACCGTACGGTCAGCCCCGCCGGAAGCTATGCCTCTTCCAACGACCGTCGAATTGCCTTCGGCATCGGAATGGAAACTACCATTTTGCAGATCAATATCCGCTGGCCGAGCGGGGTGGTCCAGGTGATCGACAATCCGAAGCCGGACCAGATCTTGCACATCATCGAGCCGCCAGGTGTCTCGCCGGCGACGACGCGCGAGAACGCGACCAGGGACAGGCCCCTCATGCGTGAGAAGGAGCACGGAACCGCTCCGCCGTCGTTCTTCCGGCGTGTGCAGCTTGCCCAAAACACGGACGCGGAAGGGCAGTACCAGTCGGGTCTGAACCTGCTTCGCCGGGGGAACCTCAACGAGGCTACAAAGGCTTTCAGAGCTGCGATTGGGTCAAAACCTGATTTCGTCGAGGCACACTACGCGCTGGGAGTGGCCTTGAGTCGCATGGGGAAGGAACATCTCCCCGCAGCGGTCGACCAATTCTTGGAGGTTTTGCGTTTGAAACCCGACCACGTCGACGCCCGCGTGGACCTCAGTTCTGTCCTCGCGCAAGAAGGCGACAGCGCTGCGGCGGCAGCACAGTTGGAACAGGCGATCCGATTCGCGCCCGCAAATGCGGATCTCTATGTTCTTCTCGGCAAGGCACGATACGAGTCCAACGATTTCCCCAAAGCGATCGAGGCCTTCCGCAAGGCTTCGGACTTGAACCCGCGGCTGAGCGGCCCGCACTACGGCCTCGGATTGGCCTTTGCCAAGCAGCATGACAACGCTCACGCGGCTCAGGAATTCCGCGCCGCCTTGGACCTCAACGCGGGAGATCCGTACGCGCAAATGGAACTGGGAAAGATTTCTCTCGAAGAGGACGACCTGGCGGCCGCTTCAAAACACTTGAATGAAGCCATCCGACTCCGTCCAAGTCTCGCCGAGGCACACTTCGCACTGGGGAAGCTCTACCGGCGCCAAAACGCCGCGGATAAAGCCGAAGGCGCCTTTCGCGAAGCGCTGCGGTGGCAACCCAACCTCACCGACGCGACCTACAACCTGGCGTTGTTGCTCCAGTCGCAAGGGAGGAAGGAAGAAGCAAAGCAGTTGTTCGCGCAGGTCGAATCTGTGCAACAGTCTCGGGCGGCGACGGGCAAAGCTAATGCGTTGAACGCGGATGGAATCAAACTCATGAATGAAGGCCGGTCCGCAGAAGCCTTGGCGGCGTTTCAAAAGGCTCTGGGCGCCGACCCCTCCTTCTTCATGGCGGCCTATAACCAGGGGATCGTGCTGGGCCGCCTGGGAAGAACCCGGGAAGCTATCGAAGCGTTTCGGAGGACAATCCACCTGCGTCCCGATTTCGTCATGGGGCACTACGGACTCGGACTCTTGCTGAAGACCCTCGGTGATCCATCCGCCGAGGAGGAGCTCGCCAAGGCGCGGCTACTCAACCAATACGTGGCCCAGCCGCTCGGCAGGGGGGTTGTCGAATCCAGCCCTCCGAAGTGATTTCTTTCCCGCCCTAACTGTTTCTCTCGCGGTGTTGGGACAAGGGTTGAGCTGGCACCATTACTGTGCGGTTTTGAAGGCGTCATAAAGGGCTTTGTCGCGAACGGTGGGCTGATTCTTCCGCTCCATGTTCAGTTGGTCAACAATGGCTTGCTCACGTTTCGCATCCTCTAAACGCTTCAGTCTCCCGTATACCCGCACGAGACTGATATGGGCGGGAGGAAAGTCCGGCTTCTCCCGGGCAACTTTCTCCAGAATGGCGGCCGCCTGGGGATAGTCGTTCCTGGCTTGAGCGAGCAGGCCAATTTGATACTGGACTTCGTAATCATTGGGGCGCATGCGGATCGCTTTGTCAAGGAGGGCAGCCGCTTCGGCAAGCCTCCCCCGCTGCCGGTAAAGCGAGCCGAGAAGGCTCACGGCGTTGCCGTCGTCGGGATTGAGCGCCAACTCTTCTTCGCACATCTGGACGGAGAGGTCCCACTTAAAGTCGAAGAAATAGGCGTAACCGAGCTGGGCGTGAGCTTCCGGAAGTTTGGGGTTTCGCTCCAGCGCCAGTTTGAACTCCTCGATTGCCCTCCGATGGTCGAATCTCGCCAGGTAATAAGAGCCGACAATGAAATGTGCTTCCGCCGAATCATCACGTTCTAGCTCCGTGACCAAGGGCTCCGCCTTGTCCAGCTCGTTGGCCTTGACGTAGGCGGAGGCCAGCGTATAGGTCAGCTCCCGGTCCTTCGGATTCGCACGGCGAACCGTCTCCAGTTCAGCGATACCCTCCGGCATGCGGTCCAGTTTCAGTAGGCAAAGGCCGAGAAGATTGCGGGCGACGAGGTTTGACGGCTGGGCCGCAACTACTGTCGCCAGCTCGCGTTGGGCGGGCTCATACTGTTTTGCACGCATCTGCACGACAGCGAGATTCAGTCGAATGGCAGGCCGCTTGGGGTCAAGCTTGAGCGCGTCGCGGAGACACTTCACGGCGCGCTCCGCCTCTCCCAGCTGGGAATATACGAGCCCCAGGTTCGAAAGCACGTCCACCCGTCGCGGCGCAAGTTTCAATGCCGCCTCGTACGACTGACGCGCCCCAACCAGGTCACCTTTCTGCTGCAACTCCACACCGCGGTTGAAGGCCTTCTGCGCCGGATTGACCGCCGTCTGGGCCCCTGTCCAGGTACTGAGGGCAATCACCGCGATCGCCACGAACGCCAGCGTCCGCACGTCTCTCAACCGATGACTCCTCCTCGCCATGCTGGTAAGAGTCTAAGGACGTTTAATCCGCAGTGCAATGTCGACAGCGTGCTTGGGGGTAGCAAAAATCCGATTGCCACCCTGGTGCGTGAAGGTTTCGCTGCCCAGCGTTGCCCCCGAGGCGGGATCGACCCAGTCCGCCTTGTACGTGCCGCCGGGAAGAACCAGTTCCAGGTTCTCTTTGTAGTTGCCGGGCGTGACGATGTACGAACTCGTGCCGTCTTCCTTGTACGTGCTGTGATGGTGATACAGGGCATATTGTTTCCCGGTTTCGCTGATACCCCGGCAATACACGCCCGCAGGGATTCCCCCCAAAACGAAGGTCTTGTCGGGAGTCATTTTGAGGAAGTCGAAGCTGTACATGAATTCTCTCAGGTGCTTCAGAGCGCTGAGGACTTGGACGTTGTCAGGGGTCTGGCCCGCGGGATCGGCTGCGGTATAACGCCCATTCAGGTGATTGAAACTCCCGCCGCCCCCCACAACGAACTCCCAAGCTTCCACGCGCGAGTCGGCAACGACATCACCCCTGTACCAGAGAGGGTACCAGTCGGTCTCGTTGAACTCGATGGGTTTGTTGTGGGCATACTCCAACTCGAGACCTCTCATGCCGCCCATCTGGAACCCCGCCTGCCAGACGTACTGCGTGACAATCACTGAAACTTTTTGTTCTCCGGACAGATCCAATGGACCTCCCACCGGGCCTTCCACCTGAACTGCAACTAGGTGTTTCTTGGGCAGGCTTTTTTCAGCCTCAACAACCACATCGGCAAGATGGCTGACCCACGCGCCCGCTTCCTCGAGCGGAGTGGGCGGCTGGCCGATATCCGGCGCCTCGTCGCAGATCTCCAGAATGACGTTGTCGTAAGCATTGACTTCCTGAGTGATTTTGCGCACGTAGTCGCTCTCCCGGCGCACGACGTCGGGATGCTTCAGCGTCTGAGCGTCCTGGTACGGACAATTCCCCTCGCCCTGGATGTTGTTCTCATAATAGAGGGGAGAGATCGGCCACGTGTCCGAGTACTGGGCGTTGAAGAAGCAGATTTCTACTACCACGCCGCGCTCCCCAGCCTTCACGATGAAATCCTTCAGGCGCTGGAAATATTCGGGATTCCACTTATCGAGGTCGAATTTGTTGCCGCCGTGCAAATACCCCGGCACGTTGGTTTGCGCCCAGGGGACGACCAGGGCTTGGGGTTTGGCACCCAAGGGATTGCCGTCAGCGAATTTCCCGATGGGCTCGAACATTGCGCCCGCGTAAATGCGTGTGTAATTCAGCCCGTACGACTTCAACGCGTCGAAATAGGTGACGTAATTAAAGTCCTTGTTGATGACGCCGCCGTAATGCTCAGCCGAGGTAATCAAGATCGTCGGCTGACCGTTGAAGAGGTAATAGTGGGGATTGGCGGGATGCAATTTGATGGGCTCGGCATAGGCGCAGCCCAGAGAAATTGCCAGCAAGAGAGCCAAGAGACCGATGCGCTTTGACATATCGTTACTCTCCTTCCGATTAGGCGGCAGGCTCCTCAACAGGACAAAACCCAGGAACCAGCCCGATAGAACCGACCTCTCGAGCGCCGAGTTGGCCGCGCGAGCCCTTAGGTGCGCTTGATGCGCAGGGCGATATCCACCGAGTGTTGGGGCGAGATGAACGACCGTGTTCCTCCCTGGTGCTGGATCGTTGCGGAACTGACCGTCGCTCCGGTCGCCGGGTCCACCCAATCGCTCTGGTAAGTTCCCGCGGGCAGGTCGAACTCGAGACGTTCGACGTAAGCACCCGGAGTTGCCCGATATCCATGCCCGCGGCCCATCACCACGCTGTGGTGCAGGTAGAGCGCGTACTGCTTGCCCGGCTCGCTGATTCCCCGGCAAAAGGCTCCCGCAGGCACGCCGCTCACAATGAACTTCTTATCCTGTTGCATCTTGACGAAGTCGAACCCATGGATGAAATCCTTCAAGACCTTGAGCCCGGAGAGCAGCCGAAGATTGTCCGGCGTATTTCCGGTGGGATTCTCCGCCGTGAACAAGCCGTTCAACTGGTTGAAGCTCGCGCCACCCCCGACCATAAATTCCCAGGCCTCGACGCGTGAGTCCGCAATCTTGTCGTCCTCATAATCGAGCGGGTAGTAGTAGGTTTCGTTCATCTCGATCGGCTTGTTCTGCTGATACTCGAGGTCGAGGGCCTTCATACCTCCCATCTGATCCATTCCCCCCGCCTGCACGTACTGGCCGACGATGACCGTAAGGTTGGAACTGCCCGAAAAATCGATCGGCCCTCCGACCGGCCCCTCGACCTCCTGAGCGATCAGGTGCTTCTTGGGGAGATGCTTTTCCGCTTCCGCCGCAACCTCAATCAAGTGCCCGACCCAGGGACCGGCCTCTTCGAAGGGCGTGAAGAGTGCCGGCTCGTCGCAGATTTCCAAAACCACATTGTCAAATGCGTTGACCTCCTGGGTGATCTTCCGCACATAGTCGGCCTCGCGCTTGACCACGTCCGGGCACTTGAGCGTCTGGGCGTCCTGGAAGGAACATCGGCCCTCGCCCTGAACGTTGTTCTCATGATAGAGGGGCGAGAGCGGCCAAGTGTCCGAGTACTGCGCGTTGAAGAAGCAAATCTCCACCACGATTCCGCGCTCCCCCGCCTTGGTGATGAAATCCTTCAGACGCGCAAAATACTCCGGATCCCAGCGATCGAGGTCAAACTTGTTCCCACAAAACAGATAGCCAGGTTGGTCGCTCCTCGCCCAGGGCACAATCAAACTCCACGGTCTCGGCCCAAGGGTGTTACCCGGAAGGAATTTCCCTTGCGGCTCGAACATCGCTCCGGGATAGATCCGCGTGTAGTTGAGCCCGTAGGATTTCAACATGTCGAAATAGGCGACGTAGTCGAAGTCCTCGTTGACCACGGCTCCGTAATGCTCGGCGGAAGTGATCAGGACCGTCGGCTGCCCGTTGAACAGGAAATAGTGGGAATTAGCGGGATGGAGCTGGATTGGGTCGCTGCCGTAGGATCGGGCAGCAAAGGTGACCAAGGCAAGAGCCACTACCTGCATGGTTTTAGACATCGCACTTTCTCCCCTCTCGAGTGCCTTCTTGACTTGCTGGGAGAGCAATTTCCCCCGGCTCGCCGTCCGATGCGAGGCCGCGGGGAGGTCCCGAAGCGGCGCGGTTCGCTGACGCGTCCAGGATCACCTCCGGACCACTTCCAGGAGCAACGACCGAGAAAACTCGACCTCAAGGCGAGGGCTCCGGCTATCGACGATTCCCAGATCCCTCTCGTTCACGTAATCGAACACCCGATACTTCCCCGCCCGAAGTCCTCTCAGCTCGATTTTGCCTTTCCAGGAATCTGAAGGCTCAGGAGCAAAAAAGGCGTAATACATTCTCCCGTCTTTCTCGATCGCATGACCTTCGGGAACGTCGTACCCCAGGACGTAAAGATTCCGGTACGTTCCCTCCGAGAGCATTTTGGAGTTATAGATTCCCAGCCATTTCTTCCAGACCACTTCTCTCTGGGACGTGAGCAAAACCGCCTCGGGTGTGATGGACTCAGTCTTGTACATCACCTTGGGAATGGGCCAGACGAACATTGTCTCTGGGACCCCACCGACGCCGATCGTGGAAGCAAAATCCGTTCCCAAATCCACTTCTTTGCCCGCAGCGTACTTCACCTCCGTGAGTTCCACGCGATCGCCCGAAACGGCCGCCTCAGGGCCCAGCAACGCCTTATACATTTTAATCCGTCGTCTTACCTGGGCCGAGCCCAGCGGGTCGGCAGTAATGGTTTGGTCCTCGAACGGCAGGTAAGCGGCGTTGGGCGGCGTTCCGCAGGGGCAGCACATCGTGACACACTGGGGATTCGCGGCCCGGCCCGCCTCAAAGATCGCTTGGTACACCTTGCCCGCTGCCTCGACGGACTCTTCCGGTGACTTGTGCCGATGCTTCGGGTTGTAGCAGGCTGGAACGCTATAGGCGTAGTCGAGCATCTGCGAGTCAAATCCCCACCCGCGAATAAACCTCTCGGTCAGTTTTCTGTGGAACTCCTGCACTTCGGGCAATGCCGGACAGAGCGTGAGCAGCCCCCGCGCCACGCGGGCACGTTTCCCATCCTTGTCCAGGATTAACCAGTCCGGATGATGTTTCAGGACTTCCGAATCTCTGTAGATGTGCTCGTGGTACCGACCCACGCCGTCCTCCACCACCAGCGGATGCCAGTAGATCTGGACCCTGATTGCGTGCTTGTGAAATTCCTCCACCATCCTTTTCATGGAATCGTCGGGAAATGTATCAGGCCGTGGTTGCCAATCCCCATAATGTTCAAACCACCGGTCGGCCAATTGCACCGAGTGGATATTGAATTCCTCAAGCTTCGGAATCACGCCGAGCATCTGAGCGGGCGTAAAGTTATACTCATAGCCCCAGCCGACCCAGATGGCGCTGTAGGCTGCCTTGGACGGTGTTGGCCATCTCCCCACTTCGCGTTGCAGGACCAGCGAGTAAGCCCGCAGCGGCTCGTAGAAGTCCCCTGAATAGACCGCGACGAACGTGCGGGGAGTCGAAAACACCTCCCCGGGCTTCAACGTCGAAACCGGCACGAGGCTCATCGACGCCTTAACGCGGCCGTCAGCCTCCACATTTACCGGCAGGGAGAGGACCCGGGCGGAAGGCTCCACGTGCCCAATCGCTTCTCCCACCGACCGGGTCCAGAACGCCACGACCGGTACGCCTCCGCCGAGGCCTTTCTCTACTGCTACACCCATAAGGTTCGGTTGGGAGAACTCTTTGGAAATCAACACCACGTCGTCTTTGGCCCATTGATAACTCGAGCCCTGAAACGACCAGAGACGGTAGGGGGGTTGGCTGGAATCCGCGAGCGACGCATTCAAGCGGTGCTGCTGAGTAACGAGTTGGTCCAATTTGATCGCCGCCGCCCCCGCGTTTCGGTAGGCCACCGTCGTGAAGGCGAGGTTGGGAAAATCATCATAGACTTCCAAGACGAAGGTCTTTTCGAGCTGCACGCCACCTGACGCGGGGCTCGCCGCCTTGATCTCGATCCTTTTGCCCAGCGCCCCGATCTTGCTGCGTGCGGCGGAGACTTCTGCGTGGTCAAAATCCAGGGTGAAACTCCGGATTTCCTTGCCTGCAATGACCACGTAGTCGCCGCAGGCTTGAGGCCGCCGTCCAGGATCGTCGAGGGTCAGCCGCTGGCTGCCCTTGAGGAGGTAGGCGTGGATGCACCCCGAGGGGAGAACGTCGAACTCCGCCTCCGCAGTCTTGACGAGTAACCCTCCGCCCGGTATTTTGCTCACCGCCACCGCGGAGGGCGGCGCCAGGGGAGGAAACCCCGGCGTCCTTCCTGCCCTCATCCCCGCGCCCACAAAGCAGAAGAGCAAGGCTAAAAGTCTCCAGGTGCCTTTGTGCGGTGAGGGAGGTTCGTGCTTATCGGATTCCCGCATCGTTCGCAGCCCCCAAAGTCTAGCGTCCCGCCTTGACCCTTTCAAGGAGCAGCGCCCAATCCATCCATCCCGGAGGATTGGGGAGCTTCCACGACGGCCCCTGGACGGGAGGCAGGGGGACGACTTCTCCCGTGGTGGCGCTGAACCATTTCGCGCTGTAGGTTCCCGGCTCGAGTTTGATCGTAATATCGCCGCATTCGGCCTCGTACCCGAAGTGCTCCACATTAACGCACAGCGGACGAAGCGGAATGTACACCGCATATATCTCGCCGGGCTTGGCCAGGCAATAGGCGGGTTTGCTGACGAACTCATCGTGCGGTTCGGTCTTCCACCATTCGAAGCTCGTGAAGAAATCCACCATGTGCTCGTAGCCCTTCAGCATGACCATGGTGTCGTCGCCGCGCCCGTTGATCCAGCCGCCACCGCTATCCGGCCAGATATTTGTGCCACGACGGCAACTCTCACCAGCCGTTCCGTAAGCGCCTGCCATCGCAATATCCCAGGCCATCTGGCGCAAGGTTTCCGTGGATTCCAACGGCGGCGCGGGGGCCCAGTGCGGATAGTGGTCTTCGTATCCGTACTCTTCATTAGTCTGCGGAATGATTCGTCCCGTCTTCTTCTGGATCTCACGCTCTTCCAGCATGAGAGCGTGTTGCTGGTGAGACCAGTTCTGGATGGAGGTAAACCCGAACCAGTCGGATGCACGATCCTGATGCTTGCGATACACGGGGTGGCTGGTGGCCAAGTGTCTGTATGGATCCCAAGTCTCGATCAGAGTTCCCGTTTCGTGCGCCCACTTTTCATCGCGGAAGCTGTCGAGGTCATCACCCAGGTCGTAGTTGAGGTTGGAAAAAGCGCTCAGCCGCGCGACCGCGTAACGGATGTATCGGCGTTCATCCTCACTGCCTGCCGGCGCCTGCGCGTGGTGAGTGGAGATTTCCAGGATCGCCGAAATGATCACATCGCGCTCCCGGGTGTAGCGCATCATGCGGTCCCACCTCTGCCAGTAGGGGACGTTGAAGCGCGTGAAGTCAATCCCAGGGCTGTCGAGACTCTCAGGCTTGGCGGCAGGCGAGGGGCGCAAAAAGGTCGTGAAGCTCCCACCCGGCATCACCGGCTCACCCCAGAGGGTTTCTGTGGCGCCAGAAATCAGCGCTCGGATGCGATTGATCTTCATCCCATGCAGACGGTCAATGATGTAGTTGACGATTCGATCCTCGCGCCAGCCCATCAGCCAGAACGCCGTGGTGCCGTTGAAAAAGTAGTGCTCGCCCGTGCCCTCCCAGATGAAATGCCACGGATATTGGGGGTCAACGCGGACCGGGCCGCGCCGGTGGCTGGCCACTGCGCGGAACTTGCCGGTGTCGGTCTTGGTGAAGGCGCCCTGGCGGTAGGTGACTGAGTAGGAGTAGTCGCCCGGGGCCCAGGGCATGAACCGCGCCCGGAAGACGCTGCCATCGGCCGAATCACAGAAACCGTCCACGGAGAGCCGCTTGCTTTCGCCGGTTCTGCCAAACTGGCCTTCCACCACGGCGTCCGTGAAGGGATTCTTGGCGTCCGGAGAAGCCACATTGATCGTGACCTCGACAAAATCGTAAGTGTCCACGGCGGGGGCAGACAGCGAGAAGCTGACGTTCGCGGGTGACGCCAGGGCAGGGCCTGCCGTCCCGGTGACCATCAGCCATGCGGCCATCCATAACCCCCAAAACATGGGTTTCATGACTCTTAATCTTAGGAACATAGTTTGACTCCTTTTACCGAATCATTTGCGCTTGGCGTCCACATGAATGCCTTGCACCTAGCTTTTGCGCACATAAAGAGCGGCCGCGCCCGGAAAGGGCACGGCGAAATTGGGTTTTCCACCGCCCTTGACGGTGCCGCCCGGGGTGATCGTACCTTCCACCGGGTCCATCCATTCCAGAGTGAAGCTTCCGGGCGCCGAAGTCAGGTCCAGCGTGACTTCGTCTCCCTCGGGAAGATAGACGATATATTCCGCGCCCGGATTCGCCAGGCAGTATTTGCTGCTGGCAAGCTCATCGTGGGGGACCATCGCGGCCAGATCGACTCGTTTCGCCAGTGTGCGCGTGTTGCCGATGGCCTTACGCACGGGTTCCCAGGTCCAATCGTCGCGTCGATTGAGATCGCGGGTCGGATACCCCGGCCGCGACGCCCAATTCACCTGTCCGCAGGGCCGGCCGGGAATCGCATCCCACGAATCCATCAGCAGGGTATTGTGCCCTCGGACAAAGCACTTCCACGCCCACGACGCGGTGCCGCCGTGGCCCCACAGGTGATCGGTGTCGCACACGCTCACCCTTTTTCCGTCCCAGGCGGGAGGGTCGGTTTTCCAGAACGCTCCGGCGTCGGAACCGATGGAAATCCACTCCGCAGGACTGTTGCGCATCTGCTCGACCGTCTCGGCGTTCCATCCCGTCAGCCCCATGGGATGGACCTTTCCTTTCTTTCCTTCCTGCTCGTGCATGAAATTTACGACCCACCAGTCCCAGTCCTTGTTCCCGCCCTCATTGATCACTTCGTAGAGGACGTTGTCGAGGTTCTGGACCGTATCAACGATCTTCTGAAGATACTTCCCCTGAACCTCGCGGACGTCGGAGCGGTCCATATCCACCATGCCGGTTCCGGGCTTCTCGGCGTCGAAGCCGTTGATGTTGTTGGCCTCGTTGTAAGGATGCGCCACCCAGGGATCACACGGCCCGCCATCCTTCTTCTCGCTGAAACTCTGGAACAGTTGCACGGCGGCATAGATGCCGTGGTCACGCGCGTAGGCAATGCGCGTGTGCATGCGCGCGAAGTAGGCGGGGTTGAACCTGGAGAGGTCGAACTTGGGCAGGCCATCCTTCGCCGTGCCCGGCCCCGCGCGCAGGTAGGGCAGCGGGTCAACCAGCATCTTCTCGTCGGTCCAGGGCGCGTAGGCCGCCTGCATCCAGTGCCAGAAGCGCATGAAGTTATGATTGTGCTTCACCATCATGTCGATGTAAGCGGGCCAATCAAAGGGCTGAAGAGGAGCAATCCCGATATCCTGGAAGTTGGCCCAAGTGTGCGCGCCGGTCAGGAAGATGGCCTTGCCGCTGGCGTCCGCGAAATAGCGGGGATTCGTAGGATGCACTCGCAGAGGCCCGGTGGCGGGCGCAGGCTTGGGATCGTAGCCCGGGACCTGCTGCGACGCGGCCGGTTTCTTTCCTCCCATCGCCCGCGAGTTAAATGCCGCGACAGCGGCCGTACACGCCATCGTGTTGGTCAGAAACCTACGACGATTCATTTTTCCCTCCGTCTTGATGATTGGCACTTAAGCAGCGGCCTCTCCTCTGGGCGTTCGCCCTCACCCTTTCTTGACATAGAGGACGGCGGCGCCGCTGAAGGGCGCGGCAAAATTGAGTCTTGCGCCTCCGCTCACCTGGCCTCCATGGACGATCGTTCCCTCCACAGGATGCATCCATTCCGCCGTCAACGTCCCGCTGGCGGTTGACAAGTCGAGCGTCACCTCATCGCCTTCCGGCAAGTAGGTCAGGTATTCCCAGGGTGGATTGGCCAGACAATACCCCGTGGAGGCCAGCTCATTGCGCGGCGTCATCGACATCAAGTTGACGCGCAAGGTGTAGGCTCGCGTGTTGCCCATCGCCATGCGAACCGGTTCCCACGTCCAGTGGTTGCGGCGGTTCACGTCGCGGTCCGGAGCGCCGGGACGTGCCAGCCAATTCGCACCGCCGCAGGGCCGGCCGGGAAGTGGCGACCACGCGTCCATCAGCCAGGTGTTGTGGCCGCGCAGAAAAGACTTCCAAGCCCACGAAGCGGTCCCTCCATGGCCCCACAGATGGTCAGTGTCGAGAATGCTCACTTTCTTTCCATCCCAGGCGGGCGGGTCGGTTTTGAAATGGCCGTCGTTCCAACCCGCTCCAACCCAATCGGCTGGACTTGCGAGCATCTCCGGAAGGCTTTCAGCGCCCCCACCGGTCAGACCCACGGGGTGCTGATTCCCTTTGCTCTTCTCGTAGCCGTGCACGAAATCGACAACCCACCAATCCCAATCTCTACGC
>JBEKUI010000090.1:0-15344 GCA_049515175.1 Terriglobia bacterium
GAGGCTCCCATTTGGGGAATCAGCGGAATCCCTTTTGACTGAAGTACGTCGTAAACTTCCGCTTCAAATTCGTTCAGCGGAAAGCCGGTCGGTGCGGCATCCGAAAGCCTCTTCCCTTCTGTCGCGGCATACTGGAGATAGAAACGCAGGAGTTCCACGCCGGTGCCGGGTTTGACCCGCTCTGGGTTCATATCCAAGTGGCTAAAGGAGGACACCAGTGTCATCCGCTGGCGTGCCCTCGTGACGGCAACGTTTAATCGGCGCTGGCCGCCCTGGGAAAGCAAGGGACCAAAGCGAAATGGCAGGTTGCCACCTCGATCTTTCCCGTAGCCCACGGTCAAGATGATCGCGTCGCGTTCGTCGCCCTGCACGCGCTCGAGGTTCTTAACAAAGAATCGTTCCTCTGCGCCAGGATCGAAAAAACGGTCCAGGTCGGGGCGCTTCTCCAACCCTTCATCCAGTCCGCGTTGCACGCGATCCGCATGCCGAATACCCATGGCGATCACGCCGAGCGTTTCATTGGGTCGCTTTTCTGCGTGCTCCAACACCAGTTCCACAACCTTCTGAGCTTCCGCCGAGGAACTCTCCTCCTGTCCATCCACGCCTGGCGGTTGGTTCACGAGCACGTGCCGCACCACCGGAGGCCCGCCAGGCCCGGGGAACGTGACCAAGCGATCTTTGTAAATATGATGGTTCGAAAAGCTGATTAGAGACTCGTCCCGGCTGCGGTAGTGCCAACTCAAATAGCACGACGGGACAAATGCATTGGCTGTGTCCAGCAGGCTCTCAAAACCCTCTGTGGCGCTTACTTCTTCCTCCTCCTTCAGTTCATCGTCGTCCCCCGCCACGAAGAAGGTAGTGGGAGGTAGCTGGTGGCTGTCACCCGCGACGACAAGATGCGAGGCCCGAAGGATTGCGGGCACCGCGTCTTCGGGAAGCACTTGGCTGGCCTCGTCGAATATGACGACATCAAAGCCCTGTCTCCCGTCCAGCAGTTGGCTTACGGAAAGCGGGCTGGCCATCCAGCACGGGCACACCGCGGTCAGAATCTCATGAGCCTGGGCAAATAGCTTTCGCAGTGGCAAATGTCGGCGCTTCTTTTGCGCCTCTGCCCTGACGAGGTAGTCCTGATTGGGGTGCGCGTTCATCTCAGCAATGGCTCGTTCCGCGTGAGCCCTTCTCACGCGGGCCACAGCGACGCGGATTCGCTCTTTGTCCAGTTCTTTGAATTCCTGCACAAAACTGTCGTGCGTCCTACCGTTGAACCCAGCGATGTCCGGGTCTTCCAGCAGCGCCGCGTCGAGGCATGAAGAAAGCCAAGCGTGGTCGAAAAAAACTTCCCACTTGTCAGGCTCGGGCTTCGCGGAGCGGATTTCAGCGATCAGCCTGCCGACACCGACGTTTTCCAGACCGTGTTCGATCTCCCAAAGCTTGGGCAGCTTATGTGGCGTCAGTGTGTCTTTGGAAAGTGCTTCCACATAGCGCCGAAGATCATCCAGCGGGATCTCTTGCAGGTACTTTTTAGGACCTAAGGACTCCAGCTCTTTTACCTCAACCAACAGCGAGTCGAGTCTCTGTTGGTGCTTCTGGAAGGCAGTGATGCGCTTGGGAAGGGTCTTGCGACCGCTCCATTCTGCCCACTGCAGACGGTCCGCTTCCGCGGTGCTTAGATCGGTATGCAATTGCTGCACGGGAGCCTTCCCAGCCGTTCGCATCGCGAGAACATTTTTGCGAGCTTGACGGAAGGCACCATTCGTACACCAGGCCCACACGGCGGCGAGACCGCTGGTGCATCCCGGCTTCAGGTCTTCTAGCAGCTTGGGTAAGTTCTGCGCGTACAGCTCGGCGGAGTAGAGGGCAAGCGTTCTTTGCAAGCTCGCCAAGAGAACGAACATCTGCCGTGCTTCCTTGACTGTGCCGCGAGGTCTGAACTGCGTGGTTTCGAGGAGGGCCGTTAGTGTGGCGTCGAATTCTGGCAAGGTTTGGCTCGCCATTAGGACTGCAAGATCAAGAGCCTTTTGAACAGTTCTGCCGTCGGGAAGTTTGGCTCGCGTCCAAGGTGAAGGATCTGTCCGTGTGAATAAGGATGCAAACCCACGCGCCTCTCTGAGGAGATCGCGCACCTTCTGCGGGCCGGCTTCCGCAATCCTCTTAAGCTCCACGCCGCGCCAGCGCGTGGCGGGGTTCACCTCACGCAGCAGTTTTAGGATTCTTCCTTGAAGGTCATAGACACTATGCCCGCCGGGCTCGCGCATTCTGTGCAGGCGCTCCACATGGCGGTTGAGCCGGTCACGTCGCTCGACAAAGCGCCGATGCAGGTCTTCGCAGTTAACAGGCGTGGACGTTCGAACAGCCTCCAGAGCCTTGCCGACTTGTTCGAGCACGAGCTTAGGGGAAACGTCCGCGCCGTGCATGTCGATGGCTATGTGTTCCAGCCCGACGTGTTTCAGCCGCTTCTTTACGACCTCCAGTGCCGCCCTCTTCTCAGCCACAAACAGGATGCGGCGGCCCAGAACGGCAAGACTCGCAATCAGATTGGCGATGGTCTGACTTTTTCCGGTCTCTGGCGGCCCGTGAATCACGGCACTCTGCCCGTTCAGAACGGCGGAGATTGCTTTCTGCTGACTCGAATCTGCGTCGAGGATCAGGAACTCATCTTGTGGCGGCGTGCGGTCGAACTCTCGGGGGTCAGGGTTAATGGTTTGCGTGCCTACTTGCTTGCGTGCGTCACCGTCACCCGCAATCGCAGCGACGATGTCGTTGGCAACGAGATCTTCACCGCGCTCTCTCAGGTCGTTGACCATCGCCATCTTCTGAAAGGCAAAGTTCCCAAGCACGGCCACGTTTCGCACCTGGAATCCGGGAACATGCTGGGACCTTTCCGACAAGCGGCCATAAACCGGTGACGGATCGAACACTTCTCCTTCGTCATCGCCCTGCAACAAAGGGATCAGATCATCCGGTGTAAGCTTCACTCCAAACTCGGTTTCGAGAACGTGCAGAAGGACGAGATTGACCTGCACAGTGCCGGTTCGTCGAATGGAGATGGACTGCCCGAGACGGCCTTTCAGTTCGAGCGTCACGGGAAGCAAAAGGACTGGTGCTTCGGGGTCGCGCCCACCATCAGCGGCCGACCATGTGGCCATTCCCAACGTGGCGAACAGCGTGGCCAGACCCTTTTCCTCAGCATTCGTCTGAGCCCGTCGCCAGATTTCCCGCAGCTTGCTTGTCAATTTGTCATCAGCTGGATTCTCGATTAGCTTGGAAATCGGAACCGTTTCCCCAGAAAGCAACGCGGCCATCCGGTCGCCATCCGCCAGCCAAAGGTCCAGCGTTCCCGTCTTCAGTGGACGGTAGTAGAAGAGATTGTTGCGGCGGGAAAGGTCAATCAGCCTCCGTATCCAGGCCTGTCTCGCCTTTTCGACCACGCTGCGCCTGGGCTCGCTGAAGTTGCGGGGTGTGGGCTCTGCCGACATCGTCGACCTTCACCGCTTTCTATGGTTCGGCTCTGGGGTGAGGAGGGCCAGCGGCGTTGTCCTTGCGGGCGATAGTTACCATAATCGAAAGCACAGGGCAAGTGGGCTGAACGGCCCCAACATGGCCGGAGATCGAGCCGGGCAGAAACGCTGCGGATGTCGATCTACCGACTGGCCGGTAGGTCATGCGCCAGGCTGTCCGCTCTTTTTCGGGCAGTTTTTCCAGGCAATTTTCGCAAAACGAGCTATCACGAGATTCCACCACCGCTTTGCCAATCCGCGGTTCTCCACAGTCCTACTTTATTTGGCGCGCGACGCTCCACTTTGCGTTACAATCCCGTTCCCCGAAGACGCCTCGCACTCCGGCGAAGAGTGCGTTGCACCCGCTGCACTCTTGCCATTCAAGCCCGGTCGGTGGACTAGGCTGCGCGGCGGGTGGTGCACATTCTCAAGGCCGGGAAGGCAGCGACCGTTGGGGGCGGGATGAGTGGCATACCTGTACTGCACGTTGAGGGCGACTGCATCGCGCGCGCTTGGGAAACGTCGCTGATCGAGCTCCACCGGAACGGCGGCATCGTCCAGACGCAATACGACCGGCCCGGCGATCCGCCCAGCAAAGACGCCACCATGATAATCACGGTCCACGAGCCGCTCAGTGAGCCGATGATCCACAAGGATTTTCCGGGCGGCCCCGAGGAGTTGCAGGAGTACGTCATGGAAGTCTGCGAGGGAATCAAGGACCACCTCGTGCGCGACGCCAGTGATCCCGAAGATCACCGCTGGGAATACACCTACCACCAGCGGCTGTTCGCGTACTCCGCGCCTTCGCTCCATCCCTTCGACCAGATCGATGCGATGTGCCGGAAGTTGGCGGAGGCTCCCCACACCCGCCGCGCCCAGGCCATCACCTGGAAGGTTTGGGAAGACAACTCCTGCTACGACCCGGCCTGCCTGCAGAGTCTCTGGTGCCGAATCACGGAGGAGAACGGCGAGCCGGTGCTCAGCATGAACGTGCGTTTCCGCTCGAACGACGCGTACAAGGCGGCGTTCATGAATATCTTCGCGCTGGTCGAGATGCAGCGGCGGATTGCCCAGCGAGTGGGTGAATTGCTCGGCCGGACGGTGCGCGTCGGCCGGTATTGTCACCTGGCGGACAGTTACCACATCTACGGATCCTACGCGCACGAATTCGAGGAGCGCTTTCTCCGCTCGCTCGAAAAGCGCACATTCGCGCAGCGCACGTTGCTTTACGCTGACCTGCGCGAGATGATGGAGGCAGCGCGCCCGGCGATCCTGGAAAAAGCCCGCCGGATGGGGAGGGTGTGAGGCGTATTTCCTATATCGTGACAAAAGGACGGTTCTTGCGCGCCAGCGGGCTTTTTGATCGTGAAGATTCTGGCGCGAACTTTCACTGAAGTTTGGCAGCAATTGTGCCATTAAGTTCCAGCGCGACCTATTGGAGGAGGAAAACATGTCCGACTACGGCAAGCTGACCGAGGCAATTCTGAATGGCGATTCGAGGGCTGCGGTGGCGGTAACTCAGGAGGCCTTGGCGGCTCAAGCCGACCCTCAGGACCTAGTTACCAACTACATGATCCCGGCGATGGACGAGATCGGGAAACGGTTCGAAACCGGGGACTGTTTCGTGCCCGAACTGCTCATTTCGGCGCGCGCCATGAAGGCGTCGCTGGAACTGATCCGGCCGCTGCTTGCCGCGCGGGGCGCTCAGCCGGTCGGACGGGTCATCATCGGAACGGTGAAGGGGGACCTGCACGACATCGGCAAGAACCTCGTGGCCTCGATGCTGGAGGGGGCGGGCTTCGAAGTGATTGATCTGGGGGTCGATGTTCCGCCGGAAAGGATCCTGAGCGAGATCAGGACCCGGAAGATCAACCTCGTGGCGCTCTCCGCCTTGCTGACGACCACAATGCCTTACATGAAGACGATCATCGCGGAGCTGAAGAAGGCTGGGGTGCGTGAACAGGTCAAAGTCATCATCGGTGGCGCGCCCGTCACTCAGCGATATGCCGACGAAATCGGCGCCGACGGTTACAGCGATAACGCCAACGGCGCGGTCGGCCTGGCGCGAAGGCTGGTCGCTGCCTGAATTCTCAGGGCTAGGATTGACAATGAACTTGCAGGCAGAGAGCGGCGGCTTTCTGGAGGCGGCCCTGCAGAGGGGAGAGTTCGTCTCCACTGCCGAGTTGGTCCTGGGCCGAGACCACAACGTGGTGGACGCGGAAGCCTTCGTGCGTGAAGCGGCCGCGACCACGGACGGCATCAAAGTCATCAGCGTGACCGACCTGCCGGGTGGCAATCCCGCGCTCCCGCCCGAAGCCTTTGCTTCCTTCATCCTCGAACACCGCTTGGTTCCGATCGCCCACCTCAGCGGGAAAGACGGTAACCGTGCCTTCCTGGAGGGCCGCTTGCACGCCCTGGCGCGGATGGGAGTGAGGAATATCCTCGCACTCACCGGCGATGCTCAGAAAGAAGGTTTCAGTGGCAAGGCCAAGCCCGTTTATGACCTCGACTCAGTCCTGATTCTCTGGCTGCTACAAGCCCTGCGCGGCGGCCTCGAATACAACGTGGGTACCAGGACGGCGCGTACGACTCCCTTTGGATTTTTCGCCGGCGCGGTCGTCAATCCCTACAAGACCCGCGAACCCGACCAGATGATGCAGTTTTTCAAACTGGCGCTGAAAATTGCCACCGGCGCGCGGTTCATCATCACTCAGCTCGGCTTTAATCTCCGCAAGCTTTTTGAACTCAAGCAATACATGGAGCGCGAAGGCTTGGCGCGTACACCCGTCCTTGCCAACGTGTACGTGCCCACGGCCAAAGTCGCGCAGATGATGCAGTCGGGAGAACTCGCCGGTTGCGTGGTCACGGACGAGCTGATCCGGCGGCTGGAAGCGGAGAAGAAGCCGCAGCGTCTGGAACGCGCCGCCCTGATGGTGGCGGCAGTGAAAGATCTGGGCTTTGCCGGTGCGCACATCGGGGGCTTCGGGCTGACGCACAAGGACTTCATGACGATCCTGGAGCGCGCGGCGGCCATCGGGGGCGGTTGGAGGGGCAGGGTAGAGGAACTCATTTTCGAGAGCCCCGGCCAGTTCCATCTATTCCATGGGGGCAAGGACGGCTTGAGCGCGGGCGAAGGGGAATATCAGCTGACCACCGAGAAGCCAACTCCCTCTTGGAAGCAGTGGCTCTCAAGCCAGATCCACGATCACTTCATCAAGAAGGGGACGCTGGGGGAACGGTGGCTCGCGCCGCACCTGAAGCCGGAGGGAGGGAACTCCGGCCAGGGTGGCGTGCATGACGGGTTCTGGTACAAGCTGCTCCAGCCCGCCACACTCTATCGTGAGGCCACGCTGGGCTGTGTGAGCTGCGGCGATTGCATTCAGGAGCACGTGAACTACGCCGGATGCACGATGCGCTGGTGCTACAAGGAACTGCGCAACGGTCCCTGCGGCGGCTCGCGGGTTGACGGAAGCTGCGAGGCGCATCCGGAACTGCCCTGCATCTGGAACCTGGTTTATCTGGCGACGCTGGCGGTGGGCGACGACCCGAGAAAATTCGCCCGGACGTTGATTCCACCGCGCGATTGGTGTCTGGACAAGACCAATGCTCTGGCCAATCGCTTCGCCGGCCTGGACAACCTCTGCAAGCGGCAGATACTGGAAGCGGGAGCAGAGAAGGCCGCGGAAAGGAGCAAGAATTGATGCGGATTATCGGTGAGCTCATCAATTGCACGCGCAAGAAGGTGGGAGCGGCGGCACAGGCGCGCGATATGGCCTCCATCCAGGAAATCGCCCGCAAACAGGCGAGTGCCGGCGCCGACATACTGGATGTGAATGGCGGCCTGCCCGGCCAGGAAGTGGAGACGCTCACGTGGCTGGTCGAGGGCGTGCAAGAGGTTGTGGACATTCCCCTCTGCCTGGACAGCGCCGACCCGGAAGCGCTGCGCAAAGCGATTCCACTCTGCAAGCACCGGCCCCTGCTCAATTCCGTCAGCGACGAGCCGGCGCGCTGGGAGGCGCTGCTGCCGGTGGTCAAAGAATACCGTCCTCAGGTCATCGCCCTGTGCATGTCTCCGGCGGGCCCGCCGATGGGGGTCGACGACCGCGTGGCCACAGCCAGCCGGCTCGTGGATCGTCTCACTGCGGAGGGCGTGACGCTCGGTGATATTTATGTGGACGCCTGCGTGCTGCCGGCCAGCACCGGCCCCGAGCACGGTGGGGCGCTCGTCGAAGCCCTCGGGCAGATCCGGGCACGGTATCCCGGCATCCATCTGAGCGCCGGAGTGAGCAACGTCTCTTTTGGCCTCCCGCAGCGCAAGCTGCTCAACGAGGTGTTTCTGGTGCTGCTGATGGCGCGCGGGCTGGATGCCGCGATCGTCGATCCCTGCGACCGCCAATTGATGATGAACGTCCGCGCCGCGGAAGCCCTGCTCGGCCGCGACGAGTTCTGTGTACAATACTTGCGGGCGTATCGGGACGGAAAACTGGAACTGGCCGCGGCTTGATCCCCACACGCCAACTCTGATTCGTGACGACACGGGGAAGTGGGGAAGCTTCTTCCGCCGCAGGGCGGACGAGTTTTCTTAAGATGCATCCCATCCTGGAAAATCTTCTGGTGCACGCGCCCGTGCTCGTCGACGGAGCGCTGGGGACGCAACTTCAGGCTGCCGGGCTTCCCCCGGGCACGATCCCTGACACGTGGAACCTGGACCGTCCGGCCGAAGTCGGGGCGCTGCTGCGCGCCTATCTCGAGGTGGGGAGCGACATCCTGCTGACGGCCACCTTCCGCGGCCATCGGCTGGCGCTTGAAGCGGACGGCCTGGCGGGTAAGCTGGAGGCCATCAACCGGGCGGCGGTGGAAATCGCGCGCCGGGCCGCGCGCGGCGAGGCGCGGGTTTTCGCCTCCATCGGCCCGAGCGGCAAGCTCCTGGTGGCTGGAGAGACCAATGAGGGAGAACTGCGCGACGCATTTTCCGAACAGATGCGCGTTCTGGCTGTGGCGGGAGTGGACGGGTTTGTGCTCGAAACCATGACCGATCTCGAAGAGGCCAAGATCGCGGTGGCCGCCGCGCGCGAGTTCGGGCTCCCCGTCGTGGCCTCGATGGTTTTCGACTCGGGCCGGAACAAGGACCGGACGATGACGGGAGTCACGCCCGAGCAGGCCGCGCAGGAACTCACCGCGGCGGGTGCGGACGTGATTGGCGCCAATTGCGGCTTCGGCATCGCCGGGTATGTTCCCATCTGCCAACGCTTGCGGGCCTCGACCGACCGTCCCATCTGGATCAAACCCAACGCCGGCCTGCCGGAGTTGGTGGATGGCCGGGCTACGTATCGAACGACGGCGGAAGAGTTCGCGGCGTTTGTGCCGGCCTTGCTGCAGGCGGGAGCGAGCTTCGTCGGCGGTTGTTGCGGGACGACGCCGGAATTCATCCGCGCCATCGCCCAAACCGTGCACCGATGGCGACGGCGCTAACGAAGCTGTTACTTTCGCGCGTCAGTTCAAGGGAAGTCCGGAATGCGACTGAAACTGATCAGCTGCGAGATCTTCTTCCGTGAAATGTGCACTGCCGTGGCGCGCTCGCCCCACTTCGTCGATGTCGAATTCCTGCCGAAAGGACTTCACGATATCGGAAGCGCCAAGATGCTGGAGCGCCTGCAGGCGGCCGTGGACCGCGTCCAGGGCTACGATGCGATCCTGCTGGGCTATGGCCTGTGCAACAACGGCCTCGCCGGACTCGCGGCGCGCACGATCCCGGTGGTTCTGCCCCGCGCTCACGATTGCATCACCCTTTTCATGGGCAGCAAGGAAAAATACCTCGACTACTTCAACTCGCATCCCGGCGTGTATTTCAAAACCACGGGCTGGATCGAGCGCGGCGAGAACGGCGGCGAGCTCCGCCAGCTCTCGGTTCAGAATCAGCTCGGCTTGGATATGAGCTACGAGCAGCTGGTCGAGAAATATGGCGAAGACAACGCCCGCTACCTCTACGAGGAATTGGGATTTTCGAAGAATTACGCGCAGTTCACCTTTATTGAGATGGGTGTTGAGCCGGACAGCCACTTTGAAGATCACACGCGCGAACTCGCGGAGAAACGCGGGTGGAAGTTCGAAAAGCTCCAGGGCGACCTTTCCCTCATCCAGCGGCTCGTGGACGGCCAGTGGGAGGAGAAGGAGTTTCTGCTGGTGCCGCCCGGATGGCGCGTTTCGGCAAGATATGACGAGGGCATTGTGACGGCGGAGGAGGTTCCTGGTGAACAGCCGTGAACGCGTGCTGGCGATGATCGAAGGGCGGCCCGTGGACCGCCTCCCCAACATGCCCATCACCATGATGTTCGCCGCCGATGTGGCCGATGTGAAGTATCGCGACTACGCCGCGGATTTTCGCGCCCTTGTGGCGGCGCAGCTCCGCACGGCAGAAGAGTTCGGCTTCGACTATGTCTCGGTCATTTCTGACCCGGCGCGCGAGGCGGCCGACTGTGGTGCCGTCATCAAGTACTTCGACGACCAGCCGCCAGCCATTGATGAGACGAAGGCGCGCTTGGCGGCCAAGGCCTCACTCGCCACCTTGAAGATTCCTGACCCGCTTGCCGGTGGGCGAATGGCGGACCGCGTGCGCGCGGCGGCGTTGTTCAAGGAACGGGTGGGCGACGACAAGCTGATCGAGGGCTGGATCGAGGGCCCCTGCGCCGAAGGCGCCGACCTGCGCGGCATCAACACCCTGATGACGGATTTCTACGATGATCCGCCCTTCGTCCGCGATCTCTTCGAGTTCGTCCTGGAGATGGAGTTGCGGTTTGCGCGCGCCCAGATGGAGGCGGGCGCGGACCTGATCGGCGTCGGGGACGCCGCGGCATCTCTGGTGGGCCCGGCTATCTACAACGAGTTTGTTTGGCCTTTCGAAAAGAAGATGGTCGACGGGTTACACGCCATGGGCGCGCACGTGCGCCTGCACATCTGCGGTAACACGAAGCGGATTCTTGCCGGGATGGGCCGGTTGGGTTGTGAGATTGTGGACCTGGACTACATGGTGCCAGTCGCGCAGGCGCGCGACGAGATGGGAGCGCGGCAGGTTCTGCTGGGCAACCTCGACCCGGTGCGCGCGCTTCGCGATGGGACGCCGGAATCGGTGACGGCGGCCATTGCCGAATGCCACCGCCAGGCCGGGCCGCGCTACATCGTGGGCGCGGGCTGCGAGGTTCCCCGCGGCACGCCGCATGAAAACGTGCATGCGCTGGCCGCCTACGCGCGGAGCCACTCGTAATCGCAGCGCCGGTCAATGACCGGTGTTTTCGCTCACACAGTACCGGCGCTCCTAGAGCACCGCCACAGATCTCATGCCCGACACCGTCCGCATCGAACTCCAGCCGCTCGGCGAGTCCTTCGAGCTCGAGCGCGGCACGCCGCTCCAGGACGTGCTCTTCGCGCATGGAGTGGAATTCCCGTGCGGTGGTCGCCAGCGTTGCAAGGGGTGCCGCGTGCGTGTGGTGCGCGGCGCCATCCCCATCACACCCGAGCAGGAATCGCTTCTGAGCGGTGAAGAACTGGCTGCTGGGTGGCGACTGGCTTGTGCCGGCAAGGCCGAAAGCGATCTGACCCTCGAGTTGGGCCAGTGGGAAGCCGCCATCCTGGCCGATAACACCGTATTCGACTTCACGCCCCGCTCGGGTCTGGGCGTGGCGGTTGATCTCGGCACCACGACCATCGTCGCCCAATTGCTCGATCTCTCGAACGCCCACGTGCTGGCCGTGCGCTCGGCGCTCAACCTCCAGGCGTGCCACGGCGCGGACGTGATGAGCCGCGTCAGCTTTGCTACTCAGGGCGACGGGGTCTCGCGCCTGAGCAGGCTCGTGCGCCATCAAATCGGCCAGCTCATCGGCGAACTGCTGGAAGCGGCTCACGGCGATGGCCGCCCGATCGAAACCATAACCGTCGTCGGCAACACGGTGATGCATCACCTTTTTTGTGGGATCGACGTTACCCCGCTCAGCCGGGTGCCATTCGAGCCCGAGCGCGACGGCCTGGAGGTTTTGCGCGCCAGCGAACTCGGGTGGGAGATCTCCGGCGACCCGCCCGTGCGGTTTCTGCCCTGCCTCGGAGGCTTTGTCGGCAGCGACATCCTCGCCGGCATTCTCGCCACCCGGCTGGATCAGAGCGAGACGCTCCTCGGCCTGGTCGATCTCGGCACCAACGGCGAAATCGTTATCGGCAATCGCCAGCGGCTGCTCTGCGCCTCGACGGCCGCCGGGCCGGCGTTCGAGGGCGCGCGGATTTCGATGGGCATGCGCGCCTCCACCGGGGCCATCTCCAAGGTCACCATCGAAGCGGGGCGCCTTGCTTGCCACGTCCTCGGCGACGTGGCGCCGCGCGGCATCTGCGGGAGCGGCTTGGTTGATGCAGTCGCCGCCAGTCTTGACATGGGACTGATTCAGCCCAGTGGCCGCTTGCGGGACGGCCCGAATGGGTCGCTGCTGCTGAGGGAGCCGGTCTCGATCACTCAGGCCGACATTCGCGAACTGCAACTCGCCAAAGGAGCCATCGCGGCGGGGATTCGCCTGTTGCTCGAACGCTGGGGCGCCAGACCGGAAGATCTCGCGCGTCTCTACCTCGCCGGGGCCTTCGGCAACTACATCAATCGCGCTAGCGCGCGCCGCATCGGACTGCTCAAGTTCCCCATCGACATGGTTAAGCCCGCCGGCAACACCGCTCTCCTCGGCGCCAAACTCGCGCTCTTCAATTCCAGTGAGGATGAATTCGTCTACTCCGCCCTGCGCCGCAAGACCGAGCACCTCACCCTCAACACCGAACCCGCTTTCCAGGACGTGTTTGTCGAAGAGATGACCTTCCCCACGGCGTAGCGTCGGCGAGTGACGCGGCACGGCCGTCCTTCAAATACCCTCGGTTCGGATGTCCCAGCTGACTTAGCCGAAGAGTCCCAGCTTGCCGAGGATGATGGCCAGGCAAACCAGGGAGAGCGCCGCACCGCCGAAGATCATCTTCAGTGCCCGGTTGCGCAAGGTGGATTCAATTTCCTTCTCGGTGCGCGAGGAAATCAGGAAGGTGGGTTCGTTGCTCCCTTTCAGGATCATGTTGCGGTCATGTTCGTCCTGGGGAGTGGGATTTTCGGCGCAGGTTCCCGTGATGTCGTAGGACTGTCCGGGCACAATGCAGAACTCCGTGAAGCGGTAGCGCCCCGAAGCCGTGCCGAAGGTCATGGCGACCGCCGGATCGCCCGGATGAAGCGCCCCCGTGGCTGCCAGGAATTTCTTCTGCTCCTCGGGCGGGGCGAGGGACGCGGCGCGCTGCATCCCGGCCACGAACTCCGGGCTGCCCGGCGGATGTTCAAAAGCTTCGAGTGCGGCGAGCCGCGCCTGTTCCTTCTGGGGATCGGACTGCGGAGCCATTTCCTGAAGATGCTGGCGCAACCTGGGCGCCACCAGGGCGGCCATGCGCTGCTGGAAATCCGGAGTGCCGGGAGATTGACTGAAAAGTTGGAGAAGTTTCTGCCGGGTCTCCTCGTGTTTCGGGTCATCCCGCGGGCCAAGAAATTCCAGTCCATGTTGTGCAAGGCCTGTGATGCGGTGCGCGTCCGCCTGGGTCACATAGCGCAGAAGTTCCGATTCGCTGGCCCCGCCCCCTCTGCCGCCACCCCCTGATCCTGCTTCACACCGGGCGTTCTGAGGCAAGTCGAGCTCTGCGTCGCTGGGTTCCACCAGGACTTTGCCGCTCTTGTCCTGCAAATAGAACTTTGCCCCCTGGACGTCCGTGCGGTGATGCGTCCAACTTCCTCCACTGCCCTTTTCGTTGTGCTTCCAGCGCTCAATCTCCACCTTGAATAGGCAGCACGGGGTGTGGGTGACGGGACTGGTGATCAAGTCAGCCGCATTCACCGCCTGGCCGTGAATCTCCACCAGTCCCATGGGCATGCTGCGGATGGGAATCTCCGGGGTGTCGGCCAAGATCCGGTATTTTCGGAATTCGCGGAAACCCTTGAAGAAAACCCAGATGCCCGCACCAAAGCCGAGCATGGAGTAGAAATACAGCTTCCCGTCGTCGTGTGACATGCCTGAACCCTGAGGGACGGCGATATTAGCAAAGGGACGGCTCGCTGTCCAGGCGTTGGCAGGAGGGATGGGACCAGGCTTCGCGGGCCGGCCTTTACAGAACGACCCGCTCACAGACTGGACAGTGCCAGACGGCGACAAACAACGTCTGACCCAACCGGTCGTGTGCGCGGGCGAGGCGGCTCTCCATGGGCTTCCCGCAGCAAACCGGAGGCGTATCCGGGTCGCGGCGGGCAGCAGGCCGGCTGATCACCTTCGCGGCCCCACTCGCGTCAACTTCGGATGAATCCGTAGCTTTCGCCCACATGCTGACCTCGCTAGTTGTACCCACGCTCGATTCGCAAGTGGAATCAAGCGTGGGTTCCTCAAAAGCCACGCTTGGGAAAACCCCAAGCGTGGCTATGCGCCTCCCGCGCCGGGACGACTCGCTGTCACGGCAATACCTTAAGGTGGTACGTAACATCCACGACAAAGCCCCAATCCGGGACTTCTCCGTGGAAATGAATGGTATGTTTCCCGGCGGGCAGCGGATTCAACAGGACCCAGTAGCCATCCGCCACGGCCTGCTCGTGGAACCCTTCGTAGCATGGCGGCGTGCCGCAACTGGCGGAAAAGATGTTGGGCGATGAGCCTGTGAATGAGAAGACCGGGCTGCGAAAGCGGTATTTCTCCAGATTCCTGGCCGCAATACCATCAATGGCCACCGAGAGCGTACTGACGTCAATCAGGTCCGCCGCACCGGCCGCCACGCTGGTTACGTCCGCAGGCGTTGGCCCGTCTTCTGGGACCGCCCCGCCAAAATTAACAATGGGAATGAGAAGGCCTTTCCTTCCAGGTATAGTGCAGGAGCGCACGACCGGGCCGCCTCCCGTGGTGCCCATCAGGAAAATGACCGGGCCCCACTGTCCCATCGTGCATTGTGCCCCGGTCGGATCGGCGAGCGGATTGTTGGCCTCTGGCAACCCGAATACGAATTGCCACCACCGCGCGCTCCATTCGCCGTAACTCATTTCGAAAGCCTTCTGCTTGGGGGGAACAACTTGGGAACTGGCCGTCGCTCCATAGCCAGGGGTTAAACTCAGTCCCAGGGCGAACGCCGCCACCAGGAACGACTGTAGAAAATACTTTGTGTGTTTCTTCATCGCTGATTCCTCCTTTTCTGTAGAACCAATCCGGTTCGTCCCGTACCATCCTCCTTGCGACCGGTGAGATCTTTCCGGCATTGACCCGGCGGCCACGGCCGACTGCAGGCACAAGATAGGACCTCTTTCGGAGACCAGGGCGCTGCTGTCCGCTGCTCCCCTCACTTCCAGAAGCGAGAACCGAGAGCAAGAACTGCAAAGCGAAAAAAGGAAATTACATTTGAGAATTACCTATGAATCTGGTAACGTTTCCGTCAACAGTCCCTCGCCCGCTGGTATGGGGGTGTTTTGTGTCCTCGTCCTCCACACATGAGGTGACCGGCCTACTCCGGGCCTGGAGCGCGGGCGACGGGCAAGCCTTGGATCAACTCACTTCAATCGTTTACGGCGATCTGCACCGGCTGGCGCATCGCTACATGACTCGCGAGCGGACGGGTCACACCCTCCAGACCACGGCCCTGATCAACGAAGTTTTCATGAAGCTAGTGGATACTCGCGGGGTCAGCTGGCACGACCGGGGCCACTTCTTCGCCCTCTGCGCGCAGTTGATGCGCCGGGTACTGACCGATCATGCCCGCGGTCGATACACGCTCAAGCGGGGGGGCGGAGCAAAGGCTCTTAACTTCGACGAATCCCTGGTGGTG
>JBEKUI010000091.1:0-29567 GCA_049515175.1 Terriglobia bacterium
GCCTTTCAGCCAGGCCCGCACGATCAATCTCTCCGACTACGATATCTACGACCAGGCCAGCATGGCGGGGTCACAAGGCACTACCAACAACCCGTTCGTATTCGCCGCGCCACAACGTGGCATCGAAATCGGCGGCTATCCGAACGATGGCAACTTCTCTTGGTCCGTGTCCGTGGTGAACGGCGGCAACGACGGCCCCGCCCTGCGGAACTCCAAAGACGTCTTTGTACGAGTCTCGCAACGCTTCAATCTTGAGCGTGACCCGGCAGCGCGCAAGGAAGTGCAAGCCGCCGGCCCCACCGGCCCGCGCGATCACACTTCGATCCGCTTTGGCGGGTTCTATTACGAAGGCCGCAACGCCCTCAACATTGACCCAAACTCTCCGGACTTTATCCCGAACATCGGAACCATCCACGAGTCATTCTATCGGGCCGGCGGCGATTTCCGCTTCAAGTACCGGCAATTCGAACTCTACGGCCTGGGAATGTACGGCCATGACGAAAACATGATCCCCGATGTCAACACCCTCACCCTGAGCAGTGGCCCGCCGGTGACCTTCAGCGGGGGCTTTGCCCAGGCGCAATACTGGTTCTACCCCTGGCTCATCGGCATCATGCGCTATGACGTTGTGAACTCGCCGACGGATTTCTTGAACGGGGCGTCGCAGCACGCCTCGCGCAACCGACTGGGCCCAGGCATCCAACTTCTGGTCCGCGCCAACCTGAAGTTGGCCTTCGAGTATCAGCGTAAATGGCAGCAGCCGATCCCGGACTCCCAACTGTTTTTCCGGGCCAATACCTTTGCGGCGGGAATCGATTACTCGTTCTGATGGATCGACCGCGCAGTCCGTTTTGCGCGGACTTAATTTCGAGGATTCGAGGTCAAAAATGGAAATCTCAAAGAAGATGGCTTTCCTGGCAACGACGCTCTTCGTCAGCCTGACGCTAACAAGCCTCGGCTGGGCAGGAGAGATCAAAGGCAAGGTGACCGTCCACGGTCTGCGCTCCGCCGAGAACATCGCGGTTTACGTTGATGCCATCCCCGGAAAGACCTTTCCTCCTCCTTCCCAGCACGCCACTGAGGACCAGAGGAAAATGACGTTCATTCCACACGTCCTGGTCGTCCTCCAGGGAACGACGGTTGATTTTCTCAACAGCGACCCGGTGGGGCACAACGTTTACTGGCCGTCGGTGAGTGGCAACAAGAAACTGGCGCACAACCTGGGCACCTGGCCGCAAGGGGTCAAGAAGGCGTTTACTTTTTCCGACCTCGGCGTCGCGTCGCTGCTGTGCAACGTGCACCCCGAAATGTCGGGTTACGTGGTTGTGGTTCCCACGCCTTACTTTGCTGTGACCAACAAGGAGGGTGAGTTCGAAATCAAGGACGTCCCCGCAGGCCACTACACGGTGAAGACATGGAGCGAGGAGGGCAAGTCCGTCACGCAATCCGTTGACGTTACCTCCGGGACGGCCACACTCGACCTGACCGTGCAACGCTGATCGCGTCTGCAAGGAAGATTTGCGGGCTACGCTGTGCATGGATCTGGGGGGCGGCGGAATTCCTCCCGGGCGAAAGGTCGGAAGGTGAGCAAGCTGCGCACAAAACTCGTGGACCTGGATTGGCTGGAATCGAACTTTCCATGCATGCAGGCCTGTCCGGTCCACACCCAGGCGGGGCGCTATGTGGCCCTGATTGCGGAAGGGCGTTACGAGGAAGCCTATCGCTACGCACGCGCCCCCAACCCCCTGGCATCGATCTGCGGCCGAGTTTGCGGTCACCCTTGCGAGACGGCCTGTCGGCGGGGGGAGTTTGATGCCCCCATTTCCATTCGTGCACTCAAACGCTTTGTGACGGAGCGGTACGGCCCGGAGTCGCGCAACCCCATCGACGCATTTCCCGACAGGAAAAAGGCGAGTCGCACGGAACGTGTCGCTGTGATCGGGTCCGGGCCGGCGGGCCTGGCCGCGGCGCACGACCTGGCTTTGCTCGGCTATCCGGTAACGATATTCGAAGCCGCTCCTGTCCCCGGCGGCATGCTCCACTTGGGCATTCCAGAGTACCGCCTGCCGCGCGAGGTGGTTCAAGCGCAGGTACGGGAAATCCTGGACCTGGGACCGGAACTCCGGCTGAACGCCCGATTAGGCGACTTCTCCCTGAGCGATCTTCGCCAGGAGGGATTCAAGGCCATCCTGCTTGCCTTGGGGCTCCACCGCAGCCGTGACCTTCTGCTTCCCGGTCGCGACCTGGACGGAGTACTCACAGGCACCGACTTCCTGCTGAACGTAAACCTGGGATATCGCTTTTCGATCGGGAAGAAGGTGGTGGTGATCGGGGGCGGCAACGTGGCCATCGATGTGGCACGTTCCGCCCTTCGCCAGCAACAGCAGCAGACGCTCGAAGTTCTCAAAAGCTCCCTCCTCCCGGATCAACTCAGCGAGAGCGAACGTCAGGTGGCTATGAATGAACTCATGGACGTGTCACGCGCCGCCTTGCGAATGGGCGCGCGCGAGGTTCACCTGGTGTGCCTGGAATCGCGGGAGGAGATGCCGGCCTTTGAAGAGGAGATCGAAGAAGGGATGGAGGAAGGTCTGAAGGTCCATCCCTCCCTCGGCCCGCGGAAGTATGTCGGCCAGAACGGGAAAGTGAGCGGCCTGGAGACGATCCGCTGCACCGCTGTTTTCGACGCCCAGCATCGCTTCAATCCCACTTTCGAGCCGGGCACGGAAAGCATCATTCCTTGCGACACAGTCATCCTGGCGATCGGTCAGACGTCCGACCTGTCTTTTCTCACCCCTGAGGATGGCGTCGAGGCAACACGCCAGGGCACCCTGAAGGTTGATGCCGACACTTTGATGACCACGGCCCCGGGAGTCTTCGCTGCCGGAGATATCGCTTTCGGGCCTCGCTTAATCATCAGCGCGGTCGCCGACGGCAAGAAAGCCGCTGAGCATATCGACCGATACCTGCGGGGGACTGAATGGAAACCCAAGCCGCGTTACGTGCAGATCACGGTCCTGGACCATCACCAGATGGCCGAGAGTTACGACGAATACTCGCGCCTCCCCGTTCCGACGATTCCCCTTGACCGCCGAACTGGTATCACCGAGGTCGAGCAAGGCTTCAGCGAAGAAGAGGCGCGCCGCGAGGCGGAGCGGTGCCTGCGCTGCTGGATCAACACGATTTTCGAGGGCAATGAAGCCGAGGGCACGGAATGCATTCTCTGCGGGGGCTGCGTGGACGTTTGCCCGGAGAATTGCCTGCAACTGATTCCCCTGAGCCAGTTGAGCGTGTCGGAGGCCGCCAAGGCCCGCCTGGCTGAACAAGGTTCGTCCGATCCCTTGACCTTGCAACACCTCGAACCCGCCGACCTGGACGCTGGCGAGGGCTCGGTGATGGTGAAAGACGAAACAATCTGTATTCGTTGCGGGCTCTGCGCCGAGCGCTGCCCCGCCCACACCATCACCATGGAGGCCTTCGAGGTGTTTGATCGCGACCCGGCAGAAATTGATGAAGGGGTGATGAAGAATGAGCTCGTCTGATGCCCTGTCCGAAGGGCTGGGCCGCCAGAAGCCTGATGCGGAGTCGAATGTGACACGCCGCGACTTCCTGAATGAGGTTGCCGCTGCTGCGCTGGGTGTAGCTGGGCTGGGCGCGACGGCTGTGACCGTCAAGTATCTTTCGCCCAACGTGCTCTTCGAGCCGCCCACTCAGTTTCGCGCTGGCGCCCCGGACGACTTCCCGGTGAACTCGGTCACCTATATTCGCGACCAGCAGGTTTATATCGTCAGGATGTCGGCGGGTTTCTACGCAGTGTCCGCGGTGTGCACGCACCTGGGGTGCATCACCCAGTGGAAGCCGGAGGAAAACCAGATTGCGTGTCCGTGCCACGGAAGCAAGTTCACGCGCGAGGGAGCGAAGGTGGCTGGACCAGCGCCACGAGCCCTTCCCCATTTCGCCGTCCGCCTCGCTCCTGACGGGCAACTCCTGGTCGACAAGCTGGAAATTGTCAAGGAGACTCAGGTTTTGAAGGTTTGAGAGGACAGATGGCCACGACTTGGGCACAACAAACCCTGAACCAATTGCGGAGCACGCGCGTCTGGAATTCCATCTTCCGCCGCGGCCCGGCGCGCACTAACCGGACTCGCAGCCTGGCCATCTTCGGGAATATCCTTTTGCACGCCTTGCCGGCGAAGGTCCGCGAGAAGTCTTTGCGCCTTCGCGCCACCTACTACCTCGGCTCGTTCTCTTTCTTTCTGTTTGTGGTGCTGTCCGTCACTGGCGTCTTGCTGATGTTCTACTACCACCCCGCGGTGCCCGAAGCCTACCGGGACATGAAAGACTTGCGTTTCGTAGTTTCCAACGGCGTCTTCCTGCGCAATCTTCACCGCTTGGCGGCACATGTGATGGTCGTCGTCGTCTTCTGGCACATGTTCCATGTTTTTTTCCGCGGTGGCTACAAACCTCCCCACGAGTTCAACTGGGTGGTGGGAGTCGGCTTGCTCCTCGTGACTCTGTTCCTGAGCTATACCGGCTACTTGCTGCCCTGGGACCAGCTGGCCTTCTGGGCGATTACGGTGGGAACCAATATCATCTCCTACGTGCCAGTTCTGGGCCGTCCGATTCGTTATCTCTTGCTGGGTGGGAACATCATCAGTGAGAACGCGCTCCTGCGGTTCTATGTCTTGCATTGCATCATCTTGCCGCTGGCCGCCGTGATGCTCATTGCCGTCCATTTCTGGAGGGTTCAAAAAGACGGGGGCATAACGGTGCGAGAGGACCATGAGCAATAAACCCAATTACGAAGCGGGGCTTGGGTCGGATGCGAAGAAGGACCCGCGGCGCATTGTCTTCATTACCAAGAAGACTTCCGCGAAGGTCAAGGGAGATGTGGGGCCGCAGGTGATGTCGTACCCCCACGTCCTCATCCGCGAGGTGATCGCCTTCCAAGCCCTGACCATCGTGCTCGTACTCATCGCGCTTCTCTGGGACGCGCCCCTCGAGCAGCTGGCCAACCCGCTCTTGACGCCCAACCCGGCCAAAGCGCCGTGGTACTTCCTGGGCCTTCAAGAACTACTGCACTACTTCCCGCCCGTAGTGGGAGGGGTATTGATTCCCACTTTAGTCGTCGTGGCGCTGATCGTCATTCCCTATTTCCATGTGAACATTCAAGGCGAGCC
Source organism: Terriglobia bacterium (assembly GCA_049515175.1). Classification (GTDB taxonomy): domain Bacteria; phylum Acidobacteriota; class Terriglobia; order UBA7540; family UBA7540; genus JACQNR01. The sequence goes on from JBEKUI010000091.1 coordinate 5,178, forward strand.
CTTTTGGAAAAGCCGTCGTCGCCACCTCCTCCCCGTCGTCGGATCGGTATTGGCCGCCCTGGTGGCGCTCTTGGGAGCCTACGAGGCCTGGACCGTTCTCGTTCCGACAGCGGTAATCGGAGGAGCAGTCCTGGGCGCCAAGTTTCTTCTACCCGGACAGGGACGGCTGGCCGGGTTTCTCAACTCTCGTCCACTACCGTGGTGGGTGATGACGTGGTTCATTACCGTAGCGTTGACGCTGACGATCGTCGGCACATTCTTCCGTGGGCCCAGTTGGTCGTGGGTATGGCCTTGGAGATAGCGTGAATCCTGAGAAGATGGGGAAGATCCCAAAGAAATTGCGCATAGCCTTCGCCGCCTCCAGTGTGCTGTTCCTCGGGGTGCTGGCTGTATCCCCCGTCAAAGATCTGCTCCAAGAATGGAAGAAGTACGGCCGCGAGTACGTTCGCTTCGCCGAGACACGCCCGGATACCAAACGTTTGCTGGCCGACTTTCACCCCGGAATCAATCAGATCTGGATTCCCGAAATGAATGTAGTCGACCGCTGCACAACGTGCCATGTGGGGATTACCCAGGCCAGCCTGCTCGATCCATCTGTTCCGCAACCTTTCCGTGCCCACACGCCCCTGCCCCATCAAGTCGAAAAGTGGGGTTGCGTCGTGTGCCATCGGGGGCAGGGATTAGCCACAGAGGTCAGGGAAGCTCATGAAACCACGCTCGCCTGGGAGCAGCCGCTTCTCCCTGTCGGGTACATTCAGGCTTCGTGCGGAGTGTGCCACCGCGCGCCCCGGCCAGAGACACCCCAGCTGAACCTGGGACGCGAACTTCTGGTGAAGCTCAACTGCGTCGGGTGCCACCGCATGGAAGGGCTCTCTCGCCCGGCCATGCTGGGTCCGGATTTGACGAGTCTCGGGAGCAAAGTGAGCCGAGCGTGGATCTACAAGTGGCTGAAAGAGCCACGCACCGTCACCGATGGCAACGGCAACACCACCGTTAACGGCGTGGAGAACGAAGAAGAGCCGCGCATGCCCCAGTTCCGGCTCAATGAGAAAGAGCTGCGAGCCCTGTCCGCTTATTTGAGTTCGCTTGGGAGCGGACCTCTGGAGCCGGCCAAATTCGACCCCAGAATAGTGGCCGCGTGGGAAAAGAGGCCCGACGTAGTGGACCAAGGCGAGGTGCGGTTCCGCCAGATGTTCTGCACGACGTGTCACTCCGTGGCCGTGACGCGCGCCGGTGAAACCAAGTTGATCGGCGGTGAAATCGGACCCGAACTCACCAAGGTGGGGAGCAAAGTAAATCCTGACTGGCTCGCCACATGGTTGCGGAACCCTCAAGCCTACATGCCCCACAGCCAGATGCCGCGCTACGGCTGGTCCGACGAAGACTTGTTCAAAGTGACTCGGTACATCCTTGTGAAGCTGACCGACCCCGACCTGCTGAGCAGCGCCCCAAAACTGGGGGCGGCGCAGCCCGAGGAAGTCCAGTTGGGGCAGCGGATCTTCCTGGAGAAGGGGTGCGCCAGTTGTCATGCCATCAAAGGCCTGAGCCCGCAGATGGACTTTGGACCGGACCTCTCCGCTCTGGGCGGCAAGACTCTCTCCCAACTGGAGTTCGGCACGGCTAAAATCCCACGAACTTTGGTTGGTTACATCCAGGCCAAAATCACCGATCCGGCCACTGTCAATCCTGCGGCGCGCATGCCTCAGTATCACCTGGAGTCCGGACACCTGGAGGCGTTGACGACCGCACTGCTCAGCATGACGGGCGGCCCGGCCTCGCCTGGCTTTGCTAAGCTCGTGGTGCCTGCTCCGCAGCCGGGATTCCATCCCGCCGGAGCCTTTGCCGAAGTCTATGAACGGTACAAATGCTACGTCTGCCATCGCTTCAATGGCTACGGTGGCACCCTCGCGCCGGATCTTTCCTTTGAAGGCTCGCGTGCACAACGGCCCTGGCTGGTCGCCTTCTTGAAGAACCCACAGACGTTGCGCCCCACTCTGACGCTGCGGATGCCGCAGTTCAACATGAACGACCAGGAAGCTGCCACTCTCACGGACTACCTCGCCATGGTCACACAAAGCCCCACGGTGAACTTGGCGGGTATCAATCCCAAAGATTTCACGCCGGAAACGATTCGCTTGGGCAAGCAGCTTTACGAAGTGAAATACCAATGCCAGTCCTGCCATACCATCGGGTCCTCGGGAGGATACGTGGGGCCGAACCTAAGTAACATAGGGGTCTGGATGAACGCGGCATGGATCGAAGAATGGCTCAAGGACCCGCAGGCGCTTGTGCCCGGCACAATCGAGCCGCGACGCTCGCTACCAGAGCCGGAGGTGAAGGCCCTGACAGCCTACCTGATGACACTTCGACAAGGCACCGCCGCCAAGCCAACTGCCGCCGGGGCGGGGAGGGCGCAATGAACCGGCAGCACATGCTCCTGCTCGTTGCCCTGACGCTCACTGCCCTCGGGACATCGTGCCAGCAAAAACCACTTGCGGCAAAGCCCGATCCGCTTTCGCGCGCCTATGACGTAGAGACGGATTGGAACGATACGCAACGACAGATTCCGCTTAACTACCAACAAGCGCAGGGCAAACGCATCTTCTACACATATTGTGTCTGGTGCCACGCTGATTCGAGTCCGGCTGGCCCTTCCAATCGGTCGAATCTGACTTCCACGCCTCTGTTGGCGAATGACGGAGCGAGTTTCAATCCTCTCAGCGACGAGTTCGTGCGAAACGCCATCACTCTGGGCGGAAGCGCGATGGGGAAATCTGCGATGATGCCCCCTTGGGGCAGGACGTTGACCCAGGATGAGGTTCTGGCTGTAATCGCGTTTATGCGTGCGATTGCTCAGCCTCCCTACCAGCCTCCGGCTCACCAGGGTCCGCGATATTCGGTAAAATAGAGTCCCATGGACTTCGCAAGAAAATCGTTATCTCGAGTGTTGGCTACGGCCGCGCTCGCGCTCTTCTGCGGCTCGAACCTTCTGCTCGCTCAAGTCAGTCCTGACGAAGTTCGCGGCCCACAACTGAAAGCGCTCGAGAAAACCTATCTGACCCAACTGATCGCCCTCAACCATGAAATCGCGGCAATGAAGTTTCCTTTCCTCTTCATGCCCAGCCGGTACGTGGGATTGGATCCCAAGGACCAGCAGGGAGCTGACCAGCGCGGGTTGGAGTTCGTGCGCTTTCACGACCGGACGATCCTCAAAATATCCGGCAACTACAACGCGGCCTTCAATGCCGACCTGCTGACGCAGAATCAGCGCGCCAACCGCGTACTCGACGATATCGTCGTTCCGATCCTGACTGTGCTGCCAAAGTTTTTCCCCAACCCGACTGACTTCGACGCCTTCGGTTTTGAGGTTTCCTATCACGTTCGCAGGCATTCCCAACGCTATGGCTTCGAGGGAAAGGAAAATCTCGTTCTAGTCTTCAACAAGGAAAATGCTTTCGCTTATCCGAAGGTACAAAAGGAATCCCGGAGGCAGGAGATCCTGGGCGCTTCCGAGGTTTATGTAGATGGAAAGGAATTCGGCTTAGCGCTGGGGGAACGCGACCCCTTCATGGTCGAGGACGTCGCCAAAACGCAGCCCGCCCAGGTCTCAGCGACGGTGGAGAAGGATCCGACCCCTCTGCCTCAGAAGGAAACACGCTCCTCGAACCAAGCCCCGAGCGTGCGACTGCCGGGGACGGATCAGGAACTACCTCCGGGGCTGCGTCCGACGCGCGCCGAAGAGACCGTAAATGCCATCAAGAAGAGCAGTCAGAATGCCGGGGCCAGTGCGGTCCGCACCAAGGCCGACGTTGACGCCCTCCAAGCCAAACTCCAGCCGCAGCTCGATGCGCTGGCGAAGGAAGGCGTGGCGAAGTTTCATTTTGTGGAATATGCCCCTCCTTCCTTCGCGCTTTTCCGTGACCAGATATACCTGCAACTAACTCTTCGCAACCCTGCACCTTTCGATAAGAGCGCGACATCCATCTACAAACGGGCGGCACAGAGTTTTGACCTTTTCCTCGCGCCCTTGCTGAAAGACCTCCTTGCCAAGACCCCGGACGCCCAGGAGCTTGCCGGCCTGGACGTTACGGTCCTCGACCAGTTTGCATCTAACACTTCTTCTTCCGAGGCGCTTGAATACATCTGCCCGTTATCCCCGCTTCGGCAATTCGCGGACTACGCCATCACCAACCAGGATCTGATTAACCAGAGCGTCGTGTTGGTGAACGGAGTGCGGATTTCGCTGAATCTGCAGCAGGTGGAGTGAACCCCGCACCATCTGATTTGAATTCTTTCGACCTCTCCTTTAGCTATTCGCAGAGGTTTGGGAACAACTTGGGAAAATGACCCGTCGCAAAGCGTGCGGGGGCCCTGACGCCAGTGGGGGAAGCATATGAGGACCAACGTCATGGGATTTCACGATCAAATGATTGGTTAGGGATTCTCGGCCGACACTCTCGTCCGTCTCGCCTGATCGGCCTCCTGACGGTCGCCCACTAGCCAGATGCGTAATTACAGCTTCGGTGTCGCAGCGAGATAAGCCGCTGCGGTGAGATTCCTATCCTCTCGCCCAGACTCTCTCCACGTTCAAGCCCGCACCGGGGGCGGACCACTGGGCGTTGCGTTCCCCGCGCAGTCGGACGACTTCCGCCACGGCTTCGCCGGGAGCTTTCAGTTCAAAGCTGAACTCGCGGCGTTCGGCACCCTGCGCGGCGGCAATGGGTGGCGCGAGTGCCAGCAGCGCAAGCAGGCAGTGAGCGTGACGCATCGGAAACCCTCCGGAAAAAGGAATGGCCCCCGGGGAGTTTCCCCCGAGGGCCAAGGTTTGACATGCCACCGACTCAGAAGTAGAACTTCAGTGCGAGTTGAATCTGACGTGGCGCGAGAGCATAGGTCGCGAACCCGTACCGCGAACTGGACAGGTCCACGGGGCTGGTGCAGTAAGCACAGCTCGGAGTGAAATTCGTATGATTCGGCAGGTTGAAGAACTCCGCCCGGAATTCCGCGCGGCCCCTCTCTTTGATCGGGAACCGCTTCAGCAGGGAGATATCCCAGACTTGGAAGCCAGGCCCCAGCACGATGTTCCGGCCCGCATTGCCGAACGAACCTAGCGCAGGGTCCGTGAAGGCGCAAGTGTTAAAGAACGTTCCGGGTACACAAGGCTTTCCATTGGGGTTTTGGCCGGGCACCAGATCGGGCCGCTGCCCTCCCGTGGAGTTCGAAAAGTTCCCATTGCCGTCCGTGATGGTGAACCAGTTGCCCGTCGAAAGCGTGGTGACTCCGGAAAGCTGCCAGCCGCCAATCACCTGATTGAGCGGGCCGCTCACGCCGCTCCCGAAGTGCTTGCCGCGTCCGAAGGGCAACTCCACGATGTACCCCAGGACGAAGCGCTGGCGAATGTCGAAATCGGAGTTGCCGCGTTCCCAACCCGGATCCGCCCGGAAGAACCGGGGGCCGCTGTTGTTACTCGATCCCAAGTTGGCCGCCGATTCATTGTCAATGGAGTGGCTCCACGTATAGCTTGCAAGAAGCGAGAACCCGTTCGAGAAGCGTTTCTCGGCGCGCGCCTGGAGGGAGTTATAAATTGAATTCCCCATGGAGTTGAAGACGCTGATTCCTGAGTCGATGATGGGATCAGGCCGGCGGGGAGCATAAGCGGCGGTCGAGTCGGGCGTCGGGGTGGGTTGATTGCCGTCGAAGAACGTGTAGAGCTTAGTCCCCTTCGAACCACCGTAGCCGATCTCTACCATGGTGTTATGCGGCAACTCGTATTGCGTCGAGAAGTGCCACTGTTGCATGTAGGGAGTCCGAATGTTGTTGGCCAACTCCAGGAGCTGCGGCGTGTTCGGGTCGACCAACGAACTGGCTGGGAATCCGTCCGCAAAGTGGCTGAGCCCCAGAATACTGCAATCCAGTTCTCCCGCCCCCGGGTTCGCCGAGGGGGCTCCGCAGGGGGTGTTGAAGTTCTGGCTTACAAAGAACGGTGGATTGAAAGCCGGGCTGGGATTCGACCAGGGGCCTGACTCGTAACCCGCGTAAAAGATCCCATAGCCGCCCCGCAGGACCAGTTTATCCCTGACCTTGTAAGCAAACCCTATGCGCGGAGCGATGTTATTGGCATCCACCGGCACCAGCCCGCGGCTGGCGGTGGCGCTGATAGGGACCAGCGCGGCGATGGTGGGCGTCAATTGCGCGGTCTGCCCCTTCGGGACGTAGAGCGTCTGCGTGGCCAGGTCGTAGCTTCCCTGCGCGTTGTACTTCTCCTTGACCGTCGTGAAGAGCTCGTATCGCACGCCCAGGTTCAAGGTGAGTCGCGAACTCACCCTGAAATCATCCTGCATGTAAAACGCGTAGTCCGGCCGCACGTAGTCCACGTTGTGAAGATTGGTGATGTAACCGCTGCTGGAAAGGCCGGCGAGGAACGAGGCGTAACCAGAGCCGCCGCTGCCCGGAGCGCCGGCGTTGTCCGTAAAGGTCGGATCAAAGCCGAGCTGCCCGCGCGGCGAGGCCGGCTGGAAGATCGTGAACTCTTCATGCTTGAACTCAGCCCCGAACTTCAGCGAATGCCCACCGCGAATCCACGTCAGGTTGTCGTTGAGGCTGAACGTGTTCTGAATTTCCAGCGAAGGGAGGTACGTCGGGTCGCCGATCCCGTCCACATCCGAAAAATCGAACTCTGGCATCCCGCCGTTTAGCGGGGCAAAAGGCACGCCCGGAATCCCCAGGTCGGCAGAAACGTTCTTGTTGTAGTTGAACTGGTAGCGGTGCGAATTGATGCGGTTGTACCCGAAGCGGAATTCGTTCACCACGTGGGGATTCAAAATATGCGTCTCGCTCAACGCGGCGCCGAGGTAGAAGTTCACTTCGTTGCCGGTAAAAAAGTCGGCTCCGTTACCACCCGTTGCCTGGAAGACGGAGGGGATGACACTCGGCTGTTTCTCATAGCTGACCCGAGCGAAGGAAGTGTCCTTGTCGGAGAACTTTTGGTCCACACGGACATCGAAGTTATTCCGGTCCTGGGTCCGCTTGGGGGTGGCCAGGAAGTTGTACCCTGCCCCTGAAACGTTGGGCGACGGCCACAGATCCGTAAGCTTCACTGCCAGCGAATCCCTCGCCAGAGTCGGGATGACGTTCAGTGGGTTCCCAGATTCGTCGTAGCCAAAAGGCACCCCGCACTGTCCGGTCGGCGTGTCGGCGCCCGTCTGCGCTTGCCGCACGTCGAAAATCTCCCCGGCGTACGTCATCTGACCATTGCAGTCCAGCACGCCGGTGGGAGAGCTCATGTCCAGGAGGGATGAGAAATCTCCGCCGCGTTCTTCCGGCGTGGGCACCGTCGCCGTCAGGGTGCGCGCCTGGCGGACCCGAAGACCTTCGTAGTCGAAGAAGAAAAAGGTTCGGTTGCGCCCGTCGTAGAGTTTGCCCAGCCGGACGGGCCCGCCGATCGTGCCGCCGAATTGGTTTTGTTGATAAGCACCGCGGTCGGCCTCAAAAAAGTTGCGCGCATCCAGCTTGTCGTTACGAAGGAACTCGTAAACATCCCCGTGATACTCGTTGGTGCCGGACTTGATGGTGGCGTTCAGAATCGCGCCGTTGCCGCGCCCGAATTCCGCGCTGTAGGCGTTGGTCTGGACCTTGAATTCCTGCAAGGCATCCACCGAGGGCTGGACCACGTAACTGGTCCCATTCAGCAAGTCGGTTAGGTTGGAATTGTTGTCGACGCCATCGAGCAGGAAGTTGTTCTGGTAGGAGCGCCCGCCATTGGAAGAGAACCCATAGCTACCTTCGTTGCGCGCGCCCGGCTCAGTCGGCGCCACGCCGGCACTGAGCAACGCCAACTGGGCAAAGTTGCGACCATTCAAGGGCAGGTCGACCATGCGGCGGGTGCTAACTACTTGGCCCAGTTCGGAAGTTTGCGTCTCCAGCAGCGGACTGGATCCATGCACCTCGACCGTCTGAACCATCTGGCCCACTTCTAGAGTGACGTTCACCTCCGCATGCTCCTGGACCTGTAGCTCGATTGGGCCTGCCACGGTGGTCTTAAAGCCCTCCTTCTCGATCTTGACGTTGTAATGGCCGATACGCAGCGGACTCGCAACATAGTCCCCTGAGGGGTTAGTCGTCGTTGAAAAGGTGTTGCCCCTATCCACGTCGGTGACGGTGACTTTGGCTTGCGGAATGACGGCCCCGGTTGCGTCTTTCACCGTTCCCACAATGCTGCCGGTATCTTTCTGCGCCCACGCCGCGAGCGGCAGGGTGACGCAGAACAGGAGTGCGGCTAGGAGCGGCAGTCCGCGCCGCAGGCCGTCCTTCTTGCTCTCTCGCAAATGCGATCCTGATAAACCCACGCCCATATTCTCCTCCTTGGTGTCTAGGCCCACCGACGCGGTCAACAAGCAGCCGGGAAGAAGAGCGAGAACCACTCGTCCGGCATGCCAGTGACTTGCCGACTACTCCTGGCTGCCTGAGGCGCCCGTCTCACCGACAGGCATGGATGTCGCCCTCTCTCCCAGATAAGTGCGCAAAGGATTCCCCACCTCACCGCCTCCCCCACTCTTCTTTGGGACTATCAGGGAAGTATGAAGCGTGTCGGAAGAGTGGATGCTACGGGGGGAGCCAGGAGTTGCCCCCACTCTTGCTTTGGGATTATCAGGGAAGGATGAAGCGTGGGTAATTCCCTCATTAACAGGTGAAGAATCTTCGGCTCCACATGGCCTACTGAGAGAACCGCGGTCGCCGGGCAGGCACTTGGCAGCTTGCCATCGACCGTAAGACCTGTCCTGGCCAGTCAATTTGTTCGACTCCATGCGAGTCCGTGCCGCCGTTACAATTCGACCCAAAACCCTTGACGGACATTTTTTACTATTTCGCAAGTTAGAAGTCAAGAGAGATTTGTGCAAGAATGTAAGTAATCTCTCTCAATCAGAAACCCAGGGTGCCCCAATGCTTTTCTGTTGTCACGCGGGTGGGCACGAAACCTGGCTCTCCACACGCTGATTAACGGTCTCTGATCGGGGCACTGTGATCGCTTTGGACCAATGCTCCAGTACTTGCCATTTTGACAAACTAACATTAAAGTATCTTTTTGTTGATTTCGATTGCGCCCTTTGATATAAGCACGAGTATCCAGCCGAGGACGGATGCGAGGCTTCTGGGCGCCTGATTTTCGGCACCCGAATTGGGAAGGCCGGGCCGGCTAGCCGGCGGGGCTCGCCAACGGCGCCATCCCGGTTATGGCGCGAGTATCCTGGCGTCAGTTCAAGGCAAGAATTCCGAGTGGGAGAAAGCTGATGAATAGAGTCGGAGTCGGGGTAGTCGGTACGGGTGCTTACGGCGAAGTGCACGCCCGGGTTTACGCCGATTGCCGCGCTGAAGGCGGGAAAACACATCCTCCTGGAAAAACCCATGGCTCAGACCACGCGCGAGTGCCGGGCGATCCTGGCGGCACGGAACCGCAGCCGGCGCAAGCTCATGGTGAATTATCACAATCGCTGGTATCCCGCTTTTTCGGCGGCGCGCGAGGCCATCGCCGCGGGCAAGATCGGCAAGCCGGTCTGCGCCAACTTCGTCCTCTCGGACACGATTTCCTGGGTGGAAGGAAACATGACCTGGGCCGAGCACAGCGGGCCGGAATGGTTCCTGATGTCCCACATTGCCGACCTCGCCTGCTGGATGCTTCAGGACCGGGCGCGTCAGGTGTTCGCCCTGGCCGCGGAAGGCCTGTTGAAGAGCAAGGGATTCAAGACCAAAGATGTGGTCAAGGCCACTATGGAGATGTGCCGGGGCGCGATCGTCCACTTCGAATCCTCCTGGATTCTCTCCCGCAATTGGCGGAACCCCGTCAACGATATGTGGCTCTCGGTGCAGGGTGAAACGGGCCGCATCGATATCGTCGCCGACTACGAGAGCATCACGGTGACATCGGACAAATATCAGACGCCTTTCGTCCTGCTGAACCTGACTGAAGAGCCGCCCATTCTCGACTTCATCACCTGCGTCATCGAGGATAAGCCGGTGCCGGTCACGGGCGAGGAGGGTCTGTTGGCGACCAGCGCCATCGAGGCGGTGGTCAAGTCGTACCGGACTCACCGCGTCGTTCGTCTCAATTAGTGTCCCGCACGCAGAATCACGAGGGCGGAGAAACCGAGAGGGAGAAAGTTCCATGTGGAGCTGGAAGGAATACCCGAAATCGCAGGCGATGTATGAGGACGCCAAGAGCGTTTTTGCGATGGGCGTGGGCTCTCAGGTGCAGAGTTTCAGTCGACCCCATCCACTCTACATGACGCACGGCCATGGCAGCAGGCTCTTTGACGTCGACGGCAATGAGTTCATCGACTATTTGCTGAATTACGGCCCTCTCATCTTGGGCCACAGTCCGAAAGTTTTGCACGATGCCGTGCGCGACCAGCTCGAAAAAGGCAGCGCCTTCGGTGAGCCTCACCCCCTCCAGGTTGAAGTCTCCCGGCTGCTGATCGACGCGGTCCCCTCCTTCGAAGTCGTGAACTTCAACAACACGGGCTCGGAGGCCGTGCAGGCGGTTTTGCGCCTGGCGCGCGCGGTGACGGGGCGCACGAAGTTCATCAAGTTCGAGGGCCACTACCATGGCTGGATGGACAACGTCTTCTTCAGTTTTCACCCCGACCAGGGCGAGGATTTCGGGACGCGCGAGAATCCCAAGCCGGTGATTCACAATTACAGCAAGGGCATGGCGCCGAACGTCCTTGACAACGCCGTGGCGCTTCCCTGGAACAACCTCGAATACGTCCGGAAGGCGTTCCAGTCGCACCCCAAAGAGATCGCGGCCATCCTCACCGAGCCCATCATGAGCAACTGCGGTATCATCATGCCGCGCCCGGGATATCTGGAGGGCCTGCGCCAACTCGCCACTGAATACGGCGCGATGCTCATCTTTGATGAAACCATCACCGGGCTGCGCGGCGCGCTGGGCGGGGCGCAGGAAATGCTGGGCGTCATCCCGGACATCACTTGCGGATTCAAAGCGCTGGGTGGCGGCTTCCCGATCTTCGCCTACGGCGCCAGCCGCGAAATCATGCAAGTGGTTTCCCGCCGCCAAGCAGTCCACGCCGGCACCTTCAACGGCAACGCCATCGGCTGCGCCGCTGCCAAGGCGGTCCTCACGGAATTGAAAAAGGACAACTGCGCCATCCTTCGCCGCATCAACGACCTCGGCAAGCACATGATGAGTGAAATCGGCCGGATGGCGGAGAAGCACAAGATAACCGTGCGCATCCAGGGGCCGGGGTCGGTGTTCTGCGTCTCTTTCCACGACCACGAAATCTGGGATATGCGCGACGCGTTCGATCAGGAAAAGGAAACCTACTTTGTCTTCCGGCAACTGCTGCAGGACCACGGCATCCACATCTTCCCCACCGAGAAGGGGTTGTGGTATCTCTCTGCGGCGCACACGGACGAGGACATCCGCCGGACCTTGGCGACCGTTGACAAGGTTTTTGGGATCATGAAAGGCACGAGCTTATGAAGGGCAAACAAGTTCGCGTCGGCGTGGTGGGTACGGGCGTCTGGGGGCGAATGCACATTCGCGCCTATCTCCAGCACGCCTCCGCCGAGCTCGTTGCCATCTGCGACCTGGACGCGAAGCGGGCCGCGGCCACCGCCAGGGAATTCGGGATTCGCAAATTCTTTACCAGCGTCGATGCTCTGCTCGACGAAGGCCTGGACGGCATTTCCATCGCTACGCCGGACGCCGCCCACGCCGCCATCGCCCTGAAAGCCGCGTCGCGGGGTGTTCACATGCTCGTGGAAAAACCTCTCGCCACGACGGTGCGCGAATGCCGGCAGATGATTGTGGCCGCCCGGCGTCATGGGGTGCACCTCATGGTGGACTGGCACAACCGCTGGAATCCGGCGTACTACTCCGCCTGGCAGGCCATCCGCAAGGGCGAACTGGGCGAGATCAGTTACATCTACTACCGACTCAGCGACACAATTTACGTGCCCACGAAGATGCTTCCCTGGGCGGGCGAATCCTCGGTCATGCTATTTCTCGGGAGCCACTCGCTGGACACAACCTGTTGGCTGATCGGTGCAAAACCCGTGCGCGTCTTTTGCCAGCGGAAGGAAGGCATTTTGACGCGACGCGGGATTCCCACCGCCGATATGTACATCACCATGGTCGATTTCACGAACGGGGCGACGGCGGTCATCGAAAACAGTTGGGTGCTGCCGCAGTCTTCCCCCAGCCTGATCGACCACCGCTGCGAAATCATCGGCACGAAGGGAGTCGTCTACCTCGACCTGACACATCATGGCGCCGTCGCCAAGTACACTGCGAAGACGCCCGCGGGCTTCCCTGACGCTTCCTTCCCGGACCTGTTCATCACACCCGAGATCCACGGCAAGCAGATGGGATTCAGTGTCGAGAGCATGTATCACTTTGTGGAGTGTTTGCGCGACGGCAAGAAACCATTGACGAGCGGCGAGGACGGCCTGCTGAACACGCGGCTGATCAACGCTGCGGAAGATTCCGCCCGCAAAGGCATTCCCATAGAGTTGCGAAATCTCTAGACATGATCGGAGGAGATATGAAAGCTGCGGTGCTCGAAGCCATAAAGAGAATCGCTGTCAAGGATATCCCCGCCCCCATTCCCAAAGATGATGAGGTGCTCATCAAGGTGAAGACCTGTGGGATGTGCGGCACCGACCTGAAGCTTTACAACGGCCAGTACTCGGCTCGAGTTCCTGTGGTGCCCGGGCACGAGTATTCCGGTGAGATCGTTGCGTTGGGGGAAAACGTCAGGAACCTCAAGGTGGGTCAGAGGGTCGTGAGTGACCCCAACGAGAGCTGCGGCAAGTGTTACTGGTGCCGGAACCACCAGCCCTGTTTCTGCAAGGAACTCGCCGCTTACGGGGTGCTGCGCGACGGGGGGTTTGCCGAATACTGCACGGCCAGCGAGAAGGGCGTGTACCCCATTCCCGAAGGCGTGGACGATGAAACGGCAGCTTTTGCTGAACCGGTCTCCTGCGTCGTGCACGCAGTGGATAGGGTCAATTACCATTCTGGAGAAACGGTCGCTATTATCGGTGGCGGGCCGATGGGCCAGATTCACCTGCAGTTTGCCTTGTGCTCCGGCGCCAGGAAGGTCATCCTGATTGAGCCGGAAGAAACCCGTCGCCAAATGGCAAAGAGGTTTGGCGCGCACGTGGTCATCAATCCGAAGGAGGGGGACCTCAAGGAGCAGGTCCTGGCCGAAACCGAAGGTCTGGGGCCGGATGTAGTGGTCGAGGTTGTCGGCCGTGCGGATACCATTGAACTGGCCGTGGAACTGGCAAAGCTGGGTGGCCGGGTGCTCATCTTTGGATTTGCGCCGGAGGGGCAAAAGGCCACCATTATTCCTTTCAATGTGCTTTCGCGGGAACTGACTATTTTGGGTTCCTGGGTCAATCCTTACAGTTACTCGCGCGCGCTGGAAGTGCTGGCCTCGGGCAGGATTCAGGTGAAGCCGCTCATCAGCAACCGGCTGAAGTTGGATGATATTTCCAATGCCTACACCCTGCTGCAGGAAAAACCGGCGGGATTCATGAAGTCTCTCGTGTCACCGTAGGCGGCGCGGAGCTTGACGCTCTGCGGCTACTGGGCGGCCGTCGCAGCGGAGTTCCCCGGGGGCGGATCCTCTTCCGTGAACATGGCGCGCGCGGCGCTGGGCGTGACGCCGTCGATGATGAAGCGTGGCGGCTTGAGCAGCGGCACCTCGAAAATCCTTTCGGTGATGAGCAGGCCCGCTCCCAGAATTCCGACCTCTGAACCCAGTTTGCCAAAGCGGAAGACGAGGTCTTCCGTCGCGTGGCTGAGCGCCTGCATGCGCACGACGCGGCTGATGTGGTCCAGGAGCGCATGGCCGGCGGCCTCCAGCCGATAGTCCAGCACGACGATGGAGGGATTAAGAAGGTTCACCAGATTGGCGAGCGCCAGGCCCAGGTATTTCCCCAGGTCCTCCACAATCGCCACCGAGAGCTTGTCGCCCAGGCGCGCGGCGTTCAAGACCGTCCAGCCGTCGATGCGGCTGGCGTCACCCTCCGCCATTTCCAGACAGCGCGAGTAACCGCCCTCGGCCATCGCCTTGCGCAGCCGCGTCTCCAGCGCGGTTACGCCAGCGATCGCTTCCAAACATCCCATGCTGCCGCACTTGCACGCCGGGCCGTCCTCCAAAATGTGCGTGTGGCCGAATTCCCCAGCGCTGAAGCAGTGCCCCTGCAGCACTTTGCCACGCACGATAATTCCCGAGCCGATTCCTTTCCCGTACTCGGCATAGATCATCTCCTCTGCCATTTCGCCAGCGCCCAGCACGCGTTCCGCCACCGCCTTGGTGCGTGAGTTATTCTCGACGGCGGTGGGGATTCCGAATTCTTCCTCGAGGATGTCTTTGAGCTTGACGTTGCGCCAGAAATCGATCGTCGAGGACATGATGATGGTCCCCTCGCGGCTGTTGACCAGCCCGGGAACCCCCACCCCGATTCCGCGGATCTTCTCCCGGTCCACGCCGGACTGCGCGATCACCTTGCGGATGCTGGAAGAGAGCTGGCGAATCAACCCGTCGATTCCTGCCGCAAGGTTTGTTGCCTCGCGAAAGGAGAGCACGATGCGGGGATGCAGATCGAGCAAGGAGGCGTCGAGAAATTCCTCATCGAAGTCGAGCGCAATCACGTAGCCCGACTCCTCGTTGATCTGCAAGAGCACCTGCTTGCGACCGGTGGGGTTATTGGCGTGGCCGGTGACCTTGAGCTTTCCCTCCTTCAGCAGTTCTCGCACCAGCAGAGAAATCGTGGCGGGGCGGAGTCGCGTTAGCTCGTGAATGCCGACGCGCGACACGGGGCCGAATCGTCGCGCGGCAGCGATGATGACGGCTTTATCCTTTTCCCTGACGGTCGGGACGTGTTTCATAGCTTCCGTTCTTTTCCACGCAGCCCAACGGTAGTACTGCCGATTTCATAAGTCAACCGTTTGCAGGGTCCCCTGCCTGCCTCCAAACCTCCCGGGATAAATTTACACTTATGATTTTTTCTATTGACATCGTAATATGGGTCTGACAAAAGAAGGGCCGAAATTGTCCGACAATACGAGCTGGAGATCCGATCCCTTACGCCCCCTGCGAGGGGAAAAACGGAATCGAGGAGTGGGTTTTAGCCATGAATGAATCGAACATCAGCGCGGTTTCCGGTCCCACCTCGGCCCCACTCAGTTACGAAGTGGAGGCAACGGCTGCCGCCAGCAAGGCCCCCGGCGGCCGGCTGGTGTCGCTCGACGCCTTTCGCGGCTTCATCATGATGATGCTGATATCGAGCGCCTTCGGCCTGGTGTCGCTCCAGAACGATCCCACCTTCGGCTGGCTGGGCCGCCAGTTCGATCACGTGGAGTGGACGGGCATGGCGTTCTGGGACCTCATCCAGCCGTCGTTCATGTTCATGGTGGGGCTGGCGATGCCCTTTGCCTTTGGCCGCCGCGCCGCCCAGGGAGAGAGCTTCGGCCAGCAGTTTCGCCACGCCCTGTGGCGATGTTTCATGCTGTGGTTCATCAGCCAGATCCTGATGTCGATTTCGGACGAAGGCTATCCGCGCTACGTCCCGCACTTTCAGCTGGACAACGTTCTCGCGCAGATCGCCTTCACCTATCTCGCGTCCTTCCTCATCATGCGGCTGGAATTCCGCTGGCAGGTGGCTGCCGCCGTGGCCATTCTGGCCGTGCACTGGGGACTGTTCGTGGCCTTCCCCGGAGCGAACGGACCCTTCTCGATGACCGACAACATCGGCCAGAAGATCGACCGGGTAATTCTGGGAGTGAATCCCGACGGATATTACGTGAGCATCAATTGGATGAGCAGCACGCTGACGACGCTCCTCGGGGTGTGGTGCGGCCAGCTTTTGCGCCAGAAGCGCAGCCACGCCTACAACGTCGCCTGGATGGCGGGTGGGGCCGCCGTCTGCTTCCTGCTCGGCTTCGCGCTGCTGCCCTTCAATCCCATGATCAAGCGCATCTGGACGGAATCCTTCTCGCTGGTCAGCGGCGGCTGCGTTCTTCTCATTCTGCTTTTCTTCTACTGGCTGGTGGAAATGCGCGGGGTTCGACGGCCGGTGTTCCCGCTCGTCGTGTTGGGGACAAATTCAATTTTCATCTACTGCGTGTATATCCTCTTCACCGAGATGCTCCACAGCATCGTGGGAACGTTCACGAGGAACTATGTTTTTCTCGGCCGGCTGGGGCCCATCGCGCAGTGCTTCACCGTATTCCTCATCATGTGGTATCTCTGTTACTGGCTCTATCAGCGCAAGATTTTCTTCAAGATCTGAGTGGGTGGCAGTCGGACCGGTGCCCCGCGAGGCGTAACGAATGCGTTCCTGGTTTTTTCTCTTCAGCTGCAACCTGATGTGGGCGCTGCAATTCACCTGCGTCAAGCTGGTGCAAGACCAGGTTGGATCACTGTTCACCGTCTGGGGGCCGATGACCCTCTCGACCGTGATGCTTTATCCGCTGGTGCGCGCCGAACGGCGGCATGACCGCGGGCCGGACCGGCGGCGATGGCAGGACGTGTTTGCCTATTTTCTGATGGCGGCGGTCGCCGTCTTTCCCGCCCAGGTTCTGGTCACCTGGGGAACGCGCATGTCGTTGGCCAGCAACGCCGCGCTCATCGCCCTGACCGCGCCGATTTCCATGGCCATCATGGCCGTCCTGATTCTGGGGGAGCGAATGTCCGCGGGCCGCTGGATCAGTTTCGGCCTGGCAATCATGGGAGTTATCCTCTGCTCAATCTCCGACCTGCGCCACATGGATTTCGGTAAGGGTTACTGGGCTGGAAACCTACTGATTTTCCTGGGAACGACGGGAAGTGGTTTCTACAACACCTACGGCAAGAAAATGATGGAGCGTTACACGCCCATGGAGATGCTCTTTTACACCTACCTGGCGATGTTCGTCATCATGACGCCTCTCACGCTGGCAAGAGAACCCGACGTCTTCCGCCGCATCCCGCATTTCACGGCTCAGACCTGGGTGGGGCTGATCCTGCTGACCTTCTTCCACAACTTCCTTTCCATGGTCCTGTTCCTCAAGGCGCTGAAGAAACTGGACGCGATTCAAGCTGCGCTCTCGATCTACCTCGTCACATTCTTCGGAGTCCCCATCGCCGCCCTCTGGCTGGGCGAGCGGCTCACCCTGGCAGCCGTTGCAGGTGGACTGCTGGTGCTGGCGAGCACCCTGTTGATTACGCTCTGGGAGCAAAAGCGCGCGGCGCTTTCCACCCCCGCCACGTGAGTTAATTTGCCGATTGCGCGCCTTCCACGAGTCGGCGAATCGCGGGCGTGATGGCGATGATCAATTCGACCCGCGGCCTGGCGCAGCGGTCGAGCAGAGGCTGCTGCTTCGCACGCCAATCCCGGGGCGCGGCCTTCCCACTTTCGAGATAGTCCAGAGCTTCCAAACCCGCCGCCGCGAGCGCCGAAACGTCTTCGGCCACGGGAACCGCTTCCGCGAGGAGCGCCGAGCGCCGCATCAGGGGCAGGACTTCCTTGCCGCAATCGCGCCAGAGGGTCAGTTGCTGGCGAATCTCATCCTTATGGTCTTGCCAGGCCGCGACCCGCGCCGCGAATTTCCGCGCCACATCGCTTTCCGGCGGCGTCGCGTCCACCAGGCGGTTCAACGGTTTGAGGCTCGTGTAGTGGTTCACCTGCCGGCGGATGTCGCAATTGATGGGCACCAGCGCGGAGTCGAGGGTGGCGAGCGGCGCTGCGTCCGCGTCTCCCGCCAACCGCTCGAGCATTTGGCGTGAAATCGTGCGATGCGTGAGGCCGCTCCAGGCCAGCTCGCGGCTCATCAGTTCGAGCCGGCGATACATGGAATCCGCGTCCTTGACCTGCTGCGGCGACCAGAGGCGCTCGGCGATGGCGGCGGCGCGCGGCCAGTCGGCAGAGTTGATGTTCTGGTCGTCGATGTTTTCTGTCCAGGTGCAGGCCTCGCCGCCCAGAATCCTCGCCTGCTCTTCCGGGGTCAGGCTGGCGGTCTCACCCTCCAGCGGGTCCACGCGGTAGTGGTCGGAAGCGGATTGCATCAGGTCAAGGTAATAGCCCGTCGATAGAATTCCCTGGTAGCCGTGCCGCGCCGCTTCCGCCAGCGACTTCTGCCCGCGCCACGACTGCACCACGATGTCCTTGGGAAGCTCGGGATGGAGAATCTCATCCCAACCCAGCAGTTTCTTGCCATGCTTCTGAAAAATGGGCAGCATCCGCTGGTTGAAGTACGCCTGGAGGTCGCCGCGGTCTTTCATTCCGTGCTCGCGCATGAAGGCCTGAATGCGCGGGCTGGCGGCCCAGTGTTTTCCGTTCACCTCGTCGCCGCCGATGTGAAAGTACTCGTCGGGGAAAAGCTCCGCCATTTCACCGATGAAAGCATCCAGAAAGGCATAAACCTCCTCGCGCGTGGGGTCCAAGGCGGGATCGCGAACCCCGAGCTGGCGATCGATGGAATAGGGGCCGGGGAGGCTAGCCAGTTCCGGATAGCCCACCAACCAGCTCGTCGTGTGCCCCGGGATGTCAAACTCCGGCACTACGCGAATCCCGCGCTCACTCGCGTACGCCACAGCCTGGCGGATTTCCGCCTGCGTGTAATAGTTCCCGTCCGACCCGAGTTCATGCAGCTTCGGAAAGCTGTGGCTCTCCACGCGGAAGCCCTGGTCATCGGAAAGGTGCCAATGGAAGACGTTCAGCTTGGCGATGGCCATGCCATCGAGGGTCCGCAGAATCAGCGGGAAAGGGATCCAGCGGCGGGAGACGTCGAGCATCAGGCCGCGCCAGGGGAAACGGGGGCGGTCTTCGATCGTCACCGCGGGCGCGCCAAAACCTTGGTCATCCCAGCGCACAAGCTGGCGGAACGTTTCGAGCCCGCGCAGGATGCCGACCGGAGTTGCCGCTGAGAGTTCGGCGCCCTGCGCGCTCACCCGGAGCGTGTAGGATTCGTCTTCGCGCATCGACTGCACCGCTTCGCCAGCATGAGCGCAGCGGATTACCAGCGTCGCCTTGGAAGGATCCGCCTCCGGCGCGGGGTTCATCGGAATGCCTGTCTGGAGCGAGAGAGCCTCGACCGCACGCCGTGCCGCCGCGTCGAGCCGCGGCTCCTGATAACCGGTGAGGGCGACGCGGAAGGCCCCCCCGATCTCCAGTCGTCCGCTCCCCCAGACCAGCTTGGCCGGTTGCGGCATCAGGCGGTTTTCCTCCGCGCGGAGCGCAGGCCAGCCGGCGGCCAGGAGGAGGGGAAACAATACGAACGTGGTTTTCGCGCGATACAACAATGGCATCGATAGCTCCTGTGGAAAGATTGATTGCCCCGCGGCGGGGATTATAGGCTGCGTGTACGCCAGTCAGCAAGAGGGAATGGTAGTTCCAGAATTCCCCCTCATCTGAGCCACGAAGAGGTCTGGGCCCGCTCCATGTTCCACGAGGATTTCTTTGATTGTAGCCAGGGAGGGGAATCCAAAAACTCTTACGCATGCCGACACCCGACAAGACGGGCGTGGATTCCTTCCCGAGAGAGGTGGATCTTTGCGGGTGCCGCAATGAGATAAGCCGCAGGCGTAATGATTTGTGACGTAACCCCGTCTGAACTACGGCCTGCCATGCAGAATTACCGAATGCTGCTGACCGCTTGAGCTCTGCCCTAACCTCAAGAAGGAAGATGATTTGGTAACAATTCGGGATAGTTCGTAAGACCGCATTTCGGCAATTTCCAAGCGTGCTCTTTCAACCACTCGGACACCTCTCCGCGGCTTCAAAGCTACCGAACCCAGGCGGGAAACAGCAGGAACAGGACTCTTGCAGTACAACATGCCCCCCGCATTCCACGCCAAAAACACCGCGCCTCCCCAGAGGAGAGGCGACGAGAGTTCCTTGAACTCTCCGTCGCGGGGGGCCTGGCTTTCAACTCTCAGGGTCCTTCGACTTCTTTGCGCAATCCTTCCAGGAATTCCTGGTCGTCGTCGGTTTCCTGTTTTTTGATTTGATTGAACGTGGCGAGCGCCTGTGCGGCCTTGTCATTTTCTCCCAAAAGAGTATAGGCGCGGCTGAGCTGGTAATAGGCCTGCGCCAATGCGGGGTCGTCCCCGATAGCGGCTTCCAACTCGCGCGCGGCAGGAGCGGGTTGGTTCGCGCGCACGAGCAACTTGCCGAGCTGATAGTGGGGCGGAGCGAATTCGGGTTGCAGGCGCACCGCTTGCTCGAAGGCTCTTTGGGCCTCCTGCAGGCGGTTGTCGCGCAGGAGCAGGACGCCGTGATGATAGTGGAAGCGGGCGTTCGTCGGCTCGATGGCGAGCGCGCGGTGGAAAAACTCTTCGGCGTCGCGATTCTTTCCCTGGTTCACCAGCGTGGCGGCAGTGAGGAAGAGGGCGCGCGAAGATTTCGGATCGAGCTCCAGCGCCCGGGCGAGCACGCGGCGCGCGTCCTCGTAGCGGCGCTGGAGGTAGTAGCTTACGCCCTGGCTGTAATACGGTTCGGCCGATTGGGGCACTTCCGTGGCGGCGCGCTGGAGCAGTTCGATCGCCGCGGCATGATCGCCGGCGCGCTGGGCGACGCGGGCGGCGAGCATCAGGTACTTCGGCTCCCGCGGGGCCGCGGCAAGCGCCGCTGCGCACTCCTCATGGGCTTCGCCATAGCGTCGCAGAAGGTAGTAAGCGCTGGCGCGCAGGTAATGATCCTCGGCGGCCGCGGCGGAGGGCAGGGCTTCCAGCGCCGCGGCGGGCTCGCGCAGATCGAGGTGCGCGGCGGCGAGCAGGCGGCGCGTCTCCGCCGCGCCAGGTTCGAGCCGCAGGGCTTCCTGCAAGTGCGTCAGGGCCTCGCGCGGCTGGCGATGTTCCAGGAAGGCGCGGCCCAGGCTCGCCCGCCAAGCCGCGTCGCTGCCGAACGTCCGCGCGCCTTCTGCGGCCTCACGCGCGGCGTCATCGAGGCGGCTTTGCTCGAGCTCGGCCGTGATGAGATAGAAGGAAACGTCGGGGCGATTGGGGCCCAGCGTCCGCGCTTCGCGAAAGAGTCGCTCCGCCTCCGCGGGTTTTCCCTGGCCGAGAAGAAGAATTCCCAGGTTATAAGCGGCGTCGGGATGGCGGGGATTGATTGCGCGCGCCCGCTCGAGCTCGCGAGCAGCCTCCTCCGTCTTCCCTTCGCGCAGACAAGCCATCGCCAGGCCGTAGTGCGCCGCGAAGGAGTTGGGCAGCAGTTCCGCCGCGCGGCGCAGGTGGGCGATGGCGGGTGCGGTCTCGCCCATCTCGTAATCGACCATTCCCAGATCCAGGTGCGCTTGGGCGAGATTGGGCGCGGCCTTGAGCGCCAATTCGAGTTCTTTGCGCGCGGCAGGGAGATTGCCGGTGCGCCGGAGTTGCTCGGCACGCGCCAGGCGGGCCTTGGCGGTAGTTGGGCTGGCTTGGGTCTGCTGTGCCCGTGTGGGACTGGGCAAAACTGCGCCGAGCGCCAAAGCTGCGAGGACGACGATCAAGCGCCTGCCGGCCGGTGCAAAGTCGCTCTCGTGGAGTCGGACGTATTTCATCGAATCTCTGAGCGTCGCAGCCACCGCAAGCGGCAGCACACGCGCGTCCTCTTTTTCTATCACGAACAGCGAAGCGGGCCCAAATGCCAAAAGCGCGGGTGCTGTCCCGATATCACTCGTAACGCCGTCCTTCAGGACGCCCAATGCCGGGTTGAAGCCCGGTCCTACTTGAGCAAGAAAAGTCAAAGCAGCGCAAAGCTTGACAGACCTCGCGGCCGCGTATAACGTGCCCCTGCACCGAATTACCGGCGTGTAATAAGCTCAGGGAAGTCCCAAATCATGGCTATCGTGGCTCCCAATCTGCCGTCGCTGCTCGACCGCGAGATTTTCGATGTCTGCATTGTGGGCTCGGGCGCGGCGGGCGGCATCGCGGCGAAAGAACTGAGCGAAATGGGTCTGCGCATCGTGGTGCTGGAACGCGGCGAATGGGTTTCTCCCTCGCGCTTTCGCACCCACACGCCGCCCTATCAGCTTCCTTACCGCGGATTCCGGGAAGGTCACGGGACGAATGACTTCACGGGCTTCCTCTTTTCGCAGCACCCCTCGACGAGCGACCCGGGCGGGGAAGAGATCGACTACGCGCTCCTGCCCGCCGTGGGCGGCAAGACCCTCCTGTGGGATGCCTTCTCCTGGCGCATGGGCGAGCGTGATTTCCAGGGACGCACGGCGGGCGACGACTGGCCCATCACCTACCAGGAGCTTGCGCCCTTTTACGACCAGGCGGAGCGCTTCATGGGCGTCTGCGGAACGCGCGAGGGGATTGCGGCCATTCCCGACGGCCACTTCCTGAAGCCCATCACGCTGCGCTGCGGCGAACGGATTATCCAGAAAGCGTGCCTCGAAAAACTCGGCCCGCAGTACCGGATGTTTCCGGTGCGCAAAGCGATCAACACCGAGCCGCACGGCGGGCGGCCCGTCTGCCATAACTGCGGCCACTGCATGCGCGGCTGCGATGTGGACGCGAAATACACCTCCGCGAATTCTGCCATCCCTGCCGCGCTGCGCACCGGCAAGCTGGTGCTCGCCACGGGCGCCGTGGTGCGCGAGATCGAGCTGGAGGAAAACGGCGACCGGGTCCGCTCGGTGATCTACATTCACGCTCCGACCCGGCAGGAATACCGCGTGCGGGCGCGCGTCATCGCGCTTGCCTGCGGCTCGGTCGAGGACGCGCGAATTCTGCTGATGTCGAAGTCCCGCCGCTTCCCGCAGGGGCTCGCCAACACCAGCGGCTGGGTGGGCAAGAACCTGGTCAGCGAGATGGGCATGGGCATTTTCGGCTATCTCGAATCCATGGTGGGCGGGCGCGTCGTCAACGACGACGGCACGGGGACGCACGGCGCCATCGCCAATCTCTACTACGAGAAAAACAGCCCGCATTTCGCGCGCGGCTACGGCTTGTACGTGGGAGCGGAGCGGCCGCAGATTCCCGGCCTGCTGCGCGCCCTGCGCGGCATGGGCGCGGAGTTCAAAAAGCGCGTGCGGGAAGTTTATCCGGCGCTGGTGTACGTCGGCGCGGCGGGAGAAATCCTGGCGCACGCCGACAACTACGTGGACCTCGACCCCAGCGAGAAGGACGAGTTCGGCTTGCCGCTGCCGCGTTTTCATTTCCGGTTTCACTCGAACGAATTGGCCATGGCGCGCGATATGCTGGAAAAATGCCAAACGCTGCTGGAAGTGTCCGGGGGCGTGCGCCTCGCGCCGCAGGAAACTCCGCGACCGGATTTCGACGGCGAGAACCTCGTCGGCCTGGCGCGTATGGGCAACGATCCGCGCACCTCGGTCGTCAATTCTTCCAACCGCGCGCATGACCTCAAGAATCTGTGGATTCTCGACGGCGCTTCTTTCACTTCCTATGCGGAGAAGAATCCCACGCTGACGGTCATCACGGTGGCGATGCGCGCCGCGCATTACGTGGCGGAAGCTCTGCGGAGAGGTGAGGTCTAGTGATCCTTTGAGCGGCAGCGAGACTCCAACTCGGCGCGAGGTGCTGAAGTGCCTGGCGGGTGCGGTGGCGGCGGCGACTCTGGCGCGGGCGCGCGTGCTGGGAGCTGCGCCGGACCCCCCGGCGAGGGCGAGCACGGCGCTGGCTGCCGGTACTCCCGATGCCTCGGTCGCTCACTTCTTCGCGGCCGAGGAAAAGGAGATGGTCGCCACTGTTGCGGACTTGATTATTCCCACCGACGAAGTTTCGCCGGGGGCGCGCGCGGCGGGCGTGCAAGACTGGATCGACTTCCTGGTGGCGAATTCGCCCGCGGAGGATCAGCGCCGGTGGCGCGAAGGGATCGTGGCCCTGGATGAAGCAAGTCGGCGGGCACGCGGAAAGAAATTCCTTGAGTTGGCAGGCTCGGCGCAGCGAGAATTATTGCAGCAACTCGGCGAGCGGGAGGAATCGCCGGCCACCGCGGCCGAGCGCTTCTTCGTGCTCGCCAAGGAAGCCACGGTGGACGGCTATTACACTTCCGAGATTGGACTCATGCAGGACTTGAAATACCAGGGGGCATCTTCCGTGGACGAACCGGAAGAGGCTTGCCCGGCGCCGGGCGCCTCTCCGAAGCCTCCGCATGTGGTGGGGCACGCGCACTCCGCTCCGAAAGGACACTGAGCATGGCAATCTTCAACTGGCAAACCACACGACGAAAACTTCTCGCCGGCGGGCCGGTGGCGGCGGCACTGGGGAGCCTGCGCCTGCCGCAGCTCTTCGCTGCCTCGGAGGCGAAGAAGAGCGCGGCGGCCAAAGCGCCTGACATCTACGCGCGGCTCGGTGTGCGCACGCGCATCAACGCCAAGGGAACTTACACTTACCTGACGGGATCGCTAGTTCCGCCGGAAGTGACGCGGGC
>JBEKUI010000092.1:0-15136 GCA_049515175.1 Terriglobia bacterium
TATCCGAGTGGGATGCGCGAGCTAAGCCGGTCCATGGGGGGGTATGGCCCGGCCCTCTACGATTTCGACAACGATGGCTGGAAGGACCTGTTCGTCACGCGGGGCCATGTCGAGGCACTGCCGAAACCCGGCGCAGATATCGAACAGTACAACAGCGTCTTTCGAAACCTGGGCGCCAGCGGGAAATGGCAGGCTTTGACCGAGGAAGCGGGGCTGACCGCGTCGCCTCCCGCGCGGCACCGCGGCTGCGCCTTCGGCGACTTCGATGGCGACGGCAGAGTCGACCTGGTGGTAACAGCGCTGGGAAGGGAAGCCGAGATCTGGATGAATCGCACGGAGGGCGCGGGACACTGGCTGGACATTCAGCTTGAGGGAACCAAAAGCAACCGCGACGGGATCGGCGCGGTGGTCAAAGTCATGACGAAGGCCGGGTCGCAGTACAATCACATGACCACCAGCGTCGGCTACGCGTCGTCCAGCCACGGGCCGGTGCATTTCGGGCTCGGGGCTGAGGACAAGGCGGAACAAGTCGAGATTCGCTGGCCGTCGGGCATCGTGCAAACGCTCCGCGATGCGCGCGCCGACCGCGTGCTCAAGGTGAAGGAAGCGTCGGGTTGATGATGCGCAACGTTGCCTTGCGCTGTTGCTCCTCCGCACTGAGCCGGTCAACGATCTTCTTCTCCCGCGCGCCGTCTTCCGGCCGTTTCAGGCGGTGATAAAGGGCGACGAGTTCAATGTGCGGCGGCAGCCAGTTCGGATCTACCTGCACTGCCTTTTCGAGGTCTCGGACGGCGGCGGCGAGCTGGCCCTGTGCGCGCTCGACCCGCGCCAGCCTATAGCGCGCGAGTGACGACGCAGGGTGGAGTTCGAGCGCACGATCGAGATGAAGCTTGGCAGCGTCCAACTGGCGTTCGGTATAGAGAACAGCCCCCAAGTGCAAGTGCGCCTGAAAGTCATTTGGGTCAATTTGGAGGGTTTTTTCGAATGCAGCAGCGGCCCCCTTCTCATCGCCGCTGTAGTCATCGATCATGCCAATCACGATGTACGCGCCGGGCAGATTCGGATTCAGGCGTATTGCGGCATCCGCAGCGCGCCGAGCCCTGTCGAAGAAAGTAAGTCTCATGGAAGCTTCCGCGGCGCGCAAGTATGCCTCGGCGCTACGTGCTTGCTGCGCGACCTTTTCGACTCGTTCGAGGCCCTCTTGGACGCGACCGGCGCGAACCAACGCTGATCCGAGCGCCCACTCCAGCTCGAGGTTATCGGGGTTGGCTTCCTCGAGGGGGGTGAGAAGGGAGATGGCCTGAGCGTCGCGGCCCACCCGCAAATAGCATTGGCCGAGCAACGTTGCGATACGCACATTACTGGGTTCGGCTTCGAGCAGAGAGCTGAACCCGTCGGCCGCCGCGGGGAAATCGCCTTTTTTGAAGTAGGCGAGCGCTAAGTTGAGGCGGAGGTCGCGGTTACCGGGGGCCTGCTGGAGCGCCGCGCGATATTGCGCGATGGCTTCGTCGAAGCGGCCAAGAGAAACGAGTACGATGGCGAGGCTGGCGCGTGCCTCCATTATGTCCGGATGAAGCCGGATGAGTTCCCGGTACTTGCTTACGGCAAGCGCTGCATCCCCGCGCTGCTGGGCCTCGAACGCATCCCGGAAGAGCTGTTGCGGATCGGGTCCCTGCGCAGAGCTGGCGTAGGCGAGGGTCAAAATGAATAGCGCCCCGAGGAGACCAAGTCCCGCGATCGAAGAACGCAATGAGGAAGAGAATGGGGCCGCTCCGTGCCACGCGGTCCTCTTTCGGCGGACCTGAGAACGCGAAAGTGCTTCAGACTGGCTTCGAGGTCGTAACATGGCACCGATTAGTTTAAGCCCAAAACCTGTTCATGGGGTACCCCTTGACTCAGGTTCGCCTCTATGGTGTGGTGGCCTGTCCGGGTTGGACGATCCTGGCGTACGGGACGGGTTCTACGGTAACGGCCTGTTGGGCCAGCCGGAAGAAGAGCCTAGGGCCGAATACGGAACCGCATCCGCCGTTCCTTGAACTCAGGAGCTGAAACATAATCATGCGAACAAAACGATGTGCCATTCTACTTTCGCTGCTGTTGCTGGCGACGATCGCCAACGCCCAATGGAATCCGTTGAATCCGGTCACGAACGTTCAGCAGCAACCAGACGGCGTGCTATTCACGATGCAGGCCGGCGTTTTGCGGGTCCAGGTGTACACGGATTCCATCATTCGCGTCGTTTACTCGACTACGTCCTATTTCCCGGACCGTCCGGATTACGTTGTGACCAAGACCCGTTGGCCTGCAGCCCGGTGGACCATTCAATCCACGGAGAAGGACGTCACCCTGTTTACCGACCGATTGAAGGTTACCGTTACCCGCAAAGACGGCGCGATCCTTTTCAGCGATCTGGCCGGTAGGCGACTTTTCCAGGAAAGCGGGCGAGCGATGACTCCGGTGGAGGTCAACGGCGAGAAGACCTATCACGCGGAGATGTGGTCGAACCTCTGGG
Source organism: Terriglobia bacterium (assembly GCA_049515175.1). GTDB lineage: Bacteria > Acidobacteriota > Terriglobia > UBA7540 > UBA7540 > JACQNR01. Next base: position 2,513 of record JBEKUI010000092.1, read on the forward strand.
GCTCGTACGAGGCCTTCTACGGCCTGGGCCAGCACCAGGCTGGCGTGTGGAACTACAGGGGAGAATCGGTGGACATCTCCCAGGACAACACCAACATTTCCGTTTAAGAGCGGATTGGCTGGTTCCCCAAACGCCCCCACGAGGCAGCTGGGGATTGCCGATTGAAGCGCTGCTGTTGGCTGGCTGAGGTCCCGGACGATCTAAGACGTCGCGTAGCCGGCATAGCGAGGATGAAGCAGGGTGACGCCTCCACTTGGATAGTCATCAATCCTGGTGTTGATGGACTCGTCGCGTTTGACGGCATCGGAGTCAAGGCCCACAAAGACGCCGCGGCTTTCACCCCAAGCTGTATGATCGCAAGAGAATCGGTGAGGTTTCCCTATCCTACCAAGTGTGTTGCCATTCCATCCGGAGTCGGCCGAAAACTAACACCTGCGCAAGAAAGGGCGACACAATTACGCTTGACATTGACCAAGATTCGAGGTAGAAGTCAGATGTCCGACATCATACAACACTAGGGAGTCGAATATCGAATCTGTGGTCGACGGTCAGGTTCCCGAGTTTCCTGTGGAATAGCTACCCCTGGCGGCTTAAGGCTGTGCGAATCAACCTAGCAAATAGCGCACCTTTGGGGTGCAGTCGGCCAGTTCTTGGATACGTAGACCGTAGCAGTCTCGCGGGGCCTGATCGACCGGAATGACACAACACGAGCGATTGGTAAGCGACGGTTATCTGGAGTGGAAATGAGGGAGGCTTTGGAGCAGGATTGGCAAGGGAAATCCATGGCTTAAGCAACAATAATAAGTGGGAGTGAAATCGATTTCTTGGATCCCTGTTTCGTGTGCCCTCGCTCAGAGCTTGTTGGAGGAGTTGAGATGAATCAGCCTTACTTTTTGCGCGTAGCAAGCCAAACGCCGACCGAATTTTGGATAAACAACCCAACCCGCGAGCATGCTGATTTGGCCATTGCCAACGGAGCCTCTGGTTGCACGAATAATCCGTCCTATACTCAGAAAATGGTGGACCATCCCACGGAAGGCCCGTACGCTCTTAAGATTCTTGATGGGGTCATCCGTGAATCGGACAACGATGATGAAGTGGCTGCGATTTTTCAGCGTAGACTGGTTGGCCCGATCGCCGAGAAGTTCATGCCAGTCCATACTGAACATTCCGGTGACAAAGGTTACGTAAGTATCCAGGGCGACCCAATCCACGAGGATGACCCCGATGTGGTCATTCACGAGGCGCTGGAAAACCGCAAGGTTTCACCGAACATCTGCTGCAAGATCCCTACCACTAAGAGCGGGCTGGCTGCCATGGAGTATCTGGTGGAGCAGGATGTACCCATGAATGCCACTGAAATCTTCGGCATCAGTCAGGGCATCGCACTTTGTGAGACTTATATGAAAGCTTCCAAGCGTACCGGCAAGTACCCAAAGCTCTACCTCTCACATATTGCAGGAATTTACGATGATCACTTGAGAAACGTCGTCCAGAGAGATCATATCGACATCTCTTCCGATGTGCTATGGCAGGCGGGGCTGGCTGTCGCCCGCAAGTTTTATGCATTGATGGAAGACCGCGGTTATCCGGGTACCTTTGTTGCGGGAGGCGCACGAGGGCTTCACCATTTCACGGAGATGGTCGGGGGGAAAGTGTGCTGTACGATAAACTGGGAAGGTACGGCAGACGAGTTGCTGAAGCAAGATCCTCCGGTGGTCTACCGCATGTTCAATCCGGTTCCACAAAAGGTAATCGACGAATTGATGGAGAAACTGACTGATTTCAGACGAGGTTACCTAGAGGACGGCTTGAACATTGAAGAATTTGAGGAATTCGGACCAGTGCGTTTGTTTCGTAGCAGTTTCACCAAGAGTTGGAGTCGCGTACTTAAACTGATCAAGGAGCGCCGCGCCTCGCAGGCATTAGCAAAGTCCCGCGGCGTGTAAAGTGTCCGCCACGATGCCGCGGCTGAGGTTCCTCGGCCAGGAAGATACTGTACCTCCTGCACTCGATGACTCGTAAACGATCTCAACCCCAACTGAGGTGGCTTAATCATTACGGAAGACGGCTCTTCGCGCCGACGGAGGTTGCTCGACGGAATGAGAGATGCGGGGTACGTGATTCAGAACGTCGTGAGGCGGGGTCACGGCATTCCCTAATCGTTGAACAAACCCATGTACGATATCAAACGGTCTCGTCAAAGGCCTGCGACGAGTCGTTCCGCGATGCCATAGCGCCGAGTTGTGGTAGATTCTGGGAGGAAAGAACGAACTTCTCACAAAGAGTCGCGGAGCCTAGTATTTTGGTTTCGCGGACGCGCTGCAGTGAGGTTGAGCAACACAAATTCCCCCGACAACGATCTGCGCGATTGCTGGACCGATGTGCTCTACTCTCCCTTGCAACGTCACTTAAAACTCTGCCGACATTTGATGGGCGTGGCTTTCTTTATCTTCAGTCCATGGCAGACCTAGGAGACAGTCATCGCCGAGATGGCCTTCGCGACAGATCAATTTTAGTCAACAGCCGCGCCAATCCGTCGTGCCCACTGCGAACGAGAGATCCCCCCTCCCCAAGAGCACGCCAAAGCAGATATGAGTATTCTGTTTGCAGGTGAGCTCCCCAAGGCCGACTCGAGCAAGGGCCACACCAAGATACTCTCCAGGGGGTGTGCGGTCGGGTCGGGCGAAACTGCAGTTGTAATCCACGGAGAGAACAGAGATGACGCCATCTTATCTCAGCGATACCAGGCCTGATTTCACTCCTTTTGAAATCGATTGCGGAAAGATACCTGCTTTTCGATTCCAGGGCAACCTGCAGGGCGAACTGGCAGCAGGGCGAATCGGCGCCGCAATGACGGTCGACCTTTTAGAAGACATGCTCATGATTCGTGAGATGGAAGAAATGATCGTGAAGCTGCGGTCCGGCGCCTACGAGCCAATCGCGGGTTTCAACTACCGCGGGCCGACGCACGTCTCAATCGGGCAGGAAGGTGCCTCCGTGGGGGCCTGCAGCGCCTTGACTCTGAAGGATTGCATCACCAGCACGCATCGGGGCCATGGAGATAGCCTGGCCCGGGGTTGTCTGGCCATTCGCGTCATGGACGACGTGCAAATGCGGAAGCGCGTTCCCCACTCCCGGGCGACTTCGCGCCAGCAACTCCTGGAAGAAGCCCTGGAAGAGCATGTCTATCGCACCATCGCGGAGCTGTTCGGCAAGGAAGACGGATACTGCCGGGGCCGCGGGGGGAGCATGCATATTGCCGACTTCACCGTGGGCCACCTGGGAGCGAACGCGATCGTTGGTGGCAGCGTACCGATTGCGACCGGGGCGGCCATGGGACTGCGGTATCTCCGCAGCGGAGGTGTGGTGTGTTGCTTTGCGGGAGACGGGGCATACTGCAACGGCGTGGTTCTGGAATCCATGAATTGGGCAGCGCAGGCCCAGTTCACCAATGAGATTGCGGGAGATCATCGCTTCGGAATTCCCATTATCTTCTTTGTTCTCAACAATCACTACGCTATGACGGGTCGCACGGACAACGAAGTGACGGGGGTTTCCCACTTGGCCCGGCGCGCGGCCGGCTTTGCGGACAACAACATGCACGCAGAAATCGTAAATGGCATGGACGTCCTGGCCGTGCGCGAGGCCGTGCAGCGGGCCAGTCAAGGCTGCCGCCAAGGCCGGGGCCCGTACTTTCTCGATGTGGACACCTACCGCTACTACGGCCACTCCTTGAGCGACCCCCGAAACGAATATCGAACCCGCGAAGAAGAAGCCGCCTGGAAGACCGTCGATCCGGTTCTCAGGTTCGAAAAGAAAATCCTGGAGTGCGGGATCTTGGATGAGCAGGGGATTGCTTCTTTGGAGGCGAAGGTCCGGGAACGCAACGCACGCGCAGCGATCCGAGCCGCCGGCTCACCTGATCCTGACCCCGCTGAGGTCATCAAATACTTATACGCCGACACCGTGGTGGAAGAGGTCCCGCCGGCATTTCAGAAAGCAGAGTTGCTTGAACCGCCACCCGCGATTAAGCGGACCGAGGGCGCCATCACCTATCGGGATGCGATTAAAGAGGCCGTGCTCGAGGAGATGAAGCGCGATGCGCGGGTCATCTTCTATGGCGAAGATGTAGCTGAATATGGCGGGGCGTTTAAGCTGTCCAAGGGACTTCTGGAGACCTTTGGCCGCGACCGGGTCTTCAACGCCCCCATCTCCGAGGCCGCCATTTGTGGCACGGCGGTGGGCGCCGCCATGATCGGGTTGCGACCGATCGTGGAACTCATGTACATGGACTTCCTTCTTATGGCGGGCGATCAGGTCAGCAATCAGGCGGGAAAGTGGCACTACATGTCCGGCGCGCAGGTTGAAGTGCCTCTGGTGATCCGCGCTTCAGTAGGCGGAGGCAAGGGCTATGGCGGACAGCATTCGCAAACCCTGGAATCGATGATCGCTCACATTCCCGGGATTTACGTGGCCTACCCTTCGACACCTTATGATGCGAAGGGGATGATGAAATCGGCTATCCGTGACAACAATCCGGTGATGTTTATGGAGTCGCAGTTGCTCTACGGTGAAAAAGGCGTTGTGCCGGAGGAGGAATACCTGGTGCCCTTGGGGGCGGCCGACGTCAAGCGCCCTGGGAGTGATATCACGCTGGTGGCGTACGGGCCGGCAGTGCATGACGCCTTGAAAGCTGCAGATCGCCTCCAGGTCGAATCGGGCCTTAGCGCGGAGGTGGTCGATCTCCGCAGCCTCGTGCCACTCGATATCGAAACGATGCTGAGGTCGGTGCAAAAGACCGGGCGCTGCGTGGTGATCAGCCAGGCGGTGCACATGGGCAGCTTCACGGGAGAGGTTGCGTCAACGATCCAGCAGGAAGCGTTTGACTATCTGGATGCGCCGGTGATGCGGGTGGGAGCCAAAAGCGGCATTGCGCCTCAATCACACGTTCTGGAAGCGGTTTTCTACCCGAGAGTGGAAGATATCCTGGCGGCCGCCAGGGCCATTCTGTAACAAGGAATCACTCAAATGGCTCGACCTGTGGTCATGCCCAAACTGGGGCAATCGGAAGAGGAAGGAACTGTTGTTCGCTGGCTCAAGAAAGAGGGGGATGACGTCACGAAAGGCGATGTTCTTTTCGAAATCGAGACGGACAAAGCTCTCCTGGAAGTGGAAAGTTTCTTCGACGGCACCCTGCTCAAGATTGTAGTTCCCGAGGGCCGGACAGTCCTAGTGCAATCCGTTGTGGCCTTCATTGGCGAACCGGGCGAGGCCGTTCCGGAAGTTACACCTCCCCCTGCCGTGCCTGGAAAGGCAGAAGCGCCGGCAGCGCCAACCGAGGCCTTGAAACAGCCCTCACCTGCACCCGCAGTTGGAGAAGCCAAGGCTCGGATGGGGAGGCCGATTCTCAGAGAGCGAGAAACTCTGCCTCGAGAAGTGCCGCCGCCTTTGCCGACCGGCATTGAAGCGCCACAACGATTCAAGATCAGTCCCCGCGCAGCCAGATTGGCCAAAGAGTGCGCGGTTGATCCCATTCCCATCGCAGGCACTGGTCCCGGGGGCCGGATCGTGGAACGAGATGTGAAGGCCCACCTGGAGGCCAAAGAGTACAGTCGTCTGCGGATGACGCCCACTGCCAAGAAACTGGCAGCCAAGGAGGGAATCGATATTCTCAGTCTCCAGCCTAGCGACGATTCGGGTCGCATCACCGTGGCGGACATTGAAACGGTTATCGCGGAACGGCCAAAGCCCTTGACGCGGATGCGCCAGGTGATCGCAGAGCGGTTGACTCGGAGTTTCACCAGTGCGCCGCACTTCTTTGTGACCGTGTCCGCTGACGTGACGGAACTTGACGCCTTCCGATCTGAGTTGAAGGCCGGGGGCGTATCGTACACGATAACCGACTTCATCCTGAAGGCCGCCGCGCTCACGCTCGAGGAATTCCCAACCGTAAACAGCAGCACGGATGGAGTGAATATCTGGTGGCACAGCAGAATTCATCTTGGTCTGGCCGTAGCGCTGGAGCAAGGGCTGGTGGTTCCTGTCATCCGCGAGGCGAACAAACTCACCCTGGCAGAAATCCACGACCGCGCCACGGAGTTGACGGCGAAGGCCCGTGCGGGCAAGCTCACACCGGACGGGATGACGGGGAGCACGTTCACGATTTCCAACATGGGTATGCTGGACGTCGAGAACTTCACTGCCATCATCAATCCCGGCGAAAGTGCCATCCTGGCGGTGTCGAGCCACATGAAGCAGCCAGTGGTCAGAGATGATCAGATTGCGATCCGGTCTCTCATGAAGATGACCCTATCGTCGGACCACCGGATCATCGACGGCGCTTTGGCCGCCCAATTCATAAATGCGATCAGACAAAAACTCGAGGAAATAAGCTTCTGGAAGCGTTCGATATAGCAGTCATTGGCGCTGGATCCGGTGGGTGGCCAGCCGTGATCAAGGCAGTGCAACTGGAGGTTCACTAGGTCTGGCAGAGATGGGGGACCTTGGCCCACTCTGCGTGACCAACCCCGGAAAACTGTGCCAGGGGAGGGTAAGGAATCTGAACTCCTGTCACAGAAAAATGGTCAACTCAATTTCTCTTGACTCTCACATGTTTGCATGCTAGTAGTACGATGTCTGACATCGGACTACGTGACCATGGCATCAGACCAAGGGGGAATCAGGTTTTCCGTCGAGAGGGGCGAAACACTCCTGGAGTAACTGTTGCCCGCAGAATGATCCAGCCGGTCATGGAAGACTATTACAAAGCGGCGTGGGCCGTATCTCAGTTCATGCGTGGGATCAATCGATGAATACTTCCGCCATTCGAAGGTTTCGAGAAAAACTCAAGTCAGACCAGCCAGCGTACGGGCTGTGGGTCACTCTTGAATCGCCAAGTATCACTGAAATGGCCGCAGCGCTTGGATTAGACTGGGTTGTTATTGATGCAGAACATGGGTCTCTGGATTGGCAGCAGATTGTGCAGCACATCAGGGCGGTCGTGCGCAGTTCTACTGTAATAATGGTGCGGCTTGCCGAAATGAACATTGGCCTCGTCAAGCGAGCGCTAGACATTGGAGCTGACGGGATTGCCGCCCCATTTATAGAAACCGCGGATCAACTCCGCCAATTACTTGCGTATGCTCAGTACCCCCCCGCAGGCGTCAGGGCCGTTGGTGGCGATCGAGCAACTGTCTGGGGGCAATGCCTTGCCGAGCACGTGCAAGAGGCTAATGAGCACGTGTTAGTCCTTCCCAACCTTGAAACTCTCAAAGCAAGGCAGAATATCGATGCCATTCTAAGCGTGGCAGGCGTGGACACCTTTTTTCTGGGACCTGCAGACTATTCGGCGAGTGCTGGGTACGCCGGCCAATGGCAGGGGCCGGGCGTTGCCGAGCAGCTTCTTGAGATTAATAGCAGAATCCGCGCAAAGGGTAAGTATTGCGGTGTAATTGCCACTGACAGCGAAGACTTGGTCCGCCGGCGCGATCAGGGTTTCCGAATCATTGCACTCGGAGTCGACACCGGCCTGCTGGCTCGTGGGCTCAAGAGTGGCCTGGCCTCGGTAGGCGTCCATCCAAAGTTCTCGACGTCACTTGCGGCCACGTCTGACACCGCACCGTAATGCATCTATGAAGCCGCCTGCTCGCCCCCGGGCTAAGTGGCCTGCAAGTCCGGTGCCAAGTCGCCTGCAACTGCCAAAATGTCATGTCCATATTGAGGGTATGTCTGTCTGGACATGCGACTTTGTTAGGAAAGGCGATCACTGCAGGCATGTCGATCGTATTTCAATTACTTGGGTTATGGAGGTATAGATGGTTTCTTCAGATGAAAAGATGTTTCACATTGCCATTTCTGCGGACTTTTACTCTTCGGACGGTTCGTTGCAGTTTCGGGATATCGGGTTGGCAAAGTTTGCCGCCCATCCGCAGATTCAGCACAAGCCTCTGAAAGAATTCCGGCCGCAGGTCGGGAGCGATCAGCTAAAGGGATTCCAGGGACTGATCACGGGGAACGCCGGTGTCACCGCCGATTCACTTACCAACACTCAGGATCTGCTCGCTATAGCGCGTTTCGGAGTAGGCTATGACGATATCGATGTGGGGGCGTGTACGGAAGCAGACGTTGTCTTTCTCACCGCGCCTGGCTCTGTTGATTACTCCATGGCGGAAGCAACAGTGGGATGGATGATCGCGCTTAGCCACCATGTTCGGACTAAGGATCTCTTGGTGCGCGAGGGAAGATGGGATCTGGAACCCAATTATATGGGATGTGAACTTCGTGACCGGGTGTTTGGCTCCGTCGGATTCGGTGGGATTGCAGGGGCAACTCTACGGCTGCTGCGGTGCTTCGGCATGAAACAAGCTATCGCCTACGATCCATACGTAAAGGCTGCCGACATTGAATCAAACGGAGTCCAGCCCGTAAGCCTCGAGGAACTCATGACTCGGGCAGATTTCGTCTCTATCCATTGCCCGTTGAACAAACAGACCCGGAACCTGATCACCAAGGAACAGCTAAGTCTCATGAAACCCGAAGCTTATTTGATCAACACAGCCCGAGGGGGGATCGTCAACGAAGACGATCTGTTCGAAGTACTCCTCAACCATCGGATCGCCGGCGCCGCCCTCGATGTCTTTGTTGGCGAACCTTTCAACCAGCCACATCGGTTCGGTCAACTCGAGAACGTGTTGCTGGCCCCTCACTCTATTGGCCACACTCACGAGGCATTCCGTGACATCGGAGCTACTTCCTGCCACGGCATGGTCGAGCTGGCCTATGGCCGTAAGCCCTCTAAAGGTGTCATCAACTCCGAGGTTTTCGACCGCCCGGGTTTCCGTGCTAAGTGGGAACGCGTTCGACTAGCGGCGCATGGCTAAGCACAGGGCCCTCCCTCTCATTAAAGCGTGAGGGAGGGCATCACAAGAGCGGGTTCTGGCTCAATCTGTTAATGGTCTATTTTCTATTCGTTAGACTGAATATCCCCCGATTGGAGCCGATAAGGTTCGACGGCTCCCATGTCTTAGGAGGAAAACCATGAAGCTCAGGGATCGCGTCGTGGTCGTTACTGGAGGTGGCTCGGGCATCGGCCGTGCCAGCGCTATTGCATTTGCCAGCGAAGGGGCACGGGTCGCCGTCGCCGACATCCGTATAGCAGCTGCCGAGGAAACTGCCAGACATATTGAGACCGCAAAAGGAGTTGCCTGGGCAGTGAAAGCAGACGTCTCAAGCGCGGAGTCAGTCCAAGAGTTGGTCCACAAAACTATCGAAACCTTTTCCCGCGTTGACGCGCTCCTCAACAACGCAGCAATCCAAGTCAACAAGACCGTCGAGGATACGACTGTTGATGAATGGAATCGAGAAATCGGAGTCAATCTTGGTGGAGTTTTCCTGTGCTCAAAGTTTTTCTTGCCACACCTTAAAAAGACGAAGGGATGCATCATCAATATGTCATCCGTTAACGGTTTCTTCGTCGAGCCGACCTGTGCTGGGTATTGCGCGACAAAAGGTGGCATCATCGCACTCACCAAGGCGATGGCCATCGATCATGGAAAGGACGGCGTTCGCGTGAACTGCATATGCCCTGGATACATCGATGCCGGCTTGGCATGGGAGTATTTTGAGACACAACCCAACCCGACGACAGCAAGAGAAGCAGCATCAAAGCTCCACGCGCTGTGGAGGATCGGCAAACCCGAGGAAGTTGGTCGGGTTGCAGTCTTCCTCGCTAGTGACGACGCTTCGTTCATGACTGGCACCGCGGTGGTCGTAAGTGGAGGCTTCGGTTCAGGTTTGCCGCCGAGTGCATGATTTTCCGCGCTTCCGTTCTTGTAGGGCCAGGGGGACACTCGCCACGACATGGGGATTTTGGAGGCGCGGATCGACGGAAATCCTGTGGCGACAGGGGATATGTATTTACCCAAGCAGTGAGTGGTCTGGGGTTTTTGTACCACTTTCAGAGTGAGTTCTCGGCCCCTTCGGTGCCTGCTCTCCTGTCAATCTCCCTGCGATAGCCGCTCAATGTGGCATCACCGTCTCCTTCTTTCGGTCGGCATCCGTACGCGCTGATACTTGACTCCATCGCCGAGTCGGGTGTCCACCAGGGCATCTACGGCGCATACAACAGCGTCTGCAATTCGTTGGCAGCGGAGCGCAAGTTTTCCGTGCCACCGAACATTGCCGCGATTTCCATCACCGTGCCACGCTCGGAGATGGGCGGGACCTTGAGGATTTCGGGAATCTGGAACTGCGCCATTCCGTATTCGATGTATTTCTCCAGAATGTCGCCGAGCACCTCGCGCGCCTTGGGAGCGTATTTGTCGAAAAAGCCTTTCTGCTCGCGCCGTAACGCCTCTGCCCGCTCGCGCCGGGTGCGGAGTGGGAAATCGTACGCAATGTGGCAAAGCAGATCGAAGGGATCGGCTTCGGCCTGCTTCAAGGCTTCGGCAAGTTCCTCTAAGAAAATGCCCCGTTCTTCCAGCGCCGTGATAATTGCGGCCCGCTCCTCGGCAATCGACCACCGTGAGCGCAATGCGGCCGCCGAGGGACACATGCTCCGCACCTTTTCCGCCGTGTAGTCAGTGAAACTTACCACTCGAAATTGCTTGCTATCGGCGTCAAGTTCGTAGACCAGATGAGTGGCAATTTCCACCGACCCGGTGTCCACATAATACTTCCGGCGCGGGGGCTCGCCGCCATTGCCCATGACCTGGGGTTCTCCCGTCTGCTCTCCAGATTCGTTCATCTCTTCTTCAGTGACGAGGGCCGGCTCACCATCGAAATCGGGATCGGCAAAAAGCCGCGTGGCGCTACCCGCGTAATCGAGAATATTGAAGTAGAGCTTGCCGTCGTCGCGGACGCCCGTCCCCCGGCCGATGATTTGCTTGAACTCGGTCATCGGGTTGATCACCCGGACCAGGACGACATTCCTGCAGATGGGGACATCGACCCCCGTAATGAGCATCTGCGAAGTCGTGTTCGACAATACCGTGCCCGTTTGTCGAGTAGGCGAACTTCAGCCCAAGGATCAGCGCGTATTCATTGGCCTGCTGGAGACCGTCGCCAGGATTCTTATAGGCAGCCTTTGCTTCTACTACTGCGATAGCGAAATCACGACGGAAGCGCAGAAGGTAATCGGCGCGCTTTTGTGGGCGACGCGTGACTTTGCTTCCCGCCACGACGATTCGCCCGTCAGTGAAGGTCTTTTGTCCGCTGATTTGCTCGTCATTCCACCCCGCTGCGTATAGCTTGGGCAGGACGTACTTGCGGCAAGTGTCGGCTTCGGTGAGTGTGGGCATGACCGGATAAGCACTTACGCGAGGGACAGGGCCGCGGAACGCCATATCTTATCAAAATTCAGAGGGTAATCGGAAATTACCGGTATGAAGGATTCCGCAGCTGAGTTGCCTGTGGACCACTGGAGTTGAACGCAATGGGATTCAAACGGTGCGAATTCTACGTATCAGTCTCGCTAACCGCCTCACGCCTTCGCTTGTTTTCAGGTGCCCACAGAGATTACCCGCCAATCGCGCCAAGCGGCCCCAGGGTCAACTGAGGTTGCCCCTTCAACCCTCGAAGGGCATGGGAACATGCCTGCGGGCCTTCTAGCATTAACTTTCAACTGTAATTAGCGTAAGGGGTTACAACCCCAAGACAATTCTTGATCCAAGCTCTCTTATCAGAAGAATTTGCAGTGGCTCATCTACTTCATCCGGGAATTCCCCAATGTTGATTTGTCTCCTCCCGCTCTTTCGAACCGTCAGCTTTTTCTCGAAAGGCTTAAGGCGGTCCCTCCTGACACCCTGCCGTTTCGTGCCTCTTGCAATTAAAGTTCCTGGGTTTCGCCACGCGCGTCATGTCCTCATCGTTGGCGGGCCCTGATCGAGCGTGACCTCCCGCGCCGCGATTCCCCTGCCGATATCGTGGAGAAGATGTATACGTTTTCAATGTCGCGGTAGCAGCACAAATGCCAGGACGGGTTTGGTGGCGAATGACGAAACGGCATCGCAATTTCCTGCAAGGCATATTGGGTGCGCTGGCCCTGCTGCTGTTCAGTGCTGCCGGCGTCACATCTTCGCGCGGGAGTGCGCACATGGTCAGAAAAGATCCGTTTGGGAAAACTCGAGACGGGCAGACCGTCGACTTGTACACCTTAACCAACGCTCACGGGATGGAAGTCCGGACGATGACGTACGGCGGCATCATCGTTTCGATTAAGGTGCCGGACCGAACCGGCAAGGTGGACGATGTTACTCTCGGCTTCGATTCACTGGACGGCTACCTCGCCGGAAATCCTTATTTCGGGGCCATCATCGGGCGGTATGGCAATCGGATTGGCCAGGCGCGGTTCTCGCTGGACGGCGTCGAGTACAAACTCGCTGTCAACAACGGTCCGAACGCTCTGCACGGGGGACTGAAAGGCTTCGACAAAGTCGTCTGGCAGGCGGAGTCGTTCGACAAGAAGGATTCCGTGGGCGTGGTTTTCAGCTATACAAGCCCGGATGGCGAGGAAGGCTACCCCGGAAACCTCAACGTCAAGGTCACCTACACGCTCACCGACAAGAACGAACTGATCCTCGACTATCACGCCACGACGGACAAAGCTACGCCGGTCAACCTGAC
>JBEKUI010000093.1:0-14685 GCA_049515175.1 Terriglobia bacterium
CGGCGGCGAGCACGTCATCAAAGTTTTCCTCCATTCCATCGCCTTTGGCTCCCTCAAGCCGTATGTTGCCGAGAGCCTTGAGGAGGAAGTCACGCAGGCGCAGATGGAAATGACCGTCGACGTAATGGGAAATAACCTCGTCTACTGGATCCAGGAGTTGATGCGGCGCAAGATGCTGGGGCAGGGAAGCCGCATCTATGCCTTGACCAGCGCCGGTGGCCACAGCGTGATTCCCAGCTACGGCGCCGTGTCGGCGGCGAAGGCGGTGCTGGAATCCCACATCCGGCAACTGGCCTTCGAACTGATGCCCCACGGCATCACCGCCAACGCCATTCAGGCGGGCGTCACCATCACCGCCGGCTCCGCGAAGATCCCTGGCATCGACAAGCTCGCCGAATTCGCCCGCCTGCGCAATCCCGGCGGGCGACTGACCACTCCTCAGGACGTCGCCCAGGCCATCGCCGCCTTGATGAACGACAAGACGCAGTGGCTCACCGGCAACGTCATCCGCGTCGACGGCGGCGAAGACATCGTGACGTAGTCGCTCCGTCGAATCTTTCCTTGATGCAGGCACGCGCCCCTCGTGGCCGAGAACCGCGTGCCTGCCGCTCCGAAATCAACACTTCACAACTACGATGAGAAGCCGTTCGGAACCGAGGCGGAACGGTTCGCCTGCGAGTGAGCCGTAGGCGGCGATGTCACCGAAGCCGGCTGCTGCGAGCAACTGGTGAATCTGGCAGTATGTGTACAGTCGCTCTGAGCCAGTCCGCTTTTCGGTCCGGTCGCCAACGATGAGCGTATACTCTGTGTCGATCCGCCCGCGGACGGGATCGTATTCCTGGTTTTCCAGGAATTTGAGGTCGCCAACTTCGAACCACGGCCGCGCCAGGAATCGCGGGAAGATCGTTTCCGCGGATTTAGTGTCGAGGGCGAAGCGCGCCCCCGGCCGGAGCGCCCCATGCACGGCCTTGAGGAACTTCTGATCTTCCTCCTCGCTGCCGTATCCGTAGCTGTTCCCAAAACAGAACGCGCCATCGAAATCGATCCCCGCGGGAAGCTCCTGCATATTTCCGTGCCTCCATGCGATTTCGAGATGTTGCTCGGCCGCGGCGCCAGCGGCGGCCTTGAGGAATTCCGGCGAGAGATCTACCCCGGTTAGCTTGTAGCCCCGCCGGGCGAGTTCGATCGTAAGCCGTCCCGCGCCGCATGGAACATCCAAAAGCCGGGCGGGCGGCGGGACTTGCAGCGCCTTCTCGATGAAAACCGCCTCGCCGCGCGTCAGCTCGGGCGGGAGCACCTTGACCCACGTGTCCACCACCACGCCGGGAAAAAAGGTTTTCCACCAATCACTGGGAATTTGCACGTGATCCTCCACAAGATATTTCCCGCAACACGAGTTGGGGGAGTTGAGAGAGTTGACGTGGAAGGCCGGGAGCGCGGTCCGCGCTCTCTGCGCCTCGGCGTGGTATGCGGATTTAGTTGGCGGCGAACATAGGCCTGCGGCCAGTCTAGGGTTACCACCGCGCTGGGTCAAGAAGGATTTCTCACCGGGAACGGCGAGACGCAGTCGGCGACGGTCCCCGGCGCGCGATCATTTTGAGTGGCGTTTCAGCCGTGCCACCAAGCGGTCCTTCCACGGCTGCGGCAGAGCCTCGAGGCGGAGGATTCGATGAAGCTGGTCGGGTGTAGGCGCGGGAGCATTCGCGATCCGGGCAAACTCCGCAATCGTCATTCGACTCTCGACCGGCGCGGGCTTCAGCTGGATAGCGTCGCCGGCCGCGAGCGCCCCTTCCCGAAGCACCCGCAGGTAGAATCCGTTCCGTCCGCTGCGCTGGAAAACTTCTGGGAATTCCGGGTCGCCGAGCGCGATGCCGAGTTTGAAGCAGGGCAGGCGCGGCTGCGTTACAAGGAAGCGCGCCGTGCCGATCTCGAGCTCGTCGCCGATGCCCACTTCGTCGTCGGTCAGCTCATCCACCGTCAGATTCTCGCCGAACGTCCCCGGACCCAAGTCTTCGCGCTGCAGCGCGCTTCGCCAGAACTCAATATTCCTTTGCGAGTACACGTACACGGCCTTATTCGGCCCGCCGTGGACGCGCAGATCGGCCTGCTGATCGCCCTCAAGATTGAGAGTCCGAACCTGGACGAGCCCCGCGACCGGGCGCTTGAAGATACCTGTCTCAAAGTGTTCACCACTGTAGATAATGCCCTTGGGGTTCGAGACGTTGACGGAGAGCAGCCGCACCTGTGGCCTCCCCTCGCAGGCCGTGCGGCGCGGGCTTGCTGCGCGCGGCCTCACCTGCGATCCAGGAGTTCAGACTACCGCAAGGCGGGGGTTTTGCCCATGATAGTCCTTCCATGGCGCAGATTTTGACGGTGGATAGGGAATCTGCTAGCATGAGGATTGTCGCGCGAAATCGGCGGCGACAAGGGCGGCAAAGGATCAAATGAAGCCAAGTAAGCTACTCCTCGCGAAGCCCAGGGGCTTCTGCGCAGGTGTGGAACGGGCCATCGGCGTCGTGAACATGGCGCTGGAGCTCTACGGCGCGCCCGTGTACGTCCGCAAGGAAATTGTTCACAACAAGCATGTGATCGAGGAGCTGGCGGCGAAGGGTGCGATTTTCGTCGAAGAGCTGGGCGAAGTTCCGGAGGGCGCGGTGGTCATTTTCAGCGCCCACGGCGTCGCGCCGATTGTCCGAACGGACGCGCTGACGAAGCGCCTGCGGGTGATTGACGCCACCTGCCCTCTGGTGACCAAGGTTCACGTCGAGGCGATCCGCTACGCGAACGAGGACCGCTCGATCATTCTCGTCGGCCATGCCGGCCACGACGAAATCATCGGCACCATGGGCGAAGTCCCCGAAAAGATTTTTCTGGTCGGTAATGTCGCGGAGGCGGAGAGGGTTCAAGTCCCGGATCCCGACCGTGTGGCCGTGACCACGCAGACCACGCTGGGCGTCGACGATACTCGGGAGATCATCGGCGTATTGCGCCGTCGATTCCCCAAGATTGTGGCGCCCTCCACGGATGACATCTGCTACGCCACCCAGAACCGCCAGGATGCGGTCAAGGATATCGCCTGTAAAGCCCAGCTGGTGCTGGTGATCGGCTCCGACAACAGTTCCAATTCCCGGCGCCTGCGCGAGGTGGCGGAGATCTGCAATGCCCGCGCCTACCTCGTCGAAGACGCCTCCAAGATCAAGACTGAGTGGCTCGAGAACGTCGATTGCGTCGCCATCACGGCGGGAGCCTCCGCCCCGGAATACCTGGTTCGCGAAGTGGTGGATTACTTCCGCCGCCTTGGCGTGACCGACATCCAAGAAGTCGGATCGGTGGACGAGCAGGTGACGTTCACTCCTCCCCCGGAGCTCGCCCGCGAACTGGCGCGGCGCGACCTTTCCCCGCAGCCGGCGGCCGATTCCTCTTCTGACTCCACCCTTACCTCCGTGAAGCTCCCCCTCCGCTGACCGCCCTGCGCAAATCGAGTGCTGCTGCGATTAGAAATGGTTGGCATCGACGAGCGGCTGGTGCTAGAGTACCCGTACTCTAAACTTACATCATCCAGATTGGAGGCCATCATGTCAGAAAAGGTTTCGTCCGGAACCAACGGTGGGCCGTTGAAAGAGGACGCGCTAGGCCGACGCAAGTTTCTAGCGACCGCGACCGGCCTCGCATCCGCAGCGTGGCTAACTACGGGCCCCGCGGCGAATGCCTCAGCCACGCCCGTCGTGTCCGCCCCCGCCGGGCCTTTGGCGATCGCGGGCGGCCCCCCCGTGCGTGCCACAATGCTCGAAGCGAAGCTTTCCGGCCCGCAATATTACGACGACGAGGAGAAGCGAGAACTGATCGATGTGCTGGAGAATCGCAGCCCCTTCCGCTGGTGGGGTCTCGACGCGATGGGACACCCGCCGGACAAGTGCATCAACTTTGAGAAGGAATTCTCCGCCCACCAGCACACGAAATATTGCATTGCCGTGACCTCCGGCACCACGGCGCTGATGACCGCCCTGGCAGGACTGGGAGTGGGGCCGGGCGACGAGGTCATCCTGCCGGCCTGGACCTGGTACGCCTGCTACGACGCCATCCTGGCGCACGGAGCGCTGCCGGTGTTCGCGGAAGTGGACGACTCGATGAATATCGACCCTACCGACATCGAGCGCCACATCACGCGCGCGACCAAAGTCATCATGTCGGTGCACATCCTGGGCGCGCCGGCCGATATGGACCCCATTCTGGAAATCGCGCACAAGCACAATCTGAAGGTCCTGGAAGATTGCGCCCAGAGCGTGGGCGTGAGCTACAAGGGCCGGCCGGTCGGCTCCATGGGCAATGCCGGGATCTACAGCTTCCAGGTGAATAAGACCATTTCGCCGGGTGAAGGCGGGGCCGTGGTGACGAGCGATCCCAATGTCTTCGAGCGGGCCACGCGCTATCACGATTGCGGATTCCTGCGCGACGGCCACGCCAAGGTGCTGGCTCAGCCCGCGCACTTTAAGGACTTCTCCAGCCCGAATTTCCGGATGAGCGAGTTTACGGCTGCGGTGCTGCGCGCCCAGTTGCGCAAGCTCGACCGCATCGTCGGCGACTTCCGCGACAAGACAACGCGCATCACGGACGGCATCAAAGACCTTCCGGGAATTCAATTCCGCAAGAAGAACGACCCGGCGGGCGGGCTCGGCAATTGGGTCTTCATCAACACCAAGGGCAAGGAGCAGCGCGACACGTTCATCAAGGCGATGCGGGCAGAGAACATCACCGCCGAGCCGATGGGCGGGTCGGCGGTTCTGCCCATTGCCACCCACATCGAGAAAAAGGAAACGCTGCAGCCCGACTGGCCAACGTTTACGGTGGGACGCGGGAAGACGATTCAATACGGCGCTTCGGCGTGCCCCAAAACAATCGACGTGTGGAACCGCTACGTCGGGATTCCCATGGATCCCAAGTTCACTGACCAGGACGTGGCGGACATCATCGCTGCGGTGCGCAAGGTCTATCCCGTGGTGATGAAGGCTTAGGATCTGGGAGCGCCGACGCTGTTTCTGCGCGCTCTGAATGTGGAGTTACTCGGGGGCACAGTTCGCTGTGCCCCCGTTTGTTTGCGGCCTGTGTCGATGTCGCATCTCGCGTGTGCGGGCGGCAGGAAAGAGCTTTACGCCATGCTGCCGAAGGCGATCTTCATTCGTTGAGGTAGAGACGGCCCGGTGGGCCGTCTACCGGAGAGACGCTCCGCCGGAGGGTCTCTACACTGTCTTGTCGGGTGAGTCGCAAAGGGATTCGATAGGGCATTCCGCGCAGAGAGGTTTTCGCGCCGCGCAAATCTTCCGGCCAAACCAAATCACCTGGTGGCCAAACGAAATCCAGCGCTCCTGCGGCACCAGCTTGATCAGATCCTGCTCCACTTTCTCCGGAGTCTTTTCCTTCGAAAGTTTCAATCGTCCCGCAATGCGGAAGACGTGCGTGTCCACGACCACGCCGGTGGGGAGGCCGAAAGCCGTGCCGAGGACGACGTTGGCCGTCTTGCGCGCCACTCCCGGCAGGGTCAGCATTTCGTTCATCGTGCGCGGCACCTGCCCGCCGAAGTCCTGAACGATCTTCTGGGCTGCCCCGATGATGTTCTTCGCTTTGTTGCGGAAGAAACCCGTGGAACGAATTTCCCGTTCCAGCACTTCCTGCTTCAGAGCGGCAAAATCCTTGGCGGTGGAGAATTTTCGAAACAGCTCCGGCGTAACTTTGTTCACCCGCTCGTCGGTGCACTGCGCCGAGAGGATCGTGGCAACGAGAAGCTGGAAGGGGTTCTCGTGCCGCAGAGCGCACTGGGCCTGCGGGAAAAGCTGGTCGAGCGCGGCGAAGATCTTTCCAACGCGGTCGGGCGAGGTGTAATCAGTCTGGACTTTGGTTTTGGCGCGCTTTGAGGTAGCCATGAGAATAGTGAATGGTGAATAGTCAAGTATGAATTCCGATGCGGCGTCCGCGATTCACAATTCAGAATTCACAATTCACCATTTCCTTCATCCGCCGAGCAGGTCGAGCACCTCCGGCAATTCCCCGTGGACGCATGTGAAGGTGGGAGTGTCGCGGACCGTGTAGCTCGTGGCCTCGCTGTGGCGGAGCTCCATGACCAGGTCCACAAAATGTTCCGGGCGATCGCTCTCGAAGGCCACTACGAATTCCTGGTCGTCGAGGCCGAAGGAGTAGGTCGTGTTCAGCCGCACCGTCGGGTAGCGGTGGCCGATTTCGATATGCTCGTCCATCATCCCCTGGCGGGCGTTCTGTGTCAGTCGGTACCAGGGTTTCGATTTCACGAAGGGGTAGACAAACAAGTACTTGAATTTGCCGGGGAAAATCTTGACGCGCCGCCCCTCCTGCCCTTCATGGGTGTGCTTATCGACGTAGATCGAGCGCTTGGTGAGCGAGAGGTAGGAGTAGGGCGTCGAGAGGTACTGGCCGAGGCCGGTGCCCAGCAGCCGCGCCGTCATTTCCTGGAACTTGGGCAGGTCGTAGGTGATCCGCCAGAGCATGAAATCGCAATCGCCGCGAATGCCCACAAGTGAATAAGGAATTACGAGCATATCGGACTCGAAACTCTTCACCACCGCGGCGAACTGCTGTTTCCCGCGCCGGCGTTCTTCCTCCGGCAGGCGGCGCCAGGCCGGGTCAACTTTGTAGAACGCGAAATTAACGTACTGGCGGCGCTCGTCCCCGGCCGCCTGTGTATTGGACGGTTGTTCGCTCAATCAAATCCCCCTGCGAGGTGATCGGGGCGCACAATCCGCAAACCGGGCAGGCCACACGGCATGCTGTGCAGCCCGAAGATTCATGGATCGCCTCGAGTGGAATATCAAATATAACATGGATCGAACCTCAGGGCTTGCAGTCCGGACCAACTGGGGCGGGCCCGAGTCAACTGCGAAGGTACTCAAGCAGCTTGCGGAAGGCTTCGCCGCGGTGCGAGACGGCGAATTTCTCCTTCGCGCTGAGCTCGGCGAAAGTCTTGCCGAGCGGGGGATAGAAGAAATAGGGGTCGTAGCCGAATCCGCCGGCGCCGCGCGGCGCATCGATGATCGTTCCGTCGGCGCGGCCCTCGACGACGGTGAGAATCTCCCCCTGCTGCGCCAACGCAATCACGCAAACGTAATGTGCGGCACGATGGGCCGGGGACGGTCCAGGACTTTCGACGGCGGAATTGTTTTCCGAGCGGCGCAACTCGGCGAGGAGCTTCTGATTGTTGGCCTTATCGCTGGCGCCGGACCCGGCATAGCGCGCCGAATAGACCCCCGGCGCGCCCTTCAGGGCGTCGACGCAAATCCCGGAGTCGTCGGCGAAGACAAGCTCCGTGGTGTGGAAGCTGTAGTGGACGGCCTTCTTGCGGGCATTTTCTTCGAAGGTGGAACCGTTTTCCACGCAAGGTGGAAGCTGGGAGAATCCGGGCAGCGCTTGGACCTCGATGCCGACCGCGTGTGCCGCGGTCTGGAACTCGCGCACTTTGCCGGGATTTGCCGAAGCGAGAAAGATGCTCTTGGTTTTCACTGGTTGGTCCGCGATCAATACGAGAAGAGAGTCATTCGCCGCGCCGCCGCACGCGTCGCTATTTCGCCGGCAGCTTCAGCTTGAGGATCGAATCTTGCAGGGCCACCAGTTGCTCGATGGCGGGCCGGGCGACGTCAATCATGCGATTGAGATCGTCCCGGCTGAAGGCCTGCTGTTCGGCCGTCGCCTGCACTTCCACCAACCGGCCAGAGCCTGTCATGACGATGTTCACATCCACATCCGCGTTCGAGTCCTCCGCATAGTCGAGATCGAGAAGAACCTCGCTTCCCACAATGCCCACGCTGATGGCTGCGACGGATTCTTTGAGCGGCAAGCGGGACAGGACCTTGTTCTCCACCAGCTTCTGAAGCGCCAGCCCGAGCGCTACAAACGAGCCGGTGATCGATGCCGTGCGAGTCCCGCCGTCGGCGCGGATTACGTCACAGTCGATGAAGATCGTCCGCTCGCCGAGGCGGTCCGTGTTGGTCACAGCCCGTAACGAGCGGCCAATCAGCCGCTGGATTTCCATCGTCCGACCGCCCTGGCGGCCGCGGGTCGCTTCGCGGGGTGTCCGGGAAGCCGTGGCGCGCGGGATCATGGCGTATTCGCTGGTGATCCAGCCCTTGCCCATGCCTTTCATGAAGGAGGGGACGGAGTCCTCAACCGAGGCGGTGCAGATGACCTGCGTTTCGCCCAGGCGGATCAGGACTGAACCTTCGGCGCTGCTGATGTGGTGCGGAAGGATTTCTACCGGGCGCAGTTCTCCGGCGGTTCGATTATAGGACCGCATAAGCTTCCCGCCGGAATAGAGCAGGCCGCTGAGCGGCCGGGGTGTCGTGGCCATAGACCTCTTACGTTAGGGGTTCGGGGTGGCGCGCGTCAAGTCGGGGATCAGCACGTTGGACAAGTCCGCGTGGCCCTCCAAGGTATCAACGTCCTGCCCCTCCAGGAGGATTTTCACTTTCTTGACCGCCGGAACATTGGCCGCGATCGAATTCACAATCGAATCGACGGTGAGAGATTCCGCCGCAATGCCGGGCTTCAGCTCCTCCACGGATTGTTTGGAAAAATCCAGGTAAGCCGTGCCGTCCGTGGTAAGGAACACGGCGCGAATCGAGGCTGCCGGTGGCAGGGAACGGCTCAGGCCCTGGTGCGACCCTTCCACCAGGGCCAGAATCACTTGCCGGACGCGGTCCGGGTCAGACGCCGCCCAGGAAATAAGGCGCTTCTCCTCGACCAGAGTGCCCTGTTCGAAGGAAGGGAAGTAGAGAGTCGCTGTTTGCTCGGGACTAGCGGGCTGGAGAGCCGCTTCACTGAGTTTCGTTCGCGCCACGTCCTCGGCGTGTTTCGCGGGGGGCTGGGGAGCGATGCCGCGCGCGAGGAATCGCAAGTAGATGGCGCCGCCCGCCATCGTGGCGAGCAGAATCACTAGCAGGATTTTCGCGCGTCGTGTCATGAGCTATGGATTGCCACCTTGAAACGCTTCCAGCCCTGCGGCAATGGCGGTAGCCAACTGCTGCTGGAAGACGGGGCTGGTCAGCGCGCCCGAATCCTGGTCGGCATTCAGGCTTCCGATTTCGATGGCCACAGACGGTCCATCGATGCTCCGCAAGCAGCGGACAGGTACTTCGGCCGCTTTATCAGCGCCGATGCCGGGAATCTGCGCGAACCTTGCCTGGAGCGCCTGGCCCAACTTGCGGCTCTGATCGAGATGGGCTCGGTAAACCAGGTTCCATGGAATCAACGAGGGCGGCGCCTCTGTGGAGTCACCCGCCGTGCCGCGATAAATGAACAATGCCACGCGGGGATTCGTATTCCCTAGATTTCCTGCGTGCAACGCGAGAAACGCCACAGGCCGCGCCGCGTTGGCCAGAATTTCGCGCTGCTCAAAGCTCAAGGCGACATCCCCCGTGCGGGTAAGCTGCACGTGGTACTTGCGCGTCGCCAACAGCGCCAATCGCACGCGCGCGGCCCATTGCAGAGTGAGGTCTTTCTCCAAAACGCCGTCCCGGGCTCGCGCCCCCGTGTCACTACCTCCGTGCGCAGGGTCGATGACGACCGTGGGCAGGGGAGGTCCCGGCGCCCCGGGAATGGGTTCTTCCGGGGCAGTGAGTACAACCGCGCCCGGTTCGGAACCCGCAGCGCCGCCGGCCTGGATTCCTGCTGCCGGCATCGGGGGCTGCGTGGCAGGGGGTTTCAGGACGTCAGCAAACAGGACTTTGCCGCCCTCGGCAAGAACCGGATAGAAGTTCAGCCCAGGCCCGCCGGGAGTGACCACAAGCTTCGGAACGCCATCCTCGTCGTCGAACTGAACCTCAGTGATGTAAGGATTCTGAAAGTGGAAGCTTGTTTCCAGCGGCTGGACGGGTCGGTCGCCCAGATAGAGAAACCACTTCCCGTTGCTCGAAGCTGTCCGCAGAGCCACCTTGTCGCTGAACTGTACGGTCAGGCGTACTCCATTGCCGGCGAGGTCGAGCCGGAGGGAAAAAGTCAGGGGTTTGACGTCGCCCACGAAGATGCGGTTGGCTCCTACCTTGTACTCGACGACTCGGCCGGTCAGAGACGGCAAGGCGGCGGTCAGAAACTCCACGGGCACGAGCCATTGACTGCCCGGCCTGCGCACGGGGAGGCCTAGGGTCAGGCTCGTTTTTCCCAGCCGCACACGCTTCTCATCCAAGCGCAGTTCAAGCTCCGTCGTGTCGAACCACACCTTGAGGGTCGCGCGTTTCTCCTGGATGGCCCCAACCTTGCCGACCGCGTTGAGCACCGGCAGGATGGGAAGATACTTGCTCTGATCGACAATTTGAACGGGGATGGCGGTCCGTGATGCCGGCTGGTAGATGAGGAAGGTATCGCTGCGCAACTGGCGGGAAGGCCACAGGAGAAATCCCACGGCCGCCAGAAGGCTCAGGAGGATGCAAAAACGGGTTCGTGCAGACTGCCGCCGGACTGTGATAACTCCCCACACGCTTTGGTCGCCTCTTGACTGGACCATCACTCGCCGCGTCGGGCGAGAGAGCATTCTATAGCAGCGCGATTCAAAGTCGCAATGAGCGGCCAGGGAGTTGTTTTGCGAACTGAAGGGACAGAGGGCAACGAGAGGCGCAGAGGAAGGCTATCTTGCTTGTTTTCGAGCCTCTTTGGCGACGTACATTTCCTTGTCGGCCTCGGCAAGTGCCTGGTCGAGGGTCTGGCCGGGAGTCCATTGGGCGAGGCCGATGCTCAGGGAAAGCTCAAAATCCTGCAAATGGCCGGCGTGGTTCCAGTCTTCCACCGATCGAGCGACGCGATTGGCGGCAATCGTGGCGCCTTCGATGGCCGAGTCGGCCAGAATAACCAGGAACTCGTCGCCGCCATAACGCACCACCGCATCCGAACCGCGGACTGCGCCCTGCAGCATGGCCGCGATCTCGGCAATCACGAAATCGCCGGTGAGATGTCCGAAGCGGGTGTTGATGTCTTTGAATCGGTCCGTATCGATCACCATGAAGGTGAGGGGTTTTTCCAGCCGGCGCGCCCGCGCCATATAGCGCGATGCCATGTCATCCAGCGCGCGGCGATTAAACACCTCGGTCAGCGGATCGGTGAACGACTGCAAGCGCACCAGCTCATTTTGGATGGAGGTGGAGATTACCGCCTCGCGCATCCGGCGCAGTTCCAGGCGGCGGGTGATCATGTAAGTGTTGAAGATGACCAGCATCGTGGCCAGACCGACGAAGGCTTCGCGGGAGACAATGAATTCGAAATGGATCTTTCCTTCGTCCAGGATTACGGAGGGAAACAACAAGGCCAGAAACGCGGCGCCCACGAGGATCCCAGTGCCTGCCACGATCAGCCACATCTGCCAGTCGCGCTTCTCGAGCACGGCGAGCTGCTGGCTGACGCGCGAGACCACACTTTCAGATTGGCCTGCTGGATAGGAATCTGCCATTTATCCTGCCGTGAGGCGCCCCGATCGAAGCACCCCCAAGTCCCACTCATCTAATATATCGGCTTGCGCGTAGTTGGCAATGAAGAAAAACTAAAATCACAGAATTTTTGTGCAGGGTCTAATCTCTTTGGTAAATATCATGTATATAAAGGAAATGAGCGAAGTTGCTGGAGTGACGCACGCCGATCGGGATTTTTCTTCATGTCCTGGGCGACGTTAATGCGGCGATGCGGAAACAGTCAGGATGTTATGCGTCATGGTGGAGGCGCGGGTGGAATTTTCATGTGTTTTTAAGACACGTGAGTTGCAGGAGAACCGAAAAGCCCAAGCATCCTGCGAGGTTGATTGGCGAACATGTCCGCGTTGACGCTGGCGCGGGCAGTAAAGTCATTGAGGCTCTTGATTGGCGGGTGGGATTTGTAGTAAAAATAATCCGATATGAGGATGGCAGCCGAAGCACCCAAGCGGACCTTACCTTTCAACCCAAAGACATTCCTCGCGAGAGTCAACGATGGGAGAAGTGTCGCGTCCTACCGGCGTAAGCAAGTGATCTTTTCGCAAGGCGATCCGGCGGACGCAGTGTTTTACGTTCAGGAAGGCCGAGTAAAGGTGACCGTGGTTTCCAAACAGGGGAAGGAAGCTATCGTGGCGCTTCTAGGGGCTGATGAGTTCTTCGGTGAAGGCTGCTTGGCCGGGCAGCCCTTACGCATGTCAACCGCCACGGCGACGGAAGACACAACAGTTCTTCGTCTCCGCAAGAAAGCCATGGTACGACTGCTGCACACCGACCCAAGATTCTCGGAGCTCTTCACGGCCTACCTGCTCTCCCGCAACATTCGATATGAAGAGGATCTGGTTGATCAACTTTTCAATTCCAGCGAGAAGAGGCTGGCTCGAGTTCTGCTTCTGCTTGCGCACTTTGGCAAGGAAGGCAAGCGGGAGCCAGTGATTCCGAAAATCAGCCAGGAAACCTTGGCGGGCATGATCGGGACAACCCGGTCGAGAGTCAGCCACTTCATGAACAAATTTCGCAAGCTTGGGTTCATCAATTACAACGGCGGCTTACTGGTTCACAGTTCGCTCCTCAACATAGTCCTCTATGACTAGAGTCCACCCCTTGCGAATGCCTCAGGCCAACCAAGGCCCGAGTCGATTCCTGCCCATCATCTGAAACGTAAGCAATATTGAACAGATTTTCGTCCCCGAACGTGGTACCCTGCCGGGGGCAGGGTTGAAGCAAACTGCTGGGCTCAGGGACGAAGACTTGACGGGCAATATTTCCCGGTCGAATGTTGATCGCTACTTACGCGGCCTCAACTGCTTCTGAGATCGGCTCCTCCCCTCAACTCCGTATACGGAGGCGAAAGGCAAATGAATATTCTGCTCTACAATCCGGACAACGAAGTCACCAACAACTTCATGCCCCACCTCTGGATGTTCCTCCTGAAATCGCTCACGCCGCCCCGCCACAAAGTGTTTCTGATTGATGGCAACGCGAAGCGTTTGACCAAGGAACAGCTCGTCGACTACGTCCGGGAAAATCACATTGGGCTGGTAGGGATTGGCGCCATGACGCGCATGATCCGGAAAGCCTATCAGATGGCCGATGCCGTGCGGGCGGCGGGAATTCCAGTGGTGATGGGAGGTCCGCATGTCACCGAGGTGCCCAACGAACCGCTGGGGCGTGACGGTGAGCCTCGCCACGCCGATGCCGTGGCCCTGGGGGAGGCCGACCAAACCTGGCCGACCATTGTTGCTGATGCTGAGCGCGGCGAGCTGAAAGAAACCTATGCCCCGGTGGATACCGAGGGCAAAGAGGTCAAACCTTCTCTGGATGACTACCCCGTGATTCCGTGGGACCGCATGGACCTTGACCAGTTCAACCTGATCCAGCACTTCCCCAAGATGGCGCGCCGCCTCCTTTCGCTTTTCGGGATGACCTGGCAGAGTTTCCACCTGATGCCGATTGAGTCCGGCCGTGGCTGCCCTTACGGGTGCGAGTTCTGCACGGTGACGGGTTTCTTCGGTGACTCGATTCGCTTCCGCTCCAATGAGAGTGTTGTCAACGAACTGCTGATGCTGAAGGCGCTGGAGAAGAAACAAAAAGGAAAGATCGCAGTTTTCTTCATTGACGACAACTTCGCGATCAACCCCCGGCGCACCAAATCCTTGCTGCGTGAGATTATCGCCCGCGACGCCCAAGTTCCCTGGGTAGCACAAATCAGTATGAACCTGCTCCGGGATGAAGAATTGGTCTCCCTGATCGCCCAAAGCGGCGGCCGGTGGATCTTCATGGGCCTCGAGTCCATTGATCCCGAGAACCTCAAGAGCGTCAGCAAGGGGTTCAACAAACCCGATGAGTACAACGCGATTCTCGAGCGCCTCGCTCGGCACAATCTTTACGCCATCACCTCGTTCATCTTTGGGATGGACAGTGACCGCCCGGGTGTGGCCCAGCGCACTCTGGAAGCGATTGGTTCCTGGCCGCCGGGGCTCCCGGTGTTCGGGTTGCTGACGCCGTATCCTGCCACTCCGCTCTACGACCGACTGGCCGCTGCCGGCCGCCTCACCCGGCCCAAACACTGGCTGGAGTTCAAGCCCTTCATGATGGACTTTGCGCCTTTGGGGATCACCTCGCAGCAAGCGGAAGCGGAAGTTCGGCAGGCTTGGGTGGGGTCGTACAGTCCCACGACCATCGCTTCCGCTGTCGGATGGTTGGAATCGAAGTCTTTCCCCGACCGCCTCATCCACCTGATCGCCCGCCTGGCCTTCCGAGGGATTTACTTTCCCCAGATGAAGCGGCGGGAATGGGTCCAGGTCCTTTTCCAGAACCGCGGCCCTATCCTTCGCCTGCTCTCCCAGGCCCTGGCGCTCAAGTTCAAGCCCCAGCCGCGCGAGCCCTTGTCTCTCGATCCCCAGGTCCCCCTGGAGCGCACCGCCTGAGCATCTCAAGGAACGGGCTGAACACTGGTGGGGAGGGAGCCTCTCCGGGTGCGTTGATCTCCGCACAAACTTTGGAGGGAAACTCCATCTGAAGCGATCGTGAGCAGGAGCAGCTGTGATGCGCGGCGCCGCAGTAAGTGAGGCTACGGAACGGGACCAGAGCGTTGTTGGCTTTGTTATGCTGCGGGACGCACCCGCGCTTCTCGGCGGGTCAGGACGTTCTCGATGGCGCAGCGCACGACGTGGGTGAGCTCATAACCGGTGAGGGGTGGAACGATAAAGTCAAA
>JBEKUI010000094.1:0-14617 GCA_049515175.1 Terriglobia bacterium
GGCAGGCAATCCCTTGCCCGAAACGTCGGCCACCGTGAATCCGAAGCGGTCATTGGGGAGACGGATCACGTCGTAGTAATCGCCCCCCACGGTCTGGCAAGGGAAGCTGACGGCGCGCAATTCGAAGTAGTCGCTGCTCGGCAACTTGCGGGGCAGGAGGCTCTGCTGGATGTTTCGCGCCAGGGAAAGCTCGTGGCGCATGCGCTCCTGCTCGCGAGTCAGGCGGAAGACGCGGGCGTTCTCGATGATCGTTGCGCCTTCCAGCGCGAGCGTCATCAGCACCTGGCGGTCCAAACCGGTCAGTGAGGTGGGGCGCGCGCGGCTGTCGAGATACAGCACGCCCAGGAGTTCCGGCGCGGCCTGAATGATCGTATCGCCGCCCATCTCCATCATGGGCAGCTTCTGCAGCGGCAGGGCGACGACACCGCGCAGACCCTGGCGAATGATACCCGTCTCGTTGGCGGAAACGCCGGTGAGTTCTTCTTCCAGGGTCACTTCTTCCCGGCGGGTTTCTACTACCCGGTCCACGATTTTCCGCGAATAGTCGGTGAGCCCCGGAGACAGGGTGGTCCCGCCGCGCCCGCGCGCCAGTCGCAGGCGCAGTTCGCCGTCTTCGTCGCGCAAAAAGAGCAGGCCGCGCTCGGCATCGCCCAACTGCAATGCCGAATCGACCAAGGTCGTCAGCACTTCCTCGAGCGCCGCTGCCCGGTTGAGCATCTCCGCCATCCGCAGCAGCATACCCAGGTGCTGGAGCTGGGGCGCCGGGCTGGCCCCCAGTTTTCCCATCTCCGCCAGCAGTTTGGGGAGCGTGGCCTGGTCGGTAAGAAAGAAAATCTGATAGACGTCCGCCACACCCAGATTAATCTGGTCGCCACTGTGAAGAGTGCAGGAGGTGACCCGCTCGCCGTTGACGAAAGTGCCGTGCCGGCTACCGTCGTCCACCAGCGTGTACTCGTCTCCGTCCCGATTGATGCTGGCGTGGCGGCGGGAAATGCGATTGTCGAGCAGGACGACGTCATTGTCGCTCTGCCGCCCGAGTGTGAACGGCGTGCGCAAGATCTCCACGTCGCGCTCGGTCCCCGAGGTTTCGCGAATTACCAACCGAGGCATATTCCTGGGCATAAGGTGCTTGTCCTGATCGACAGACCATCCTGAATGATTCCCGGAGGCGACAGGCATTATAACCTTAGATTTCCTCCCCTGCCAAGACTTCACCACCGACCCGGAGGGCAGGCGGTTGCCTGGGCCTGCCCATTAGCCGCTGTGATTCGCCTTTCCCGCGGTCGGATCAAAACTCGCGGGCCCCAGTTCACGCAAACCCACATATAATGGAGAGCCCGGAATCGAGCGGGCAGAACATTCATACCAAGGAGCACTCATCGTGTACAAAGTTGTCTTATTGCGGCATGGAGAAAGTACCTGGAACAAGGAGAACCTCTTCACCGGTTGGACGGACGTGGATTTGAGTGAGAAAGGAACGCAGGAGGCGCACGAAGCGGGCCGCGTTCTTTTGAAAGAGGGCTACAGATTCGATGTGGCTTACACTTCGGTGCTGAAGCGCGCCATTCGAACCCTCTGGATCGCGCTGGATGAAATGGACCTGATGTGGATTCCGATTCACAACAGCTGGCGGCTGAATGAGCGGCACTATGGCGCACTGCAGGGGCTGAACAAGGCGCAGACTGCGGAGAAGTACGGCGAAGCGCAGGTCAAGATCTGGCGGCGAAGCTACGACATTCCGCCGCCCGCGCTTACTCGCGAAGACGACCGCTTTCCCGGCCACGATCCACGCTATGAGGACCTGAAGCTCAGGGACCTTCCCCTGACCGAATGCCTCAAGGACACCGTGGCGCGGACGCTGCCCTACTGGCACGAGACGATTGCACCCGCGGTGCGCTCCGGCCAGCGCGTCATCGTGGCCGCGCATGGTAACAGTCTGCGTGGCTTGGTAAAGTATCTCGACAACATTCCGGAGGAGGAGATCGTCGAGTTGAACATCCCGACAGGTATTCCGCTGGTTTACGAACTCGACGAAGAGCTGAAGCCGATCCGGCACGAATACCTCGGCGATCCGGAGGCCGTGGCGCGGGCGGCGAAGGCCGTGGCCGAGCAAGCCAAGCGCAAGACTTAGCGCGGGATGAGAATGGGCTGTGATGGGCAGATGGAGGCTGTTCCGATGAGAACGAAGATACTGGGAATCTGTGCGTTGGCGGCGAGCCTCGCCGCAGGTTTTGTGACGGCTGGGTCGCCCCCTGAAGTTGGAACCGCAGGAGCCTGGAATCAGAGGGCTGCCGCCGCTTACCTCGATCAGCGGATCGACTGGTGGAGCGCGTGGCCGACCGCCGCCCGTGATCACGAGACCTTCTGCGTGTCGTGTCACACGGCGGTACCCTACGCCCTCTCGCGCCCCGCGCTTCGCACCGCGCTCGGCGAGAGCTCTCCTTCCGCCAACGAACGCCGACTCCTGGACAGTGTCACAAAGCGCGTACGCCTCTGGAAGGACGTCGAACCGTTTTACAGCGACGAGAAACGCGGCCCCCACAAAACCGTCGAATCTCGTGGGACCGAAGCCGTTCTCAATGCGCTGATCCTCGCCAGCTTTGATGCTCGGAGCGGAAAGCTCAGCGACGATACGCACGTCGCCTTCGACAACATGTGGGCGCTGCAGAAAACATCAGGAGATGAGAGCGGGGCGTGGTCGTGGCTTCGATTCGGCAACGAGCCCTGGGAAGCGGACGACTCGCAGTTCTACGGCGCTTCTCTGGCTGCGGTAGCCGTGGGCGCGGCTCCTCAGAACTATCGCTCGGCCTCCGAGATTCAAAATAACCTGAAGTTGCTCCGCGATTACCTTGTCCGTGAATCCAAGCAGCAGTCGCCCATCAATCGGGTTGTGCTCTTGTGGGCTGGGGCGAAATGGCCAGGGCTTCTCACGGTGGAACAGCGAGAGTCGATCATCAACGAAGTCCTAAGCAGGCAGCAGGACGACGGTGGCTGGAGCCTTTCCTCGCTTGTCGGCCCCTGGAAACGAGCCGACAGCACACCTTTGGAAATGAGGAGCGACGGCTACGCCACCGGCCTCATCACCCTCGCCCTCGCACAGGCAGGCCTGCCCCGAGAGAACATTCACTTGAAGCAGGGGCTCGACTGGTTGGTCCGCAGCCAGAACCCGACGCAAGGCCTGTGGCCAGGCTATTCCCTGAACAACGGGCGTGACCCATCCTCCGCCACGGGACGCTTCATGAGCGACGCGGCGACGGCCTATGCCGTGCTTGCTCTGACCCAGGCTCACTAAGGACGAACTCCGCGACCGCCGTGTCAGGCGCGGTCTACCCCCGTCGGGTGCAATTGACGGGGGCGAGTGTTATAATGCCGCAAGTTGGGGGAGCAAGGCCTCCGGTGTGACGGCGCGCCAGGCCGGGGAGGCTGGGCTTTCGGGACAACCCCAACGCGGATTCCACCGCCAACGGTGGCTGAGACCAAAGATCGAGAGGGGATGAGTTCTAGAGCCTGATTCGTCGAGGCTGGAGCTCAATGAGCAAACGCACACAAACTGGTATCCCCGCCCTTCTGGGCCGCTGCCTCTTCATCCTTCTTCTTTCCGGCGTTCCTTCCTTCGCGGCTGAGCAGATCATCGCCCTGACGGACGATCACGGCCACAAGGTCTATATCAACGTGCCGGTGATATCTGCCGCCACCCGCCGTAGCATCGTGGCGAGCGTCCGGCCCGTTCGTTCAAACCCTAGCCTGCCGCCCGAGGAAGTCGGTCGCCTGGTAAGCGAGGCCGCGGCCCGCCAGCAGATCGACCCCAAGCTGGTCCATTCCATCATTCAGGTCGAGTCGGGATACGACCCCAACGCCGTCTCCAACAAAGGCGCCATGGGTCTGATGCAGCTGGTTGAAGGCACGGCAAAACGCTTTGGCGTGGAGAATCCCTTCGACCCGAAACAGAATATCGACGGCGGAGTTTCCTACTTGCGCTATCTGCTGGACCTATTCGGCGGCGATGTGACGCTTTCGCTGGCCGCCTACAATGCAGGGGAGAACTCGGTGCGGCGCTTCGGCGGTGTTCCAACCTACCAGGAGACGCGCGCTTACGTGCGCAAGGTGAACCATCTCTACGCCGCGGATACTCCTCAGACCACCGGAGAACCGAAGTCGAAGGAGCCGGCCAAGGCGCCGATTTATCGCTATGTGGACGCGCGCGGAGTCGTGCATTATACCAATGGCTATGAATTCTAGTTGATTCCGAACGCCGCCTGCCAGGGAGCCGGCTCCGCGCTGGCATCGGGAGTTGCAGGCGCCTGCGGAGTTACGAAGGTTGCGGTTGACCCAACGTACAAATCGCCTCTGCTTCGCCTTACTGATCGCCAGCCTGCTGGTTTCGTTCCCCTTGTCATCTCCGGCCGCCCCCGCCAACCGGGCGGTGCGGGCTCACGCAGCCTACGAGCGGGCCACGCACCTGCGAACTGCACTCGACTCCGTTTCGGAGAAGAACCGCAAGAAAGCCGATTACGAGAACGTCATCCGCGCCTTCAAATCGGTCCACTCTTATGACCCGTCCTACGGCAAGTCGCCGCTGGCCCTGAATACGGTCGGCGACCTGTACAAGGAAATGGGTCAGCGATTTCGAAGTGACGAGTACTACCGCGCCGCCATCCAGGCTTACGAATATCTGCTCGCGCAGTATCCCCAGAGCCCTGTCTCCAGTCAGGCCAGTTTCAACATTGCGGAAGTCTACCGCTCCGGCCTCGAGGACTCCGCGGGGGCGCGCAAGGCCTTCCAGGAGTTTCTTGAAAAACACCCCAGGGATGCCAAGGCCGTCGAAGCGCGGGAGAAGTTGAAAAAGCTCGAGCAGTCGGTAGAAGAAGCGCAAGCCGTGGAGCCGAAGCCGGTCAGCGCGCCGCCGAAAACCGAAAGGCGGCTGGCCGGCGCCTTGCCGGAAGTTACCAGCATCCGGCGCTGGGTGGGACCAAGCTACTCGCGCATCGTCGTCAACGTGGAGAGTGAAGTGAAGTTCGAATCGAGCCGCGTCCCCAACCCTGACCGGATCGTTTTGGATCTCCTCGATGCCAGGCTGAGTTCGGAGTTGCTTGGGAAGACCTTTCCGGTGGAAGATGGTTTTCTCCGCCAGGTTCGCATCGGGCAGTTCCAGCCGAACGTCACGCGTGTCGTCCTGGACGTGGCGAAAGTCGAAGGCTACTCCGTCTTCACGCTTCCCAATCCCTTCCGGTTGGTAATTGACATCAACGGGCCACCGGTTGTTGCCGAAAAGGCGCCCGAACCGAAGCCTGCAGGAGCCAAATCCGTGAAAGCTCCTGAGGCGGGCCCGCCCGCAGAAAGCCCGACCCTTGCCGCGGCGAGGGCAAAGCCCGAAGCGCCCAAGGCGCAACCACATGGTCCGGTGGAAACGGAAGCGCCGGCGAAGTCCACCAAAGAGCAGCCCGTCAAGGAAGTTGCGGCGGCACCTGAGAAACCCAAGCCCTCCCGTGCGGCGGAGGAGAAGGAGACAGCGTCGCTCAAAACCCCTGCCCTCCCGACGAAACCTTCCCGCACTGAGGAAGCCCCGGCCAAAAGGGTCAGTGAACCTCCAGCCCTCGCCACCCTCAAGCCGCCTCCACCCACCGAAGCCGGCTCTCGGACACTGACCCGCGCTCTGGGATTGAAAATCGGGCGGATCGTGATTGACCCCGGCCACGGCGGCCACGACACGGGCACCATAGGGCCCACGGGCCTGCGCGAGAAGGATCTCGTCCTGGATGTGGCATTGAAGTTGAAGAAGTTACTGGAAGAGAAGACCAACGCGGAAGTCATCATGACGCGTTCCGATGACACCTTTGTCCCGCTGGAAGAGCGGACGGCGATTGCCAACGAAAAAGGTGCCGACCTGTTCATATCCGTCCATGCTAACGCCAGCCACGACCGGAGCGCGCGCGGCATTGAGACCTACTACCTCAACTTCACTTCCAACCCCGATGCTCTGGAAGTGGCGGCGCGCGAAAACGCCGCCAGCCAGGAGTCGGTCCACCAGCTTCAGGACTTGATCAAGAAGATCGCGCTGACCGAGAAGATTGAAGAGTCCCAGGATTTCGCCACCCAGGTGCAGCGGGAAGTGTATCTGCGCCTGAAGAAGATTACCGGCGCGCAGAAGGACCGCGGAGTCAAGAAGGCCCCCTTCGTCGTACTCATCGGCGCCAACATGCCTTCCGTACTCGCTGAAATTTCCTTCCTGACCAACCCTAGAGACGAGAAACTACTGAAGAAGTCCGACCACCGCGCCCAGATTGCCGAGGCCCTTTGCAACGGTGTGGCCCATTACGTCGGCAGCCTGGGCGGAGTCAAGGTGGCTCGGGAAGAACCGACGCGCGCGGTGGCGGAAGGCAGCCGACGGCAGGTTTCCGCCAGCGCCTCGAATTTCTGATATCCTCATACCCAATGGCACGCGAGAAGGTCCGGCAGTTCGCCTTGCTTCTTGCGCTGGCGGGAATCGCCACCGGCGCGAGCGCCCAGGGGCCGACGGTCATTCCTCTCGTTCCGGCGGCGAACTGGCACCTCGTGAGCGCCGAACCGATGGCGGTGGAAGTCGTCCGCCAGTACGGTGGCGACCCGGCGATTGAGCGCGAATACGGCGTCAAGACGCCCGTCCTGCGCAAGTACCATCTCGGCGAGAAACAGGCGGAAGCCTTGCTCGAGGAAGCGCTCGATCCCACCGCCGCTTATGGACTGTTCACCTTCTACCGCAGCGAAACCCTGCACCCTGCGAAGGGCATGGAGTTGACCCTCATCGGGCCATCCGCGGCAGCTATGGTGAGAGGTCGTATCTTCATTCGCGCCTGGACGCCCGCGGGCAGCCGGACTTCAGAGGACGATCTGCAAGCCCTGATGGTTTATATCGGAGGAACACGGCCGAACCGTGAGGGCGCGGCGTCGCTCCCCACTCCGCTGCCGGGTGCCGGCCTGATTCCGGGATCTGAGAAGTATCTTCTGGGGCTCGAGGCGGCGCGGAGGATCCTGCCGACCTTTCGCACCGACATCATCGGGTTTGAACAGGGTGCGGAAGCTCAGGTCGGAACTTACGCCGTAGGCCGTGACCGCCCCACCCTCGTGGCCATCAACTATCCCACGCCCCAAATCGCGCGGGTTCGTTACGGCGCGATGGAGAGCTTGCTGGGAATCAATCAGGACCACGGCGCGAACTCGGTCTACGGTCGCCGCAACGCTTCGTATGTGATCCTTGTCCTTGGTGCGCCCGGTTCCTCCGCCGCGCAACAGCTCATCAATCAGTTCCAGGTCAAATCCAACGTCAGTTGGAATGAGCCTGCCCCGAAACGAGAAGCCTTCATACTGGGCGTGGTTCGAATGGTGCTCGCCAACATCATGCTCTCCTTCATCATCTCAGGATTCGCCGTGGGAGGAGGAGTCATGATCTTCTTAAGCCGGCGACTTGCAACGCGGTTCTTCCCCCAGTGGACCTGGGCCGATCCCGAGCACGAGACAATCATCCGATTGAACCTCGATGGCTATTAAGTGTCCTATTTACAGTTGGTTGCGCCATGGGTTGGGGAAAAACCAAGCAAACACGGAGTTTTGCCATGAGTCCCTCTTTCACCCTCTAAGTTACTGATAATATTAAGGATAGATATGAAATATTTTCCCTAGAAATCCCTTGACATCACGAAATCGATTCCATAGACTCACTTTTGAGATTAGCTTGGCGGGGCGCGTCCGTCATTCTATTCTCCTCTCGAATGCTCACCCGCTAGTTTGGCGGCGACGTCAACTCAAGCGGGTGAGCATTTCTATCTCTGCCCGGCCGGCGTAGCTCAGTCGGTAGAGCAACGGTTTCGTAAACCGTAGGTCGGGGGTTCGATTCCCTTCGCCGGCTCCAGCCTTATGACAACACTTCATCGGCCATCACTAGCTATTGCTGCGCGAGCATAACATTTAGCCCGGCGCCTTTGTGCTTCACCTCGTTTCGAGAATATTTGGGAGTATAATTCCGGCCGGTTGACACCCTGGGACTGAGACCTGTCCTCGCTGGATGAAAGGAGTGTTCAGATATGGCAAAGCGCCACCTGACGCGTCGAGAGTTTCTGGCAAAGACATCTGCAAACTTGGCGGCGGCAAGCGCCGTTCCGCTCGGTGTCGCCATGACAGCCAATGCGGGAGTGCCCGCCCTGGAAGGCGGCTCGCCGGTCCGCACCAAACCTTTTCCTATTTGGCCGGCGACCGACGAACTCGACGAGGCGCACATTCTCAAGGCGTTGCGCAACCATCGCTGGTGCACCTACGATGGCGAATTCGTCCCCAAGTTCGAGAAAGCCTGGGCAGAGAAGTTGGGCGCCCGGGGCGCTGTGATGACACCCTGCGGGACGCACGCCCTTCACACCGCGCTGGAGGTGCTCGACATCAGCCCCGGTGACGAAGTATTAGTTTCTCCTTACACTTACATTGCTACCATCGACGCCATTCTGATGACCTACGCGCTGCCGGTCTTCGTGGATTCCGATCCCGCCACATTTCAGATGGACCCGGAAGATATCGAGCGCCGGATTACAGAGCACACGCGCGCCATCTTGCCGGTGCACATTTACGGTACACCAGCAAACCTCGACCGGATTCTGGCCATTGGCGCGAAGCACAATCTGCCCGTGATTGAGGACGCATGCCAGTCCCACTTGGCGGAATGGCGGGGCAAGCGCCTGGGGACGCTGGGGACGGTGGGCTGCTTCAGCTTTCAGGAAACTAAGATTCTGCCCGGCGGCGAAGCGGGAGCGCTGGTCAGTAATCGCGCCGACCTGATCGAACGGGCCTTTGTCTTCCGCGATTTCGGCCGTGACCCCAAGCAGTCCAACCGATATGTCGTTCGCGGGACGAAGTATCGCATCTCCGACTTCGCCGCCGCCGTGCTGATGGCCCAGATAACTCGCTTCGAAGAAGTCTGCGCCCGGCGCGAAAAGAACGCCGCCTATCTCAAGGAAGAAATCCGCAGAGTTCCCGGGATTACGCCGCAACAGCATTATCCTGAGTCCACCCGCCAGACCTACTACCGCTTCGGCCTGCGCTACAACAAGGAACAGTTCCACGGGCTTGAGCGCGGGAAGTTGTGCCGCGCGCTCGCTGCGGAAGGCATTCCCGCCGAGGAAGGTTACAGCGCGCTCAACCGGGACCCCTTTATCGAGAACACCCTTAATTCGCGCGGCTATCGCGCCATCTATTCCAAGGAGCGCCTGGACCGCTACCGAGCACAGAACCAATGCCCCAGGAACGACGAACTCTGCGCCACGGCCCTGGCCCTTCCCCACGAGGTGCTTCTCGGCAGCAGGCAGGATGTCGATGACGTGGTCGCGGCCTTTGCCAAGGTGCAGAAGAACTCCTCCACGCTCTGACGCGTGCCCCCGCCGCGAATATTCTTGGGTAGCGCCTCGCCGCCCGCGAGCGACCGAAGCCGCGAGTGTCATCTCGACCGTTTGGAGTTGTGTCTTGATCCCCGCGGGCTTTTGTCGTTAATATCCGTCCTCGCAGTAAAGGAGAGTCGAGTTCCCCGGGAGGGTCGAAATGCGTCGTCGTATTTTGTGCTCTATATCGCTCGCAGTCGTCTGCTTGTTTTTTTCATCGCCCCAGGGATGGGCGGAAGTCAAGGTCAATGCCCTGTTCGCCGACAATATGGTTTTGCAGCGGGGCATCAAGGCGCCCGTGTGGGGAACGGCGGACCCGGGCGAAGAGGTTACAGTAACGCTGGGGAGCCAAAAGGCGTCCGCGACGGCCGATTCACAGGGGCGCTGGAAGGCCGAGCTTGCGCCGATGCCGGCCGGGGGTCCGTTCGAGATGACGGTCGCCGGGAAGAACTCGCTCACGCTTCACAACGTCGCCGTGGGTGAAGTCTGGATTTGCTCGGGACAATCCAACATGGAAATGGCGGTTACCAACGGGCGGGGCGGAGTCCACAACGCCGAGCAGGAGATAGCGACGGCGAATTATCCGATGATCCGTCACTTTGGCGTGAAGAAAGCCGTGGCTGGGAAGCCCCAGACGGACGTGGAAGGCCAATGGCTCGTTGCCAGCCCGCAGACCGCCGGACAGTTCACTGCGGTGGGCTACTTCTTCGGGCGCGAGATTCATCGCAAGCTCGGAGTGCCCGTGGGACTGATTCACACTTCCTGGGGCGGAACGCCCGCCGAGGCCTGGACCAGCCACGGGTCCCTGGCCGGCGATCCCGCGCTCGCTTCCATCGTTTCAGATTGGGAGAAGAAACTCGCCGACTACCCGGCCCAGCTTGAGAAGTACCGCCATGAGCTCGACGAATGGAGCCGCGCCTCGCAGCAGGCGGAAGCCGGCGGCAAGGCGGCGCCGCGGCCTCCCGAATTTCCGGACGATCCGCAAAGCAGTTCGTGGCGCGCTTCCGGTCTTTTCAACGCCATGATTGCGCCGCTGATTCCCTTTGGGATTCGCGGTGCCATCTGGTACCAGGGCGAATCCAACGCCGACCGCGCCGGGCAATACCGCAAGCTCTTTCCGGCCATGATCTCGGACTGGCGGCGCGCCTGGGGCGAAGGAGAATTTCCGTTCCTGTTCGTGCAGCTCGCCGGCTTTGAGGATTCAGGCACCTGGCCGGAATTGCGCGAGGCACAGGCTATGACTCTCTCCCTCCCCAAAACCGGCATGGCGGTTGCTGCCGACATTGGCGAGCGCTACGACATTCACCCCAAAAACAAACAGGAAGCCGGTCGCCGCCTGGCGCTGGCCGCGGAAGTCATCGCCTACGGCAAGAACGTTGAATACTCCGGCCCGGTTTACGACCGCATGAAGGTCGAAGGAAACCACGTCACTCTTCAATTCAAACGTCGCGGAGGAGGGTTGGTCGTGCGGGGGCGCGCACTCTCGGGATTCGAAATCGCCGGGGACGATCGAAAGTTCGTGCCCGCCGAAGCTCAAATTCAGGGTGGTAACGTCGTCGTGAGCAGTCCCAAAGTGGCCAAGCCGGCCGCAGTGCGCTACGCCTGGCGGGATTTTCCCGAGTGCAGCCTTTACAACAAGGCCGGATTGCCTGCCCCGCCCTTCCGCACGGATGATTGGCCAGGTGCGAAGCCCGAGAAGAACTAGGCAGGAGTCAGTCGCCCGGCGAACCGAGCGCAGAACCGGCACCTCAGCGCGTTGCGACAAAGAGGCAAGCGGCGAGGCTGGCAACAAAGAGTGCGGCAAAGAGCGGCATGATGACGCGGCGCAGCGACGCGCCGCCTGTCAGCATGGCGATCCCGCCTTTCACCAGGGTATTCATCGCGCAGGCGAGCAGGATGGAAGCTCCGGCGGTACCTGGCGCCAGAACATTCTCCCGCGCCAGGCGCGCCATCGAAACGGTGATGGCGTCCACGTCAGTCAAACCCGCCAGCCCGCTCGCGATATAAACCCCCGCCGAGCCAAAGTAGTGGTGCGCAGCGCTCGCCCCGAACAGCACCACCGCAAATAGCAGCGCGAACTTCACCGCCTGGCCGAGCTCCATGGGGTTCTTTACATCCAGGCGCGCGTCCGCCTCGCCCCCGCGGTTTCTCCATAGGAAAACGACTAGCCCGATCCCCAGTACTCCCGGCGCAAGAATGGGCAGAATCAATCCACGCGCCAGGTTTGAATCAATCACGACAACCAGGAAGAGCACGCGGAAATACATGATGGTGGAGGCGATGATGATCCCCAGCGCAAAGTACCGGGCCACAGCTTGCCCCGCCTCGCGCGCCTTCTGAGAAAGGCCGGCGGTCGTTGCAGTGCTTGACGCGAGGCCGCCCAGGAAGCCCGTCACGGCGATGCCCTGCCGCGCGCCCAGGAAGCGCATCAGCACATAGCCCAGCATGCTGACAGCGGAAATCAGCACCACCATCCACCACACGACGCGTGGGTTGACCACGCCGAACGGCCCAAAGGCGCGGTCGGGAAGCAGCGGCAACACAATAACGCTGACGATGCCGAACTTCAGGATGGCGTAGATTTCGCCTTCCTGAATCTTCTCGGCGAGTTGATGGAGCGGCGCCTTCATGGAGAGCAGCAGCGTGGTGATGACGGCGAAGGCGGCGGCGGGAATCAGAAAATCAAACGCCGTAAGGGCCCCGAAAATGAAAGTCAGGATGGCGACGAACTCAGTGGTTGCGCCCTTGTGCTGGCCCATCGCAGTCACATAGTAGGCTGTGACGGCAATGGCGATGACCCCCGCCAGCGCCACGGGCAGCAACCAGGGAAAACCCGCCCGCGCCAGCAGGCCGGAGAGGAATCCCGTCAGCGCGATGACGGGAAAAGTGCGAAACCCTGCGAAGAGCGGCTCATCGGCTTTTTGCGAATGCTGCCGCTCCAGCCCGATGAGCAAACCCATCAGCAGGACCATCCCGCCGTGATACGCAATCTCGAGGAAGGCAGGCATTAGCCGGGCACGGTTTCAACCGTCACGTGGTCGCTCGAATCGAAGGCGGCGTAGTAAAGCTCCACGCGCAGGTGAGGAAAATCTCTGGCCAGAACTTGCTTCACACGCCGCAGGTCATCTTCTTGCCGGTGGCGAGGATCTGAGGACCCCAGCAAGTGAAATGGCAACTGCTTGTACCAGCCGCAATCCTCATGGGCGATGAGAATCAGCCGTTTCAACTCGTGCGTGTCAACAAGGTAGCGTATCCACTTCGAAAGCGCCCAGGAGAGCTTGGGCAAATATTCGACGAGCGTCATGCATTGTGGCCCGCCGGGCATTGCCAGCAGGTCGTAGTTGCCCTTCAGCCTCAGACCGTTGTCCAGGAAATCACGCAGCGCGGCCCCGGTACGATGGTCGCTGCATTGAAAGACCAAGGCTTCGGCGGGGGCACGATCGAAATTGAGGGAGGATTTGTATCCGTTCATGGAGACCCAGTCGGCAGCCAGCAGTTAGCAGTCGGCAGTCAGACGTCCGTTGTCAGCCCTCAGCGTGCTGCAATCTGAATTCACAATTCCTTATTCCGCCTTCGGCTTACTACCTTCTGCCTTCCTCGCCGCAGCATCCTTGACCGTGCCGGCCACTTTGCCGCCGTCGCCCGCGCCGAGCTGTGAGAGCACCGTCGGGATGTCCAGCCCAAGGGCCTGCAATTGCTGCAACAGGCTGAAGACCAATGCCGGGCCGGTCCTCGCAATGCGCCCGATGCCTCCCGTTCCGCCGTCGCCGCCGCCGTTGCCCTGCTCGATGACCACGACCTTGTCGATGTTCCCAAGCGGAGCCGCGACCGCACCAAAGATTGCCGCCGATGCCTGCAAGACACTCGGCAGTTTCTCCAGAATGGTCTGAAGCTTCGCCGCTTCGTTGAATTGCTGCCACGCCTCGGCTTTCTTCAGGATGGCCTGCGCCTCAGCGACGCCCTGCGCTTCGATGGCGCGCGCCTGGGCGAGCCCGATTGCCTCAACTTTGGCTGCCTCGGCGCGACCTTCCGCCTCGACCGCCGCGGCACGCCCCATACCTTCTTGCTTCAGCTTCTGCTGCTGCGCTTCGGCCAGGGCGATCTGCGCAGACTTCTGGCCCTCGGCCTCCAGAATCGCCGCCTGCTTCTTGCCCTCGGCGCGCACGATGGCCGCCTGCCGCTCGGCATCCGCAGCCTTGACGACCGTGGCTTCCAGTTCTTTCTGCCTGCGCATTACTTCCTGTTCCTGAACGCCAATCTGCTCCAGCGTCCGGGTCTTCTCGATGCGCACTTCCTCCGCCACGACAGCCTGCCGTGCCTTGGCGTCGGCCTGGGGACCGGCCTGCGTGGCCTTGGCCTTTTCAATCTCGATTTCCGCCTGGTAGGTCGCCTGCTTCACCTGGAAGTCGCGGGCGGCGGCGGCAATCTGCGCGTCGGCGTCATACTTGGCCTTCTCGCCTTCCTGCATGGCGAGGGCGGATCTAATTTTGGCGTCGCGCGTGGCTTCGGCCTCGCCGATCGTGCCGTCACGCTTCACTTCTGCCGTGCGCTTCTTGCCCAACGCGTCGAGGTAGCCTTCCTCGTCGCTGATTTCCTGGATGGTGAGCACGTCCACGCCGATGCCCATGCGCTCCAGGTCCTGCGCGGCTTCGGAAGTCAGCTTCTGCGCGAAACTCTGCCGGTCGCTGTTCACCTCTTCGACGGTCAGAGTGCCAAGGATGGCGCGCAGGTGGCCTTCCAGAGTCTGGAAAATCACCCGCTGGATTTGCTCTTGCCCCATTTTCAGAAAGCGCTCGGCAGCGGCGGAGAGCGAGATGTCGTCCCCCTTGATTTTGACATTGGCGACTGCCTTGACGAAAATCGGCACGCCCTTTAGCGTGTAGGCCCGTTTGATTTCGAGCGGAATGGTGAATACATTCAGCCACAGGTAATCCACCTGTTCGAGCAACGGCCAGCGGAACGCCGCGCCGCCGCGAACCATGCGGTAGCCGATGATGCGCCCGTCCGGCAAGGTGTGCTTGCGGCCACTGAAGATCGCTACGGCGTTGGGCGCCACTTTGATGTAGTTCCGGGCGAACAGCGCCATCGCCACGATCAAGGAGAGCACGACGAGGACGACGACAAGGGGAACGAAGAATTGTGATAGGTCTGCCATCATGTTACCTCCCCCAGGCCCCTCAGGGCCTGTTTTCATTCCGCCCTTTTAACCAGCACGGTCTCTC
>JBEKUI010000095.1:0-14309 GCA_049515175.1 Terriglobia bacterium
CGCAGGATCCTGATGCTGATCCGTTCGTGAATCTGAAAGAGGTGTTCACGAACATCGGCATGGCCAAGGTTTCGACCAGTGCAGATGACGCGCGCAAGCTGCGCTATCTGCGCGCCGAAGATTCCGTCAGCATGAATCGCGACCGGCAGATCGCGGACGCGAAGCAGGTGGCACTTGACCTCGTTCGGCTCGGCTATCGCTCCCCCCGGCGGCGCGACGAAATCCTCGTCCTCGGCCAGGCCGCGTTCGCCAAGATGAAATTGGGGCTCCACCTCCTGCGGCGCGGCGAGTACATTTCCGATTACGACGTGGTGATTGGAACTCACCTCGCGAAGATTCTTTCGGGAGGAGGAGAATTCACTTCGCCGCAGCGCGTCTCGGAAAAGTATGTGCTCGATCTTGAGCGCGAGTCGTTCGTCAGCTTGTGCGGTGAAAAGAAAACCCAGGAGCGGATTCAGCACATGTTGAAGAAGGGGAAGGCGCTGAGGAATTAGGAGTCAGAAGTCAGAATAGTGACCAGTGCACAGTGGACAGTGGACAGAGAAAGGAACCGGAAGACGATCCGCGGAGCATGCCTTCCGTTCACTGTCCACTTCTTGGACGCTGAGCGGCAGTGGTTAAGGAGCATGGGATGAAGGAAGCAGTAATCGTCTCCGTTGCAAGAACCGCGGTGGGCAAAGCACCGCGGGGAACCCTGCATGCGACGCGGCCGGATGATATGGCGGCGGAGGTGATTCAGGAAGTGATTCAGCGCGTGCCGGGCCTTGACAGGAATGAAATCGAGGACGTCATTCTGGGTTGCGCCATGCCGGAAGCCGAGCAGGGCAACAACGTGGCGCGCGTGGCCTCGCTGCGCGCGGGCTTGCCGGCGACCTGTTCAGCGATGACCGTCAATCGCTTTTGCTCCTCCGGGCTTCAGGCCATCGCACTCGCCGCCGAACGCATCATGGCGGGCTTCGCCGACGTGATCATCGCTGGCGGCACGGAAACGATGAGCATGATTCCCATGGGCGGCTATCATTTCTCACCCAATCCCTTCTTGATGGAGCACTACCCTGATGCCTATCTGAACATGGGGCTGACGGCGG
This sequence comes from Terriglobia bacterium, assembly GCA_049515175.1. Taxonomy (GTDB): domain Bacteria; phylum Acidobacteriota; class Terriglobia; order UBA7540; family UBA7540; genus JACQNR01. The sequence continues at coordinate 1,089 of JBEKUI010000095.1, forward strand.
AGAACCTGGCGCGCAAACACGAGATCACGCGCGAGCAGCAGGATGAGTTCGCGCTGCGCAGCCACCAGCGGGCGCTGGCCGCCATCGGGGCGGGGAAGTTCAAAGAGGAGATTGTTCCCCTGGAAATTGTCGAGGTCAGTTCGAACAGCCACAACAAGCCTCAGACTCGCAAGAGCGTCTTTGAAACGGACGAAGGCCCGCGCGCTGATACGACGCGCGCAGCGCTCGCCAAGCTCCAACCGGTGTTTCATGCGCGAGGGACTATCACCGCCGGAAACGCTTCGCAAACGAGCGACGGCGCCGCCGCGGCCGTCGTCATGTCGATGGACAGGGCCAAGGCGTTGGGCGCGAAGCCGCTGGCGCGGTTCGTCGCCTTCGCCACCGCCGGAACGCTGCCCGAGGAGATGGGCGTCGGGCCGGTGTACGCGATCCCGAAGGCGCTCAAATTTGCGGGGCTGAGGCTTGCCGACATCGACGTCATCGAGCTCAACGAGGCTTTCGCGGCGCAGGCGTTGAGCGTCATCAAGCTGGCGGAACTCGACATCGAGCGTGTCAACGTCAATGGCGGAGCGGTCGCGCTCGGGCATCCGCTCGGATGTACGGGTGCCAAGCTCACCGCGACGTTGCTCAATGAAATGAAGCGCCGCCAGTCGCGCTACGGCATGGTAACAATGTGCATTGGCGGTGGCATGGGCGCGGCGGGGATTTTCGAAAATCTGTCGTGAGGTCCGCGGAGGTTCAGATAGCCATGGAAGTCAGCACCGCGAGCAAGCATGTCAAGGGCGGCAGCTTCCTCATCGAAGCGTGTCAACCGGAGGAAGTCTTCACCCCGGAAGACCTCACCGACCAGCACCGACTGATTGCGCAGACGGCGCAGGAATTCGTTGACCAGGAAATCGTCCCCCGCACCAAGCAGCTTGAGGAGAAGGATTACGGTTTGATGCGCGAGCTCCTGCGGAAAGCCGCTGAAATTGGGTTAACCGCCGCCGACGTGCCACAGAAATACGGAGGCCTCGAGCTCGACAAGATCTCTTCCATTCTCATCGCCGAAAAAATGGCGCGCGAAGGGTCGTGGGCGACGATCGTGGGCGCGCAGTCCGGGATCGGTATACTTCCCATCGCCCTGTTTGGAACGGAAGATCAAAAGCGCCGCTACGTGCCGAAGCTGGCGAGTGCCGAGTGGCTGGGCGCGTACTGTCTGAGCGAAGCGACCTCGGCCTCCGATGCGTTGCACTGCAAAACCACGGCGCGCCTGAGCCCCAACGGGAAACACTACGTCCTGAACGGGACCAAGATGTGGGTGACGAATGGCGGCATCGCGGACGTTTACATCGTTTTTGCCAAAGTGGAGGGAGAAAAGTTCACCGCCTTCATTGTCGAGCGCGGTTTTGCGGGTGTCTCGCCCGGCGCGGAAGAGCACAAGATGGGAATTCGCGGTTCCTCGACCACCCCGCTCAATCTGGAGAATGTCCCGGTGCCCATGGAAAACGTCCTCGGGGAAGTGGGCAAAGGTCATCTGGTTGCGTTCAACATTCTGAACATCGGACGCCTCAAGCTCGGTGCGGGTTGCGTGGGTGGCTCCCGGTACCTGCTCGGCGAAGCCCTCCATTGGGCGAAGGAGCGCGACGCCTTTGGCCGTAAGATCGCGGACTTCGGCCTCATCAAGGAGAAATTGGGCGAACTGGTGGCGACGATTTACGCCGTCGAGAGCGTTTCGTACCGCACCGCGGGAATGGTCGACCGGCTGCTGGAAGGAATCGATCACAGCGCGGCAGGGGCGCCGAAGCAGGTTCTGGAAGCGCTGCAGCAGTACGCCGTCGAGTGCTCGATTCTGAAAGTTCTGGGAACCGAGATGCTGGATTTCGCCGCCGACGAGACGGTCCAGATCTTCGGCGGCTACGGTTTCTCGAGCGATTACGGCATCGAGCGGACCTACCGCGACCAGCGCGTCAACCGCATCTTTGAGGGCACCAACGAAATCAACCGCCTCCTCATCATCGATATGCTAATGAAGCGGTCGATGAAGGGCGAATTGGCGCTGATCCCGGCGGCGAAATGCGTACTGGACGATGTTCTGGGCAGTGCGACGGCCGATGACTCTGACGACGATCGTCCGCTGGCGGCCGAAGCAAAGTTGATCGCAGGAGCGAAGAAGGCGACGCTGCTGGTGGCCGGAAGCGCCGTGCAGAGATATATGCAAGCGCTCGCGGAAGAGCAGGAGATCATTGGCGCTCTAAGCAATCTGGTGATGGAAGTGTACGCGATCGAAAGCGCCCTGCTGCGCGCGCAGAAGAAAGTTGCCCGCTCGGACGCCGAAGCAGCCTCGAGGGAGTGCGACGCCGTCCGGGCCTATGCCTACGAAGCGGCGGACCGCATGGAATCGGACGCGCGGCGCGCACTCGCGCGCATCGCGGAGGGAGACACGTTGCGCACGCAACTGGCGCTGCTCAAGCGCTTCCTGAGGCGGACTCCACCCGACGTGATCGAGCTCCGTCGGCGGCTCGCGAATCGCGCGTTGGAACTCAATCGCTATCCGTTCTCATAGTGTCGATGTGTAGGAGCGAGGCGTTGCCTTGCCAGACCGGTCGTCTGCTCCGACGGGTCCCCCTAAATTCCGCGCAGGGCCTTGGATGCTCCCGCCAGATCCGAGACGCCAAGGATCACATCTGCCTTTTTCCCGCCCGCGGCGACGCTACCGTACGCGTATTCGATGTTGATGTTGGCCTGGCCGAGCCGGCTGCCGACTTCGCCGAGGATGCCCGGCTTGTCGGCGAGCGTCACGCGCACGACCTCTTCCTCGGTGACGCGAACTCCGAGACCTTCCAGGACCTTCTTGGCTTTGGCGGGGCTGGTGACCTGCAACCGTACGGCGCTCTCCGCGCCCGCACCATAAGCAGTGAAAGCCGTGATGTTGACCTTCGCATCGCCCAGCGCTTTCGCGATGCGTCCGAGCTGGCCTGGAGTGCTCTCGAGCCAGGCCGTGATCTGTTTTGCCTTAGCCATTGGTGCTCCTCCTCGTATCAAAACCGTATGACGGTGAGTTGCAGAACGGGTTGGCGATTTGCGCCACGCCCTCGCTGGTCATCGAGATTCCGCCCGCCGCCGGACTGGGGACCGCTGCGCAGAGCGAGGTCTCGCCGACAGCGAACATCACATGGATAGACTCCGGGTTTTCCTCACGCCCACGATACTCTGGGGGATGCGGTATGTAAAGCGCCCCCCGCGCCCTCGCGGTTCGGCGGGGGCAGACCTCTGTTTCGAGAGAGAGGCGAAAAGTGTTAAATGCAGAGTAAACACCTAAGGGAGCAATCGTCTTGACAATGCTGCAAAACCGTGCAAATTGGTGAGGCACGAACCGGAACAACTCGCAGCGGAGTTCTCGGAGGAGGTGTCGTGGTCCGTCGCGCGGATGAAGTTCATGTGGTGGTTGTAGGAAGCACCAATTTCGATATGGTCGTGAAAGCCGACCGCTTGCCCAAGGAAGGTGAGAGCATGCTCGTCACCAACCTGAAGTTCTTTCCCGGGGGCAAGGGCGCCAATCAAGCGGTGGGCGTGGCGCGCCTGGGCGCCAAGACCACCTTTGTCGGTTCGGTCGGCAAGGACATGATCGGCGACTTCCTCATCCAGGGACTCGAGTTCAACGCCATTGATACAGGTCACGTCAAACGCGACACGAAGCGCACGACGGGCTGCGCCTTCATTATGCTTTTCCCGAACGGCAACAACTCCATCGTCGTCGATGCTTCGGCAAACTTTTCACTGACCGCGGCGGACATCGAGCGCGCGGCTCCCGTGATCGAGAAGGCCGACGCGCTGTGCACGGTTCTGGAGATTCCCATGGAGGTCGTGGAGGCTTCGCTGCGGATTGCGCGCAAGGCGGGGAAGTTGACCGTGCTCGATGCCGGGCCGCCGCGTAACTGCCCGCCGGAGATCCTGAAACTGGCCGACATTGTCTCGCCCAACGAGACCGAGCTCGCTCATCTGACCGGCGAGGAAGTCTCCGGACGCGTCTCGGCGCGCGAGGCGGCGGAAACGCTGCTCGCGATGGGCGTCAAGACCGTGGTGCTCAAGCTGGGCAGCGACGGCGCCATGCTCGTCACCGGAAAAAGTTACAAACATTTCCCCGCTCACAAGGTTACCGCAGTGGATCCCACCGCTGCGGGTGACGCATTTACCGCTGCGCTCACCGTGCAGCTCGCGGTGGGGGCGAAGATGGATGCGGCCATCCGTTACGCCAACATGGCCGGCGCGCTCGCCGTCACCAAGCTCGGCGCGCAGCCCTCGCTGCCGACCGCGGCCGAAGTGGAGGCCTTCCAGTCGGGACTCTCCAAGCAGGCAGGGGCGTAACGGCGCCGGCCTCACGAAAACAGATCTGGAATCGCAGCCCCCTTCCCGCGAGTTGGGCGGAAGCGGAATCGTTCCAGGATCAAATTTGTTTCCTCGATCGGAGACCCCCGATATGAATCGAAACAACCATTCCCCGAACATTCTGCGAAAAGGAATCGCCATCCTGCTTCTGGTCTTCGCCGCGCTCCTCAACCGGCCGGAGCCGGCCGGCGGAAAGGGTCCGCAGCCGGAAGCAGAGGAGAGCCCTGTCCCGGACACCTTCACGACGTCCACCCAGTTCAAGCGGGTCGTCGTCGTACGAATGAAGAACCAGGTGGATATTCTCCAGGGGCTGCGCGATGCCGTGGCGCGAGAGAAGATCAAGAATGCAGTGATCTTGAGCGGCGCCGGATCGCTGGTGAGTTACCACGTGCATGTGGTGAGCAACACGACGCTGCCCGCCACCGAAGCGTTCACAAAAGGCGAAGGCCCCTACGACCTGCTCACCACCACCGGCTACATCATCGACGGCCGCGTCCACTGCCACATCTCATTTGCAGACCCACAGAAGGCCCTCGGCGGGCACCTTGAGCCCGGAACGCGCGTCTTCACGTTTGCAATTGTCACGCTGGGCGTGCTCGAAGAGGGCGCGAGCCTGAAGAGAATGGACGATCAGACCTGGCGGTGAGTCGCGCCGGGCTTCAGCCCGGCACAGGAGGTTTCGATTCGATGCCGCCTTGGAAGGCGCGCTACTTCAAGATCACGTTTCCCAGATAGCCGCGATTCTCACCCACCACGTCGAGGACGCGAATACTGACGCGGTAAGTGCCGGCGGGAAGGGCGACGGATTTCTCCACCTTTACGACTTCGCGAGGGTCGACGGCCTGCAAAGTCTCGCGATTCAATTCCTCACCCATGAGGCTGTAGAACACTGCCTCGAGCGTCCCCGGCACAAAGACGCCAAACGTGCCGCGCAGGGTGATTCGCGCGCCGTCTACTTTTCCTGAGAGCGGCTCGCTGATGACGCCGGCGCCGACGGCGTCGTGCACCGGGTTCGTGACCCGCGCCGGCGACCAGGAGATCGGATACGAGTACTCATCGCCCGGTTCTAGGGTTGCGTAAGGGCTCATGCCTTCCGATTCGAAGAAGTAAGGCGTCTTCTTGGGATCGTCGGGGAGAATCTGATCGTACGGGCCACGCGAGATAATGCCTGGCCCGTCGTTCCAGGACTCGACCGATCCTCCGTCGGGGTACTCCATGCCGGGGAAGTATTTGAAGTTCTCGATCAGGCCAATGTTCTTCTGGCCGTTGACCACCGCGAACCAGCCGGCGCTTGAATCCGCCGCGATTTTGCCCACGCGATAGAGGTAGTGAATCTTCAGCATCCGCCCGTTATCGACTACCTGATAGCTGGGGTGGCGCACGTCGCCAAACATGACGTAGTAGCCCGCCGCGTACTGGCTCTTGGGATTGAGCGGGACGTACATGTAGAGGTCGGGGTTGGGTTTGGATGGGTCGTTCGCGTCCGCGGCGTCGTTCTGGATCAGGTGCCAGACGCCCCAGCGGATCTGGCGCTTGGAGATATTGCGCATGACCTGCTCGACCAGGACGCGCGTCGTGTTGGCGTAAACGTGATACGTGCGCACGAACTGCACGCCACTGCGCGGGTCCTTGGGGCTCGTCACCTTGACGGCGACCTCGCCGGAATTGTTGCTGGTGATCTCGGAGTCAAACTTGCTGCCGTCGAGGATGTAGTAGGGAATGCTCGGCCACTGGTCGTCGTTCGACCAGCCCTCGGGGCCGGGCCAAACCTTGTCGCCACCGTAGTTCGCCCAGCCGGATTTCAGATTGTTCTGTTCCGGTGGCAGAACCTTGCCCGCGAGATCCGGATTGACGAAAAAGTATTCCTGATCGGCAAGGCGGAGCTGGATGGCGCGCCCGCCAATGTCCGGCGCGACGTCGAGCGTGACCAGGCCGTTCGTCAGGCGATAAACGTTCCAGCCCTTGTATTGTGTTTTCTCAACCCTGGCCGGGAAGGAGGAAGCGGGAGCAGCCATGGCAAACCTCGATGGTCGGAAAGTTGGCGCGAGCAATCCCGCCAGGCCGTAGAGCGCCAGGAGGCCGGTTGCCGCGATCAGCGTAGATCTCTTCATGAGCGAGTCCTCGCGAGCGATGATACTCAGAATCCTGTCGGAACGATCCAATATCTTGCCGTGAAAGTCCGTTCCGGTTCAAGCACGATCAGGCCATCAAACTTTCCTTCGTGCTGCATATTGAAAACGTTGGTCGGGCCGGTCTGCGGTTCGATGCAAATGAGCGGTTTCTCCAGCGGCGCGTAAACGACGGCGAAATCGAAGCCCTCGCCGTATAGGACTTCGATCTTGTGGCTCCGGCCTTTCACCCACACTCGCCCCAGCCCGGCACCGTCGCGCTCCAGGTTCGAGAATTCGTCATCGAGCGCGGTTTTGCCGAGCACGAAGCCCTGAGCCTGAGGCAGAAACTGGGACACCGGCTCGTTAGTGCCCGTGGCCACGTTCCGCTTGTCGAGAAACCAGTGCGTGCGCGCGCTGATGCCCAGCGTCCATTCCTCCCGCGGCCCGTCCGGGCAGAAGTAGGGATGGTAGGCCATCATCACGGGCAACGGACTGCGCCCGACGTTCGCCACCTGCGTGACTACTTCCAGGCGGCCGTCGCGCAGGCGATGCGTGACCTCGTAGGTTTGGGCAAAGGGAAACTGCGCCATCAAATCGGGATACTGATAGAAATCCAGGCGCGTAGTGAGGAAGGCGCCCGCGTCGTCAGAGGCGCCGCTCGTCACGACTTCCCAGCGCGGCTCGAAGACGAGCAGACCGTGCAGTGGCAGGCCGAGCCCATCGAGGCGAAGATTTTCCAAAGCCGCATTGAGAAGGTACTTCTTCCCTTGAAAGAAGTAATGGTCGCGATCGATGCGGTTGGCCCAGGGCGCGAGAAATGGATTGCCGCCCGCTGTGCGGCGCGCCTGCGCATAGCGCGCCAGCGAGAGGATCGGGACCAGCACGTCTTTGCCGTTGACCTTGAACTCGTATCCGAAATTGCCTAGGCCGGGAGCAACCCCGTAAGTCATATCGCGGCGCGTGTCCGTGAGGTGGTAGGTTGCGTAGCCCTCGACGTCCTGCGTATGAATTCGGTAAGTTGCCATCGAGTGAGTGCGCTGCGGTCAGAAGCCCGTGGGAACGATCCAATAGCTGGCCTTGAACGTTTTTCCGGGCGCGAGCATGATCAGGCCTTTGAATTTTCCTTCGTGATCGAGATTAAAGGCGTTGGTCGGGCCGGTCATCGGCTCCAGGCAGATGAGCGTGTTATCGAGCGGGGCGTAGACCACGCCGAAATCGAACTCCTTGCCGAAGATGACCTCGATCTTCTGTGTTTTGCCCTTGACCCAGAAATGCGCCAGACCCTGAGTGTCGCGGTCGAGATCGGAAAACAAGTCGTCGATAAAGGTGCCGCCGAGGGCGAGGCCCCGCGTAACGCCGGGCAGGAATTTCTCCACCGGCTCGGTTTCGCACGTGGGGATGAGCTCCCGCTCCGTGAGCCAGCGTTTGCGCGCGCCGATGCCGAGCGTCCATTCCGCGCGCGGGCCGTCGGGGCGGAAGTAGGGGTGATACCCGAAATGAACGGGCATCGCATTGTTGCCGGCGTTTGTCACTTGCGTCGTGCACTCCAGCTTACCGTCTTTCAGCCGGTAGGTGATCTCGTATACGTGAGCGAAGGGGAAGCTCGCCATCAGGTCGGGATACTTGTAGAACTCCAGGCGCGAGATGATAAATGCTCCCTGGGCCGCGGAAGCGCCCGATTTCACCACTTGCCAGCGCGGCTCGTACACCAGCAGGCCGTGCAGGATGTAGTTGTTGGGCGGGACGCGCAGCAGGTTGCCGAGCGACTCGTTGAGCAGATATTTCTTACCTTCGATGTAGTAATAGTCTTTATCGATGCGGTTGGCGAAGGGAGCCATGAAGGGATTGCCCCAGCCGAACCAGTGCTTCTCAATGTAGGCTTTGAGCGATTGCGGAGTAATGAAGACGTCCTTGCCGTTGGCTTTGAACTCGTAGGCGAAGTTGCCGAGGTCAGGGGCGATGGCCAGCTCCATCTTCCGCTTCGCATCGCGCAGGTGATAGGTCGTGTGCCCCTCGGTAACCTTCTTTGTAACGCTGTATGCGTTGGCTTTCTTGGGTGTGGCTTGTTGGGCCATGGCAGTGCCTCCCAGGGCGAAGATGGCGAGGGTGAGATGGACGAGCCGGACTGATCGAAGACGCTTCATGGTCTGGACAATCTTTAATTACGCGAAACCAGGGACGTCAATCTCCCAGCGTCGCGAGTTGATGCGATAAGTTCCGCACGGCCGGATAGAGGCTGCGATAGACCTGGTACAGACGGTCATAGGTCTTCATGTTGTCGGCGTGCGGCGACATGCGCTCACGCACCTGGATCGCTTCTTTCGCCGACTCTTCCACCGACGAATAGATCTTTGCACCTACGCCCGCGAGCAGCGCCGCGCCCAGAGCCGAGCCTTCCGAGGTGCGCAGCGTCACCAGTTCCTTGCCGTAGATGTCGGCTTGAATCTGCCGCCAGAGGAAGCTGCGCGAGCCGCCGCCGGAGGCGCGAATCTGGGTGACGGGAATTCCTATCTCTTTGAAGATCTCGAGCGAATCACGCAGGCTGAACGCCACGCCTTCGAGAATCGAGCGGATCATGTGGGCGCGCTGGTGCGCCGCGGTCAGGCCGAACCACATCCCGCGTGCCTGCGCGTCGAGATGCGGCGTGCGCTCGCCCATCAGATAAGGCAGCCAGAGCAAGCCCTCGCTACCGGGGCGAACCTTCTCCGCTTCCTGAATGATGAGGTCGTAGGGATCGACGCCCGTCTGGCGTGCGAACCACGCCTCTGACTCGCCGAAGTTGTCGCGGAACCAGCGCAGCGAGAGTCCCGCGCCTTGCGTCACGCCCATGACGTGCCACTTGCCGGGCACGGCGTGGCAGAAGGTGTGAATGCGGCCGCGCGGGTCGAGCTTGGGCACGTCAGTGTAGGCAAAGATCACGCCGGAAGTGCCGAGCGTGGCGGATGTCAAGCCGGTCGAGACAATGCCGTTGCCCACGGCGCTCGACGCCTGGTCGCCGCCGCCGCCCACGACGGGCGTGCCCGCCTTGAGGCCCGTGACAAGCGCCGTCTCGCGCGTGATCTGGCCGGTGATTTCCGGCGACTCGTAAACGCGCGGCAGAATCTTGGAATCGATTTCGAGCGCCCCGAGCATCTCCGCCGACCAGCGGCGGTTAGTGACGTCGAGCAGCAGTGTGCCCGAGGCGTCGGAAACCTCGGTGGCGAATTCGGCCGTCAGGCGGAAACGCACGTAATCCTTGGGAAGGAGGAAGTGCGCGGCGCGCTCGAAAATTTGCGGCTCGTTGTCGCGCACCCAAAGCAACTTGGGCGCGCTGAAACCGGTCAAGGCGGGATTGGAGACCAGTTGAATCAGCCGTTCGGCGCCTACCTGCTGAGTAATCCAATCGCACTGCGCCTGGCTGCGCTGGTCGCACCAGATGAGCGACGGGCGCAGCACGGCTCGCGTTTGGTCGAGCAGCACCACGCCGTGCATCTGGCCGGAGAGACCGACGGCGGCGATGTCGCCACCCTTCAGGCCCGCCGCCTCAAGCGCTGCGCGGACGGCCTGAATGGTAGCTTCCCACCAGTCGGCAGGGTCCTGCTCCGCCCAGCCGGGCTTGAGCATGGTCATGGGCTGATGGTCGCCCGTCGCCGCGCCCACGACGTGGCCGTCCGGACGCACGATGACGGCTCGCGTCCCGGTCGTACCCACGTCGACTCCCATCATGTATGCCATCGCGCACCCTCAAGAAGTGACAAGTGACGAGAGACAAGCAAACGTCGGTCCGATCGTCACATGCGGTTCGTCATTATGACTTAACCTTCTCCCACCGCCGTAACTTCGCGGACCGCTCGACGGCGTCGAGCACCGCCTGGACCTTCACCCCGTCGCGGAAGTTCGGTTCTGGCAGGCGGTCTTTTTCCAGGCAATGGAGGAAGTCGGCGATGGCGTGCACGAAGGTGTGCTCGTAGCCGATGATGTGTCCGGGGGGCCACCAAGCGCCGACGTAGGGGTGATCGGCCTCGGTGGCGAGAATGGTCTTGAAGCCCTGTGTCGCCGCCGGCTCCGTGCGGTCGTAAATCTCCAGCTCGTTCATGCGCTCCATGTTCCAGGCCAGACTGCCTTTGCTGCCGTAAATCTGGAAGGTGTTGGCGTTGCGGCGGCCGCCCGCAAAGCGCGAACTTTCAAAAACTCCCACGCTGCCGTTCTTGAATTGCGCGAGGAAGTTCGAGTCGTCGTCCACGTCGACCTTGCCTTTGCCCTTGCTGCCTTTGGCGCCCCAGGCTCCGGAGCTCGTGCCGGGCAGCGGCCGCTCCTTGATGAAGGTTGTCATCTGGCCGGTGACTTCGGTGATGTCGGCGTTGAGATACTGCGCGAGGTCGGAGGCGTGGGCGGCAATGTCGCCCAGCGCGCCCGAGCCTGCGTACTTCTTCTCCAGCCGCCACACGCGCGGAAACTGCGGGTCCATGATCCAGTCCTGCAGGTAGGAGCCGTGGTAGTGGTAGATGTCGCCGAGGCGGCCTTCTTCAATCAGTCGCTTGGCGTAGGCGACGGCGGGTACCCGGCGATAATTGTAGTTCACGTAGTGCTTCACGCCCGCTTTCTCGACGGCGCGCAACATCTCCTTGGCTTCCGCCAGGGTGTTGGCGAGCGGTTTCTCGCAGATGATGTGCTTGCCCGCCGCCGCCGCCGCGAGAACCATCGGATGGTGGAGATAACCCGGCGTCGAGACATCCACCACATCAATATCCTTCCGGGCGATGACGCGCTCCCACTCGCTGTCGAATTCCTCCCAGCCGAACTGCTGCGCCGTGGCTTCGAGTTCCTGGGCGGAGGCCTTGCCGCAGAGCACTTTCATGCGCAACTTGTTTTTGCCTGGGAAAAAGCGGCTCACTTGCCGGTAAGCATTGGAGTGCGCCTTGCCCATGAATTGGTGACCGATCAGTGCGACGTTGATTTCTGCCATGAATTCCTCCTGTTAAGAAGTGACAAGTAGCGGATGATCGAGCCATCGGGCCATCGAGCTACCGGGTCATTAACCGGCTGTCTTTCAATGACCCGATGAACCAATCATCCGATGGCTCAATTCCTAGGCCCACCACATTTCCTTCAGCTTCTCTCTGATCACAATCTGATTAAGGAAAGCTGCGGCCTTGGTCAGGCCCTCTTCGACGGACATCAAGCTGTCCTCGTGCTCGATGGAGAGCACATCGTCGTAGCCGACCATCTGCAAAGTGGAAATCATGTCGCACCAGAAGTCGGCGTCGTGGCCGTAACCGACGGTGCGGAAGATCCACGACCGCGTCTTCTCGTTGCTGTAGGGCTTGGCATCGAGCACGCCGTTGGTGCGGATGTTCATGTCATACATGCGCGTATCTTTGGCGTGGACGTGGAAGACCGCTTCGCCCAGGGCGCGGATGGCGGCGCAGGGGTCGATGCCTTGCCAGAACATGTGGCTGGGATCGAAATTGCAGCCGATGGCGGGGCCGGCCTCCTGCCGCAGCCGCAGCATCGTCTCCGGGTTATACACGACGAAGTTCGGGTGCATTTCGATGGCGATGCGCACGCCGTGCTCCTCGGCGAACTTGGCGCGCTTCTTCCAGTAGGGAATCACCTTCTTTTCCCACTGCCACTTCAGGATATCGAGAAAATCGGGCGGCCAGGGCGCGGTAACCCAATTCGGAAACTTCGCATCGTCGGAATCGCCCGGGCAGCCGGAGAAATCAATCACCGTGCGCACGCCCAGCTTCTCGGCCAGCAGGATGGTCTTGCGACTCACCTCGGAGTGTTCCTCGCTGATTTTCCTGTTGGGGTGGAGCGGGTTGCCGTGGCTGCTCAGGGCACTAATCGTGATTCCCTGGTCGTCGAGTTTGTGCTTGAACTCTTTAAGGCGGGCGGCGGAATTCAGCCAGTCGAGCTTTAAGTGCGGGTCGCCGGGATAGTTGCCGGTGCCCAGTTCGACGGTGCGGATGCCCAGGGGCTTGATCTTTTTGATGACGTCATCCAGGCTCAGTTTCGCCAGAAGCGCAGTGAATAGTCCGACTCTCATGCTGACTCTCCGTAGGGGCGGCTTTGAGGGGGGCGGTCGGCGCGCGGCTTGGATGCGCCCGGCCCCTTCCGGCCGCGGGATTCAACCGCAGACTGCAGCAGAAACGCAGCTAAATCTATTCGCCGCTAAGACGCGCGTCAACTGGAAAATGCCGGAATTCCATTATCCTCGGGCGCGATTGGCCGCCCGGAAAGCGCCGGCCGACGCCCCGAGGCGCTTGCCCACGCGACATCGCGTATGCACGTAGGAAAGTCCGTTTTCCCCGAAAAAGTAGGCCCGTGCGCCCGCGCCGTTGCCTGCCCACCGCCCCCTAAACAGAGCGCTAAGCAGCAGATAAACAGTCACTTATAGGCCGCATAACGCTTTTTCATTTCCGAAAGGCGGGGCCCCGTGCATCTAATAGGGCATGACGGACAAAACGACCAAGTTGTACCTCTTTGCCAGTGATTTTGACCAGACGCTGAGCTTTAACGATACGGGTTACGTCCTCAGCGAGATGGTGGGCATCCCGCTTGAGGAATTCGAGCGCAAGGCCGGAGGCATGTCGAAGCTCAACCTGGTGCAGCAGGGCGCCGAGCTCGCCTACCTGCTGCTCCACGACCCCGAGTTCCGCAATCGCGTCCGCCGCTCGCATCTCTATGAGGCGGGCAAGCGCATCCGGCTGAAGGAGGACATCCGCCTATTGCAGCAGATCCTCGCGGGCGGGATTGAAGG
>JBEKUI010000096.1:0-14307 GCA_049515175.1 Terriglobia bacterium
AGAAGGCGTGCTGGGTTTTTTCGAGCGTGAAGCCGAGCTTGATGTAGAAGTCGCGCGCGACTTCGCGCACGATGTTGGAACGCACGCGAACGGTTCGAACGCCCTGAGCGCGCGCCCAGGCCTCGGCACGCGCCAGCAATTCCCGCCCCGCTCCCTGTCCGCGGGACTGGCGATCAACGATCAGCGCGGCGATCTCCGCCCAGGGATCGCTTTCGACCGTCCGGTTGATAAAGGCGTCCAGCCAGCCGATCTCCAGCCCCTGGGAGTTTTCTGCTACCAGTGTGAGGTGCCCCGGGCCGTCCGCGATCTGTTTCAACCGCGTTTCGATCTGCTCCGCGGTTGATGGGTAGCCGAGCTGCGTGGCAAGCTCGGCGATGCGCTCCGCCTCCTGAGCCGCCAGAGGGCGAACCTTGATCTGGATACGGCTGGGCTGGCCCGCCAATTGCTGCTCTCCTTAATACTCTCGCTAAACGCAGAAAACTTCCGGCGTTCGCGTCGGCCCATCGAGATGACCCACCAGGCGCTTCTCGAGCGCCCCGCTCACGGGGCCCAGGCTTTTGTGTAACGCTTCCACTTCCGCGGGCGAGAGCGGCTTGAAGGTCCGCGCGATTTCGATGTTCTGGTCAATGTGCTCGACGTGGGGCATGCCAATCACCGCCGTGGTGACCGGCAGGCCCATGGAGTAGCGCAGGAGCTGATCGATGTTCGCCTTGTTCTCGCCGGTCCCCACCAGGAATTCCTGCCCGGTCACCTTCATGGCGATGATGCCAAGTTTCTTCTTGTTGGCGGCGGGCAGCGCCAGTTCTTCGAAGCGCCCGTTGCGGGAGGCGTTCAGCGCCATCTGCACGCAGTCGAGCGGGTGGCGCTCGATGGCCTGCGCCATGACCTCGCCGTTCGTGTGGCTGGTCATGCCGATGAAGCGCGTCATCTTCTGCTCGCGGGCTTCCAGCAGCCCTTTGAGCGCGCCGTCCGGCGCTTCGATCTTGGCCAGGTCTTCGGCCTGGCCGAGGCTGTGAATGTGGACCAAGTCCAGGTGATCGACCTGCAGGCGCTTGAGGCTGCCTTCCAGCCGCCGCATGAACTCGTCGCGCGTGCGGTCGGGAATCTTGGTGGCGAGGAAAACTTCCTTGCGCCGCGTGGCCATCACCTTGCCCACCCGCGTCTCGCTCTTGCCGTCGCCATAGGCGTAAGCCGTGTCGAGATAGGTGATGCCTTGGTCGATGGCGCGGTTGAGCGCGGCCCGACCTTTCTCTTCGTCCTCATACATTAGAAAGCGGCTGCCGCAGCCAAAGGCGAGAATCGAAACCTTCGCGCCGGTCTGCCCCAGAAGGCGATGCGGAAGCCGCGTGGACGCCGCTTTCATCGCGGGAATGATTTCCTGCAGCATCGGCAGGCTGGCACCGGCCGCCGTGCCCAGAGCCACTTTCTCAAGGAATCGGCGGCGAGAAACGTCTTTGCTCATAAGCCCTCCTCATTCGAATTTTTCACACCCCGAATATCAGCCCAACCCTATTGGGTCGTGGCGGCGGGCCGGAGAATCGCTCCCGGCTCGCAGCCGGCGTCGCTGGATTGCAGTTGAATATCGTCGAAATCTCCCGTTTCGTCAAACGATCCGATGCCGACCTCGCCGCAATTAAACGTGTGGTCGACGACCTGAAACCGCGGCTCTCGATCGCTGTCCATGAAGACTTCGATCTTCCCCGAGGGCACGTCGCGGCGAACCCGCACCGTGTGCCAGGCGCGGTCGGGAAGCGCCGGCTCGGCCTCCGTCCCGGCGATGCGCTGGCGCGGCTCGCCGTTCACAATGAAGAGACCATTGTGGACGGGCTGCTTGGTCCCGTAGTCGGAAGACAGGTGCGCATAGTAGAAGTGCAGCGTGTCCACGTAATTGAATACCACGATCATCGAGGTGCCTTCGCGCCGCACTCGCGCTTGAAAATCAAAGCTGCCCACCTTGGCCCGGGACAGACGAGCGTATTGCAGCGGCCGCCGCGGCACGCCGGGCTCGCGGTTGCGAAGCATGTGCAGGTAATGGTTCGCGCCCTCGGCGAGAATCGTCCAGTCTTCGGGGTAGGGAAACTGCCAGGCGGAGAGAGCGCCGCTCTCAAAGTCGTCGTGGAACTGTAGCGACCGCAGAACGGGCCCGGCGGCTGCCGCAAGTGCCAAAGCGCTCGCAACAATGACCATCGCCAATACCGCCCAAGTCCGCTTCATTGTTTCTCCAGCTCCGGGGGATCAAGCTGCTCGCAGGAATTATACGAATTTCCAGCGTCCAGTGCAGAATTTATGTGAGATTCATCATCGGGCATTCCGAAGCGCCGTTTTCTGATTCGGAAGCCCTGAGGGTTCGGCCGCGCGGAGATTCCGCACTTTTCGGTTTCCAAGTTTCATTGAATCGGCTATAAGTCACGCGCACCGGTACGCCGAAGGACGACGCGCACTTGGGCGCAATAGCATGGAATCGATTCCTCAAGAATCGGGAGTTACGGGTGGTTCGGGAAATGCTTATCTTATTCCCCGCGCCCTCCCCGTTCTCTTTTTCTGTTCCGGCGCCTCCAGCCTGGTTTTTGAAACCATCTTCACGCGGCTGCTGACGTACACGTTCGGCAACACCGCGCAGGCGACGGCCACCGTCCTGGCGGCGTTCCTGGGGGGCCTCGCGCTGGGCGCGTTGATGTTCGGCCGCTGGGTAGACCGGCGCCCACCTTCGCTCTGGATTTACGGCGTTCTGGAACTCCTGGCGGGAATCTATTGCGTGTTCATCCCCCAGCTCTTCGGGTGGCTGACTCAGGCTTACGTCTTTCTCTATCACCGGTTCGATCTGGGGCCGACGGTGCTGACGGGAGCGCGCTTCGTGCTCTCCTCGGTGGTCATCCTGGCCCCGACGATCCTGATGGGCGGGACGCTGCCGGCCCTGGCGCGATACGTCTCCTCCACGCGAAGCGATTTCGAATCGCACGTGAGCCGGCTGTACGCCTGGAACACGCTGGGTGCGGCGCTGGGGACGCTCGCTTCGACCTACCTCCTCATGCCTACCTGGGGCGTCAAGGGGGCCCTGGGGTTCGCGTGCGCGATCAACTTCAGCGTTTTCGCGGCTGTCGGTCTCCAGGCGCGCCGCTTCACTCCCACGTCCGTCGCAGCAAAGACCAACCAACCCCCGCCCGGGCCCTCCGGTCCGGAAGCGAGCCCCGCGATTCGCCGGCTGTTCGTTTTTGCAGCCTTTCTCACCGGCGCGCTGGCGCTCGTCTACGAGGTGCTCTGGACGCACATTCTGGCCTTCCTGGTTGGCAATTCGGTGTACGCGTTTGGCGTCATGCTGTTTTGCTTCCTGTGCGGTCTGGGCATCGGCGCGCACGCGGTGGCGCGTCGCCTCCGCGAACCACGCCTCTGGTCGGCGGCCCTGGCGGGTTCACAACTCTTCCTGGCCTTATCCCTTTTTGGAACCCTTCCGCTCTGGGACCGCGTCCCCGGAATTTTTGCCCAGGGGTTGGCTCGTGCCTTCGAGCTTGATGTTGTGTCCATCCTCGTTCTGCTCCTGATCCGAATGATTTACCTCGGTGCGACGATCTACCGCCGGCTGTCCCGCGAGAGCTTCCCGTGGGCGCGCGCCATCGAACTCGCCGTGGAGGCGGCGGTGGTAATCCTGGCGCTGACCAGCGACACCACCCCGCTATGGAAGTATCCGGAGACATACTTCATTGCCTCGGAAGGACTGCGCTTCTTCTGCTCGTTTTACCTGCTCATTGTTCCGGCGATCCTGCTGGGGCTGACTTTTCCCCTCCTACTCAATCTCGCCAGTCACGGTGCGACGCGCGTGGGAAGCCGCGTGGGCGGCATCTACGCAGCGAACACGCTGGGAGCGATCCTCGGGTCGGCCCTGGCAGGATTTGTCCTGCTACCGCGGTGGGGATCGTTCTCCAGCCTCCGCGCCTCTGCCACGGTGAACCTGGGTCTGGGCCTGGTTTTTGCGTTTGTGCTGCTCCCCCTGCGGCGAAACTCCAAAATCCTGCTCGCCCTGGTTGCCGGCTCCCTGGTCTGGCTCTCCTGGAGCGGGCCGTCGGACTGGGACGCGCGCCGGATCTCGCGCGGCTCCTACGTGTATTTCACCGACGGCTGGCCCATCGACCGGGTGCTCTATTCCGCCGAGGATGTCCAGGGAGGCTTGACGACGGTCGTGGAAGTCCGCGGGGCGCGGGTTCTGCTGTCCAATGGGAAGTTCCAGGGAAACAATTCTGCCGAGACCGGAGCGCAGATCCGGTTCGCGCTCATCCCCGTTCTCTTTACCCAGGAGTTCGACCGCGCCCTGGTGATCGGACTGGGGACGGGGAACACCTTACGCACCGTTTCCAGCTTCCCATTCCGGCATCTCGATACGGTTGAGATTGCGCCTCACATCGTCGAGGCCGCAAGAGACTACTTTGCAGATATCAATGGGCGCGTATTCGATCGCGACCCCCGCGTGCAGCTGACCCTCGCCGACGGGCGCAACTTCCTCCTGCTTTCTCGCGAGAGCTATGACCTTATCACCATGGAGGTCAGCTCCATCTGGATCAGCGGCCAGGCGGACCTCTACAACAAGGAGTTTTACGAGCTCTGCCGGGCGCGGATGAAGCAACGAGGTATTCTTCAGCAGTGGGTCCAGATCCACCACATGCGAACGCAGGACTTCCTGGTGATCTTAAACACCGCGGCGCAAGTTTTTCCGCACGTCGCCTTTTTCCTGGGCCCCGAGCAGGGCGTGCTGGTTGCCTCAGAGTCGCCGCTGGAGAGTGACTACGGGCGACTCGCCGCCTTCGATGCCGATCCGGAGGTCCGCAAAGAGCTCAACGCCATCAACGTCCCAGGCATGACCGCACTTTTCGGCGAACTGATGCTCCATGGCGATTCCCTGCGCGCCGCGCTCGCCGCCCTGCCGCGACTGAGTGGCCGGTCGGCCGATTTCGTTTCCTCCGACCTCTTTCCCTATCTGGAGTATCGGACGCCCAAGGGCAACGCGCTTCCGCAGAGTACGGTCTTTGACAACATCAATTTTATGCTGGCACTGCGTCCGGCGGGTCCCTTGCCGCCGGGAATCGAGTTGCGCAACGTCCCCTCCGAGGACGACTGGAACCTGGTCCGGGGATACGCCACCACGCAGCGGGGTGATGCGCGTGCAGCCATCGAGTATCTTCAGCGAGTAGGTGGGCCGCTGCGCGCTCGCGCGCAAGAGGAGATTGGGCTGATTGAGTCCGGACGGCGCCGTCCGCCGCGCCTGAATCCGTGATCTGCGCAGTTCATGCTTACTCTCCCGCGCGCCGCGGGCGGCAATTTCCCGCAATTCGGTGAGGTGGGCTTGACAGCCCTACGGAGGATGCGCTAATTCTCGCCTTATGAAAACGCCCCAAGGGGCCCCCAACATTCCCACCGCCAACTACACGGTAAAGGCGCTGGTCAAGGCGCTGCGCATTCTGGAGTGCCTTGGCGAAGAGGAGGCGCCGTCGCTGACGCTGACGGAGCTCAGCCGTCGGTTGCACCTCCATGTCAGCACGGTCCACCGCCTGGTGGTGAACCTGCACCGCGAGGGATTCGTGGAACTGGATCCCGTGACGGGCGGCTATCAACTGAGCTATCGCGTGCTGCGGATGGGACTCCGAGTTCTGGACCGACTCGATTTCCGCCAGGTCGCGCGTCCGCTCCTGCGCGACCTCAACCAACGGACCCAGGAAACCGTCCACCTGGCCATTCTGCAGGGGCACCAGGCGCTCTCCATCGACAAGGTCGGCAGCCCGCAGCCCGTTGGGTTGGACGCCCGGCTCGGAAACCTCATGCCGCTGCACTGCACGGGAGTCGGCAAGACGCTGCTGGCTTTCCAGCCGGAGGGTGTGCAGGAACAACTCCTCCACGCACTGACACTCGAGCGCCACACGCCGCAGACCATCACCCTTCCGGCACTCATCCGCAAGGAGCTCCTCAAGATTCGCGCGCAGGGCTACGCCATCGACAACGAAGAAATGGTGCCTGGCTTGCGCTGCGTCGCTGCCCCGGTCATCGATCACCTTGGAAATGTCCTGGCGGCGTTCAGTGTCGCCGGGCCGGCCAGCCGCGTTACGCAGGAGCGCGTACCCGGCCTCGCACAGCTCGTCTGCGACACGAGCCGCGAGATCTCCTTCCGCCTTGGCCACAGGCGCGTGTGACGATTTGTGCGGACAAGCGGCCGTTTGAGCCGCAAAATGTCGCGTCCAGGTGCCGTCTGGTGCCCTTCGCTGCCGAACTACCTTCCAATAGCTCGGAATCGTTGACAGTTTTTGAAGGGCTGTGTTAGCGTCTAAGGTTTGCACTGCGCAGAAGGGTTTCGACTGACACCCCGCAGACAAGAGAGAAATTGACCAGAAGGAGGCTCAGCGTGTCCGGGCCTAATCAGCGATATCTGTTTACCTCCGAATCGGTTACCGAAGGTCATCCTGACAAGGTTTGCGACCAGATTTCCGACGCCGTGCTGGACGCGGTGCTCGCCGCCGACCCGCGGGGGCGTGTGGCCTGCGAGTCGATGGCCAAGGATCAGACGGTCTATGTGATGGGCGAACTGACCACGTCCGCCAAGCCCGACATCGAGAAACTGGTGCGCGAGACGGTGCGGGGCATCGGCTACACCGATCCCGCCGCCGGCTTCAGCGCCGACACCTGCGAAGTGACGGTGAACCTGACGACGCAGAGCGGCGACATCGCCATGGGCGTCGACACGGGCGGGGCGGGCGACCAGGGCCTGATGTTCGGCTTCGCCTGCGACGAGACGCCGGAGTTGATGCCATTCCCCATCATGATGGCGCACAAGCTCTGCCTGCGCCTCGCCGAAGCCCGCCGCAAGAACATCCTCAATTTCCTTCGTCCCGACGGCAAATCCCAGGTCACTGTGGAATACGATGGCTTCAAGCCCGTGCGCGTGGATACGGTGGTTGTTTCCACCCAGCACACGCCGGAAGTCTCGAACGAGACTCTGCGCGAAGGCGTGAAGCAGTGCATCATCAAGCCGGTGATCCCCTCTAATATGCTCGATGACAATACGAAGTATTACATCAATCCCACGGGGCGCTTTGTGACGGGGGGGCCAGTGGGCGATTCCGGCCTGACGGGCCGAAAGATCATCGTGGACACTTACGGCGGCACGGCGCATCACGGCGGCGGTTGCTTCTCCGGCAAAGACCCCACGAAAGTGGACCGCTCCGCGACCTACATGGCGCGATACATCGCCAAGAATATTGTGGCAGCAGGACTCGCGGCGCGGGCCGAAGTACAGCTTGCTTACGCCATCGGCGTGGCGGAACCGGTCTCTGTGATGGTCAACACGTTCGGGACGGGAAAAGTCGATAACAGCACGCTGGTCGAGTTGGTCCGCAAACACTTCCGCCTCACTCCGCGCGGGATCATCGAATCCCTTGACCTGCTGCGGCCGATCTACAAGAAGTCCGCAGCTTACGGCCACTTCGGCCGGTCGGAGCCGGAATTCACCTGGGAGCGGACGGACAAGGCGGCGACACTCAAGAAGGAGTCGGGTCTCTAAATGGCGGCGACGAAAAAGGTTTCCTGCGATGTCAAAGACCTCGGACTGGCCGAGAAGGGCAAGCTGCGCATCGAGTGGGCGGGACAGTGGATGCCCGTGCTGCGGCTGATCCGCAAGCGCTTCATCACGGAGCGGCCGCTCGAGGGCGTGCGGCTTGCGGCCTGCCTGCACGTGACGACCGAGACTGCCAACCTTGCCGTCACCCTGCGCGATGGCGGGGCCAACGTCGTGGTGTGCGCGTCGAATCCGCTCAGCACCCAGGACGACGTCGCAGCCTCGTTGGTCAAGGATTTCGGCATTCCCGTCTTCGCCATCAAGGGCGAGGACAAGAACACCTACTATTCGCACATCAGCTCGGCGCTCGAACAGAAACCTCAGATCACCATGGATGATGGCGCTGATCTGGTGACCGCAGTTCTCACCAAGCGCAAAGACCTCATCCCCGAAATCATCGGAAGCACGGAAGAAACTACTACGGGTGTGATCCGGCTGCGCAGCATGGCCAAGGACGGTGTGCTCAAGTTTCCCGTCATTGCCGTTAACGACGCGGACACCAAGCACCTGTTCGACAATCGCTACGGCACGGGCCAGTCCACGCTGGACGGAATTCTGCGCGCCACCAACGTGCTGTTTGCCGGACTCAAGGTTGTCGTGAGCGGTTACGGTTGGTGTGGCCGAGGCGTGGCGATGCGCGCCAAAGGGCTCGGCTCGGACGTCATCATCACCGAAATCGATCCTACCCGGGCGCTGGAAGCCGTCATGGACGGCTTCCGTGTCATGCCCATGACCGAGGCGGCAAAGCTCGGGGATGTCTTCATCACCGTGACCGGCAACAAATCCATCCTCCGCGAAGAGCATTTCAAATTGATGAAGGATGGCGCGATCGTCTGCAACTCCGGCCACTTCAATGTGGAGATCGATATCCCGGCGCTCGAAAAGTTGGCGCTTTCCAAACGCCCCACACGCGATTTCGTTGAGGAATACACGATGCGCGAGGGGCGCAAGATTTACCTGCTGGGCGAGGGCCGCCTCATCAATCTGGCGGCCGCCGAAGGCCACCCTGCCGTGGTGATGGACATGAGCTTTGCCAATCAGGCGCTGGCCGCCGAGTACCTGGTGAAAAACTCGAAGAAGCTCGAAGCCAAGGTTTACTCCGTACCGGTGGAAATTGACCGCGACGTGGCGCGGCTGAAGCTCGATTCGATGGGCATCAACATCGACAAACTGAATCCGGACCAGGAAGAGTACCTGGCGTCCTGGTCGGAAGGAACCTAGGAATTTGGCGATTGAGTGATCGAACGATTGAAAGACTTGTTCACTCACTCAATGGCGAGATCGCGGCATCACCCAATCACTGAATGAAGCAACTCGCTCAACGTGCTCTGGATACAGCGACGGCCGGGGGCGCCACCTATGCCGACGTCCGAGTGATGGACATCCGGCAGCGCTACCTCTCGACGAAGAACGGCCGCGCCTCGCAGGTTCGTGATTCGGACTCCTTCGGCCTTGGCGTGCGCGTCGTTGCCGACGGCGCCTGGGGCTTTGCGTCCACCGATGATATGAGCGTGGCAGGGGTGGATCGCGTTGCCGCCCAGGCGGTGGCTATCGCGCATGCCAGCGCGCTCTGTAAGAAGCAGGATGTGGTCCTTGTGCCGGAAGAGAAGACCGTTGACCGTTGGGCTGGCTCCTGCCGCATTGACCCTTTCGCGATTCCGGTCTCCTCCTGTCTCGACTTGCTGCTCAAAGTGGACGCCGAATTGCGCGCCGTTCCCGGAGTGACGCTCGCCGAGGCAGCGATGGATTTTCGCCGCATCGAGCAGCTTTTCGTTTCCAGCATTGGCTCGGAGATTTATCAGGTCAAGACTCAGACCGGGGCGGGTTACGTCGCAACTTCTTTCGAGCAAAATGAAATCCAGCGGCGCTCCTATCCGAACTCTTTCGGAGGCCAGTACCAGACAAAAGGGTACGAGCTGGTGGATGAACTCGACCTGGTGGGCAACGCCCGCCGTATCGCGGAAGAGGCAGTGGCGCTGCACAAGGCGGACCAGTGCCCCTCCGGGGTCCGCGACATCATCCTGGGGAGCTCGCAACTCGGCCTGCAGATTCACGAATCCATCGGCCACCCCATCGAACTCGACCGGGTGCTGGGCACGGAAGCCAACTTCGCCGGGATGAGCTTTCTGACTTTGGAGAAATTCAACACGCTCCGCTACGGTTCGGGAATTGTCAATGTCGTCGCCGATGCGACGGTGGCGCACGGCCCGGGCTTGGGCACTTTTGCTTACGACGATGAGGGCGTGCCCGCCCAGTGCACTCCGATCATCAAGGACGGGCTCTTCGTGGGTTACCTGACTTCACGCGAGACCGCAGCGGCGGTGGGTCAGTCGCGCTCGAGCGGCGCCATGCGCGCCGAGGGTTGGAACCGCATTCCCATTATTCGCATGACCAACGTCAGCATCCTGCCGGGGAAGGGAACGCTTGAAGATCTGATCGCCGACACGGAGGACGCCATCTACTTTGAGACCAACCGCAGTTGGTCGATTGACGATCGGCGCTACAACTTTCAGTTCGGGACTGAAATCGGCTGGGAGATCAAGCATGGAAAGATTACGCGCATGCTGAAGAATCCCACTTACGCCGGCATCACCACGGACTTCTGGAATTCCTGCGATTTCATTTGCGGGCCCGAAGCTTGGGTACTGTGGGGGACACCCAACTGCGGCAAGGGTCAGCCCATGCAGACCATGGGCACCGGACATGGCGCCGCGCCCGCGCGTTTTCGGAAAGTGCAGGTCGGCGTCGCATATTCAGGCTAAGGCAAAGCAAGTGGTTCATTGATTCCGAATTCTTGATCCTGAATCCTGCTCCTTCATGCTAACAAAAAAAAAGGCCGAAGAGATCTTTAGCAAGGTCCTCAAGTACTCCACTGCCGAGGAAACCGAGGCGCTGATTGGCGCCACTTCCTATGCCCTGACCCGCTTTGCCAACAATATCATCCACCAGAACGTGGCAGAGGAGGGAGTTTCACTTTCCGTGCGCGCCGTAGCGGACCGGCGTACGGCCCGCGCCAGCACCAACAAGCTCGACGAGACTTCGATCCGCGGAGTGTGTGAATCGGCTTTGGCGCTGGCCCGGTTGCAGCCGCCCGATTCGGAACTTCTACGTATGCCGGGCGCGCAGATGTTTCGCAGCGTGGACCGCTTCTATGACGAGACGGCGGGATTAACACCTCAGGCGCGTGCCGAGACGGTGAGGAAAGTCGTGGCCCGCGCGGAGAAGGACGGCCTGACGGCGGCGGGGATATTTTCGAGCGGCGCCGTCGCCACGGGTCTATTCAATTCGCGCGGCTTGAGCGCCTTTCATGAGGAGACCGTCTCCCAGTTTTCGGTGACGATGCTGCACGAGACGAGTTCCGGCTGGGCCAAGGCGACTTCTCCAAATTGCGCCGTTCTGGAACCCGATTCGCTGGGCGACCGGGCCGCGCTCAAAGCGCTGGAGAGCCGCGAGCCCCAGGAAATCCCACCCGGAAAATACACCGTGATTCTGGAACCCGCGGCGGTCCTGGATCTGCTTGGTTTCCTTTTCTTTGATTTCGGCGGGCTGGCCGTTCAGGAGCAGCGCAGTTGCCTCACCGGCCGGCTGGGCGGGCAGATTTTTGGTGAGAACATTAACGTGCGCGATGATGTCTATCACCCGCTTCAGGCGGGCGCGCCGTTCGATGGGGAAGGGATTCCGCGCCAGCGCGTGAGCTTGGTCGAGAAGGGTATCGTGAAGGGCGTCGTCTATGCGCGGCAAACCGCCCAGAAAATGAAGACCGAACCCACGGGCCACGGCTTCCCGCTGCCCAATGAATTTGGCGAAGCGCCCATGAACATCGTGATGGAAGGCGGCAAGGCCAGCGTCGAAGAGATGATTCGCTCCACCGAGCGCGGCCTGCTGGTGACGCGCCTGTGGTATATCCGCGAGGTCGATCCCTACCAGAAAATTCTTACCGGCATGACGCGCGACGGCACCTTCTGGATCGAGGAAGGGAAGGTCCGGCACGGCCTGCGAAATCTCCGCTTCAACCAGAGCGTTATTGAAATGCTGAACGGCGTGGAAATGATGGGCCCGCCCCAGCGCACCGCTGGCGAGGAATCCTTTGAGATGGTTGTGCCCGCCATGAAAGTGCGGGATTTCAGCTTCTCCTCGCTGACGAAGTTCTGAATCTGCCCCGGAATTCTCCTGCTGAGGCGGCAGGACGGCAAAGCCTCAATCAGGCCGCCCATGGTATCGGCGTCACCTCGCACTTCTTGTGCTGCCAGAGTTGACAGCCGAGGTATTTCGCCGCACACTGCACAGCGTGACAGGGGGTAATTCGAATGGATCGATGGCCACGGCGTGAATTCTTAAAGCGATCCGGGATCGCCGGACTTTCCTCGCTGGTCACGAGCCGACTGCTGCACGGCGCGGCCGGGGCCCTGCCGAACCCCGTGGGGTACGCAACGATTTCCTGGCCGGATGGACAGCTTGAGCACGCGCTCGATACGATTTCCCGCCTGGGCTATCAGGGTGTGCAGGTGTTGGGATGGATACGGGAGAAGTACGGAAACCGCCTGGAGTACCTGCGCGAGCGCTTGCACTCTCTCAATCTGAAACCCGTGACCCTTTCCTGTTGGGACGTCAACCTGAAACCCGAAGATCCCAAGGATGATGTAGCGCAACTTCAGTCTTATGCGGCGTTCTTTCAGAAGCTGGGCGGCGCCTATTTGCAGGTGACGGACGGCGGGAAGCCGAACGGCAGCTACTCGAGCGAGACCCTGCGGCAGCTTGGCGCGCGGATGAGCGTTTTGGGAAGGATCGCCCGCGACCACGGTCTGGAGCTTGGCTACCATCCGCATGCCGGAACGCTCGGCGAAACGCGTGAGGGGATCGCGCAAGTGCTCGATGCTACGGACCCGGAACAGGTCAAGCTGATTGTCGATGTCGGCCACCTTGCGTTGAGCGGTATTGACCCCGTGGAAGTGTTGCGCAGCTACGGTGACCGCTTGCTCCTCGCCCATTTTAAGGACGTGAGCAAAGAGGCCGCCGCGCTGGCCCGCCAGGGCCTTGCTCGTGTGCGCGATCGCGATTATGTCTTCTGCGAGGTGGGCGCAGGCGTAGTGGATTTTCCGGCCGTGGTCCGAACGTTCCGCGAGGTGTCGTTCAAGGGATGGATTGTCATCGAACTGGACGGCAACAAGCCCGGTCCCGGCGGACCCGATGCGAGCGCCGAGATCAATCGCGCGGCGATGAAGAAACTGGGATTTGCTATTTAATCTTCACCCACGCGGCGACGGCTGCTTTCCCGGCCCCTCGCGAATGGCGGACGATCCAGGATCACAGCCTAAGGACAACCGGCTCCTGAATCTCGATTCCGGTCCGCCAATCCTTGACAGTTTTGTAGCCGCAATGCTAGAAAAAGAAATGACCCGTTCTGGCGCTATCGTCTAGGGGTTAGGACGTCAGATTCTCAATCTGAAAACCCGGGTTCGATTCCCGGTAGCGCTACCAAGCCCAAATCAACAACTTCCATTAATCCCAATGACTTACAGAAATTCACTCATACGCTCCATGACACTAGATGGAGCTCAGTAGTAGCAGAAAAGGGGCACGATCCAGAGTGCTACTGGATTCGGACTGTCGCCGCGGGAACCGACTCCACTATGCGGTGGGCTTGGAAATCTAAGAAGCGCTCAAAGCCCGCTGCCACGTGAGACTCCGTAACGTGGACGTAGTACCGTCCGCAACGTGAGGTGAGCTGTGTCCCATGAGGCGCGCCAGCGAAAACTTGTCCATTCCTGATTCAGCGCAGCGGGTCCCGAAGGTGTGCCGCCAGCAGTAGAATTCAAACGGCTTGACTAAATCTTTCTGGAGAGCTTTCTCGCGGCCAGCCTCGTTAACCCGGCGAATTGTATGCTCGTGTGCGTGTTGGATCGTCGTAATGTGCCCGCTTCGACCTGGGCCAGGGAACACGTAGCGGCTCCCGCGCGTTGCACTTCGTCGCATTTCTAGTAGCGCCCTCGCCCGTGGCGTGAGAGGTACATTGCGGACCGATTTGGGCCTTTTCCCTGATCGGACATGGATATACCCATGCGGGCTGTTGGCCGATGGCTCTAAGCGGACATTCTCCCATTCCAGCGGGAACAGTTCTGAATTAGGGCGGAGGCCGGTGTCTACAGCCAAAGTGGCCATGTCGCGCAATGTTGCCTTTAAGTAGAGAGCCTCCTCTTGAAGGCTGATTACACGCTCCCGACCCACCGCACCCGGCAGCTCATGGACGGCTGGGATCCTCTCCGCAACGCCCCATTCCTGAGCAAGTCGAAACAGTCTCCGCAGCGTGCGCAGCTCGCCATTTAGAGCAGCTATCGAGTTGCCGGAACCTAGGCTTCTGCGCCAGTTGACGTATTTGTCGACCAGTTCACCCGTGATTGCGACTAGTGGCTTAAGACGGCCCACGGCCACATTTTGCCCACGGAATACCCGCAATCGCGGTTCGGGATGAAGTTCGCGCCAGTCCCACCCCAGCACGGGCGCCCATGTCGGTTCTGCGGAACCTCAGAACGCTCCGACGTGACGCCCTTCGACTGTGCCCAACGGGGGATTGAATTCTCCGAGTGCAGAACTGCACAACCTGCCCCCACGGTGGGCGCCCGTCCCGGTGCCCGCGCCAATTGGAGCTTGGTTCAGCTTCCTCGTGGTTATCCCCCTCTCGTCGGCGCACTTTGGAGTGGCTCGTCCACGCCCGCTTT
>JBEKUI010000097.1:0-14305 GCA_049515175.1 Terriglobia bacterium
TAAAGGGGGTAGGTCGGCACTACAACCGCTTTTCGAGAAGCCGGGATTGATTCAGAAGAGGTTCGACCAACGGAGAGGTCAAATTTCACTCAAAATTGTTCTCAACTGCGAAAGTTGGGTTAAGCTACAGTTTTTGCCCTAGTTCACCTCCCGATCCGCGTTAGATTGCGGGGTACTCGAACTCATATCCTCGGGACATCGGCGGCTTCGGAAGGTCTGACAACAGGAACTCGCCCCACTTCTCCAGTGCAGGAAGTTCTTCACCCGAAGGTTTCCCTATCTTTGTAGCCGAAAGCTTCAGTGCGTGACAGCTTTTTCCTCGGGCGCGAGTGCTGAGGCTTGGTTTCGTGCTTCAGAAGCGATCCTCTCGAAAATCGCCCGGGCTTTTCGATAACGATTTTGGGCCGCCTCGCGGTCTTTGTGGAAAAACTCGCTCCACGCTCCCCCCGGAGACGTCTGCAGGAGCAGGTTGTCGATCCAATGAACGAAGAACTCCGCATCGCTCACGCTGGCCCGAGTGGGAGCGTTGTTCACGGTGACGAAAACGGCTCCGGAATGCGAACGGTGGCCCTTCTCATCCATGCGCCGCGCGCAAAGCCACCCACTTCGATCAAAGTTCACGGTGGTCGCGAAGGTCAGGGGTGAACCGGGTGAAGCAGAGCCCGTGCGGTTCGCAACCACCACGCCATCTCGCACGATTTCTATCCTCCCATCGAGTTTTTTCAGGCTTGCCCACTGGACACTTACATGCACTGGCCCTTTCCCGTCCAGGTGAATCTCGTCACCGGGTGAGAAAAACTGGTTCGCCTTTAGATCGAGGAACTCAGCATGACCGGCTCGGGAGATCACAGTCCTGCCGCGTCGGATTCCGTCCACCCATTTCGCGTAGGTCAGGTTCCCGTCGGGCACCCGAACGTAGGTTAGCAGGGTGCCCAGCGGCTCGAGAAAATTACAGGAGTAATCCGTTCCTGCAACCAGGCCCGGGCGGAAACCACAATTCAAGATTCGATAGTAGGCGTGGATCGCCGTTTCACTGCCATGGACGTCTTCCATCAGGAAAGCGACGTTCCCAAGCGCTGTCTCGACAGGCAATTCCAGCGGCGCACAACAATCCAACACTTTGGGGATGCCCTCGGGAAGATACTGCAGATGAGCAAACCCCGCCGCGGCGCCCTGATCGTTCGCCCATTCGAAGACCGGCTCGGTATATTCCGAGAAGAATGATTCACCGTGCCTGAGGCCCAAGAGGACCAGGTGGCCCCCAATCATTTTCTGGTCGAAGGTGACTCCACGCGGATCGAAGTGCCATTCGGCGTCCCAGTGCAGAAGGTGGCCGGGCGTTGATTCGGCGTTGTCCTTCCCCGTGATCAGGGGGATGTCCCTTTCGGCGTATTTCATCTCGCCGTTGCCGGTATCGGCCAACACCGCGACCACAGCCAGGTTATTCGTTCGCATCATTTCGAGAAGTTCTTTCGGAGAGAGCATCTCCTTTTCGTTCGAACGACTGCAGCCAATCCCTCGGTGCACGTGTGCATCGCCCGCGAACCAATCACTAGGCGCCGGCGCGTGACTCGATTGAGCCCGCGCGTTGACACATTCGAACCTGCCCCATGCCAGAACGATGAGGGACAGCAGCAGGCATCTCCCGACTTTTGTCACGGTCATGCGCCCCCCCTTTCCAATCCGTTATGATAGTCCGTCTGCCGATGGAACGGCCTGGGTTTGTTGTGCCAACTTCGAAGCGCGTTTCCGGCAAGGCGCAGGTGGCCTCCTCGCGACGAGCCGTGCACGCGATTGCCCAGTTCTGGCCGCCGGCCCCTTGACAAGTCAAGGCGGTCCACTGCGCTCTGGGGAATGCTAAGAATAGGGTGCAGCCCTCCGATTGCAGCCATGATCGTCGCCAGGCATGCGCCTCTTAGGATTGAGATGGGCCAAGTTGGGAAGAAGCACTTCGATGAGATCGCCGGTGTGGCGATCGAACGACACTGCGGCAACGGGGAGTTGGGAAAGGGGGTCCGAATCGACTCCAGGTGAGTTTGCCTGCTGGCGGCGAAGCACCCACGACATAGGACTTATATGAAATGACGCGAATTGTGAATTGCGCGAAAACGGATGCCGTGACGGTTCAATGTGGCGTCGCGCACATCGACTTGCCTGACGAGTCTGTGTTCACCTTGGTACGTACATGGAAGAATAGCAAATGAATGACCTACTTCCGAGGCCGCCGACTCGCGACTAGTTTCCGAATCAAGCTCCCGCTGGGCGATCCGGCACGCCGGCCCAAATGCCAGAACTGCATGAGCGAATGGGCGCCCTGATGGGCCAGGCCAGTGCCGCTATTGTAGCGGCGGAACGTGAGCATCGCCTCTATGTTCGTAGGGTACTCCTCTCATTTTCTCTAATCTCCCCCGACGGGGCCAAACGTTCGGACTCCATTCTCGGCAGCGCTAACGGGTCTGCAAGCCGCGGATTTTTGCGGCGACCCGCGGGGTATTTCACTTGGGTATGATTGACAAATTTTGGAGCGCTGTGCCACAATCAACGGTTCAAGTCGCGGCACCAGAGCTTTCCTGTTAGGCATAATCGCGGATGGCAGACGAACCCAAGGTTCCCCCTGCGGGTGGAAAGAGTGAGAGCACTGCGGAGCCGGCTTCTCCATCGGGGAGCGCGGCCAGCGCTCCTCCCAAGCCCCCCGCCAAGCCCGCCGCGCCCGCAGCCGCCAAGGCTCCCGTCAAACCCGATCCCTGGTCGAGTCCGCTGCTCGATGAGCTCCAGAAACACTTCCCGGGCGCGGTCCGCGAGTCGGTCATCTTCAGGAACATGCCTTCGCTGACCGTGGCCCGTGAGAGCCTGCTGGCGATTTGCGATTTCCTGAAGGGCGACGAGGGCGGGGGATACACGCTGCTGACCGACCACACCGCCGTGGATTATCCCAAGCGTGAGAAGCGCTTCGATCTCATCTACCACCTGTATTCGTTCCAGCGCAACGAGCGCCTGCGCGTGAAAGTACTGCTGAGTGAGGCGGAGAAAGCCCCTTCGGTCACGGGGCTCTGGCCGACTGCGAACTGGCTGGAGCGGGAAGTCTTCGACATGTTTGGCGTGCAATACGAAGGCCATCCTGACCTGAAGCGAATTCTGATGCCGGATGGTTGGACGGGTCATCCGCTGCGCAAGGACTACGATATCCTCAAGCAGGATGAGAGTTGGGTGCAGTCCAACCTGGGAATTAAGAGCGCGCAGTGAGACGTCGGGAGTTGAGAGTCAAGAGTTGAATAGGATGATCAGCAATAAGCGAAGGCAGGTTACCCTCGCTGAGAGCTGATAGCTGAAAGCCGCGAAATGCCAGAAGCCACCTTTCTCGACGCCAACGAACTGGTCATCAACATGGGGCCGCAGCATCCGGCCACGCATGGTGTTCTGCGCGTCAAGCTGAGGCTCGATGGCGAGAAGGTCCTGGGGTCAGAGTGTGTCATCGGATATCTGCATCGCGGTGTCGAGAAAATCGCCGAGAACCGTACCTACGCACAGTTTGCACCTTATACCGACCGCATGGATTATGTCGCGGCGGTCACGAACGGCATGGGTTACGTCGAGGCGGTCGAGAAGCTTCTCGGCGTCGAACTTCCCCCGCGCGCGCAGTACACGCGCATGATTCTGGCCGAACTGCAGCGGATCGCCAGCCACTTGCTCTGGCTTGGCACGCACGCGCTTGATATCGGTGCCATGACGCCGGTCTTTTATACCTTCCGCGAGCGGGAAGAAATCCTCAAAATCTTCGAGAGCTATTGCGGTGCGCGACTCACGACGCACGCTTTCCGCATCGGCGGCTTGCAGTACGACCTCTACGACGGCTTCGAAAAGGAAGTCGTGAAGTTCTGCGACTATTTCCTCCCCAAGTTGGCGGAGTACGAGACACTGCTGACGACGAATCGCATCTGGCTCAACCGCACCCGGAATGTGGGAGTGATCTCAGCTGAAGATGCGATCGCGATGGGCGTCACAGGCCCTGTGCTTCGCGGTTCGGGCGTGAAATGGGACATACGCAAGGCGCAGCCCTACGAGGCGTACGATAAGGTGGAGTTCGACGTGCCCACGGGCAAGAACGGCGACACCTACGACCGTTACCTCGTTCGTATGGAGGAAATGCGCCAGTCGGTCCGCATCGTCCGGCAGTGCGTGGACCGCATCGCGCCGGGCCCGATCATGGGCAAGGTAGGCAAAGTCATCAAGCCGCCGGTGGGGGAAGTGTATCACTCGATCGAAGCCCCCAAAGGCGAGCTGGGATACTTCGTGGTGAGCGATGGCTCCACGCACCCTTATCGCGTGCGTGTGCGGCCGCCCTCGTTCATCAACTTGCAGGCGCTCGATATTATGATTCGCGGCCACTTGATCGCAGACGTCGTCGCCATTATCGGGACGCTGGATATCGTGCTGGGTGAGGTTGACCGGTAGGTCCAGAATATTTCGACCCATGATTGACAACGCATTCCAATTTCTCGCCGCCAACCCGCTGATCTTTGCGGTCGTTAAAATCCTGATTGTTTTTGCTGTGGTGGCCGGCCTAGTCGCCTATTTGGTGTACCTGGAGCGCAAGGTCCTGGCTTTCATGCAGGCGCGACTAGGACCGATGCGTGTGGGACCGTGGGGGCTGTTGCAGCCGATTGCCGACGGCATCAAGCTGCTGCTGAAAGAGGACATCGTTCCCCAGGGGGCCGATCGATTTGTGTTTTTGCTCGCGCCGGCAATCAGCGTGATGGCAGCCTTCACGGTGTTCGCGGCCATCCCCTTCGCGGGCAATTTCTTCATCACGGATATCAATATTGCCCTCCTTTTTATCCTGGCAGTTTCGTCGCTGGGCATCTACGGAATCATCCTGGGCGGGTGGTCGTCGAACAGTCATTATCCGCTCCTTGGGGCGCTACGTTCATCGGCGCAGCTGATCAGCTACGAGGTGGCGGCGGGAATGGCCATTGTCGGCGTGCTGCTGATTTCCAATTCGCTCAGCATGGTGGAGATCGTCCAGCGGCAGCAGGAGATGGGCTTTTGGAACATCCTGGTACAGCCCGTGGCCTTCGTTATCTATGTGATCGCGGCAGTGGCGGAGACCAATCGCAACCCCTTCGACCTACCCGAAGCGGAATCCGAGCTGACCGCCGGCTTCCATACGGAATACAGCGGCTTCCGCTTTGCCCTCTATTTCATGGCCGAGTACACGAACATGGTGGTCGTTTCGTGCATTGCGGTAATTCTATTTCTGGGCGGCTGGCTGCGGCCTTTCCAAAGTGTGCGTTTTCTGGATTTCCTGAACTACGCACCGCCGGTCGCGCTCCTCGGCGCGGCGGCGTTTGTCTTCTGGCTGGGGCGGCAAAGCAGGGTGGCCTTGGACCGTACGATCTTCGTGGCCCTCTCTCTGCTGCTCGTGCTCCTGGCAGGTCTGGTGGCGATTCCGCCCGTACTCGCGGCCATTCAGGGAATCTTCTGGTTTACGGCCAAGGTGCTGGCCTTCCTCTACGCGTTCATCTGGTATCGGGCGACGTTCCCGCGCTACCGTTACGATCAACTCATGAACGTGGGGTGGCGGGTCATGATCCCACTGGCCATGGCCAACTTGGTTGTGACGGCGATTCTGCGCTACTGCCTGAGCGGGCACCCGACGGATTCGCCGGCGGCATTCCTGACAGGGAATTGAGGCGAGCATGAAAGAGTTGTTGCGACGAATCTTTTTGGTCGACCTGCTCAAAGGGCTGCGCTTGACATTTTCCTACCAGCGGCCGAGTGCGACCTACACGGAACAGTATCCGCTGGAGCGGCCGGCCGTCGCTGAACGGTATCGCGGCGCGCCACGCCTCAATAACCATCCCGAGACCGGCGAGACGCTCTGTATCGCGTGCAACCTCTGCTCACTCGCCTGCCCGGAAAACTTGATTGTAGTGGCCTGGGACCGCACCGAAGATCGCAAGAAGAAGCTCACAACGTTCACTTATGACACGTCGCGTTGCATGTTCTGCGGGTTGTGCGAAGATGCCTGCCCCGTGGACGCGCTGGAATTGACCCAGGACTTTGAGATTGCCCACTACAACCGCGAAGGCATGATCTGGGACCGCCTTATGCTTGAACAGGGGCCGCAACCGACCCGTTATACGAGGTAGGGGCGAACGGCGCTCGCCCGGAGCAGAAAGCAGAAAGCATTTACTTCATTGAGTGTTGAGAACGAGAACTGATTGCTGACGGCTGCAGGCAGACTGTGGATATCAGGTAGCTGAAAACGGACTTTCATCTGAGCATGTTGCCACAAATCGCGTTCTTCGCTCTTTCGGCAGTGGCGCTCGCCTCCGCGGTGATGGTTATCACGCGACGGAATGCGGTGCACAGCGTCATCTGGCTGATTGTCACCCTCTTTTCTGTGGGCGGCGTGTTCTTGATGCTGCACGCGGAGTTCCTCTTTGCTGTCCAGGTGATCTTGTATGTGGGCGGGATCATGGTGTTGTTTTTGTTTGTGGTAATGCTCGTGAACCTTGATGTTGCGGTGAAGCAGGCCCAATTCAGCCGCCAGTGGCAACTGGCGCTGGCCGTGGGGATTGTCTTGCTCGTGGAGCTCAGTTACGGGGTTTATCGGGGGCACCAGGGGTTTGTTCTGGGCCAGGCGCAAGGCGCTGCGGTGGCAGGCGGGAATACGCAGGCTGTGGCGCTGGCGCTTTATCGTGATTACATGCTGCCGGTGGAAATCGCTTCGATCCTGCTGCTTGTTGCGATGGTGGGAGCGGTGATCATGGCCAAGAGGAAGATGGAATGATTCCGACGCACTGGTATCTGTTCCTGGGAACGGCGCTGTTCACGATTGGCGTCATTGGTGTGCTCACGCGGCGGAATGTCATCGTCATCCTGATGTCGATTGAGCTGATTCTGAATGCCGTGAACATCAATCTGGTGGCATTCTCGGACTACTTCCGGTCCGTCGATGGCCAGGTATTTGCGATTTTCGTGATTACCGACGCCGCCGCCGAGGCCGCCGTCGGGCTGGGTTTGATCATCGCGCTCTTCCGCAATAAGGAAACCGTGAACGCGGACGAGATTGATTTGCTGAAGTGGTGAGCATGATATTCCTCGATCACATCTGGCTTGTTCCACTGCTGCCCGTGCTGGGCGCGGCGTTCCAGCTATTCTTCGGCCGCAAGCTCTCGAACCAGGCTGTTTCGGCTGTCTCGGTGGGCTTGCCCGGCTTGTCCCTCCTTTGGGCATTAGGCTGCTTCGGGCAGCTCGTGCAGCTTCAAAGCAACACCTTTACCAAGATCCTTTATACCTGGTTGCCACTTGGGGCGTTCCATCTCTCGAATGGCATTATGGGCAATCTCTCGATCGACGTCGCCTTTCAGCTTGACCATCTTTCCGCGGTCATGATGCTGGTGGTGACGGGCATCGGCTTCCTGATTCACGTTTACTCGATCGGGTACATGGGGCACGAAGGGGGCTACTACCGCTTCTTTGGCTACCTGAACCTCTTCATGTTTTCTATGCTCGTCCTGGTGCTGGCGAACAACTACCTGATGATGTTCGTCGGGTGGGAGGGCGTCGGTCTTTGCTCTTACCTTCTGATCGGTTTCTACTTCCACCGCAAGTCGGCGTCGGACGCGGGCAAGAAGGCGTTCCTCGTCAACCGCATTGGTGACGCGGGCTTCCTCATGGGCGTGATGTTGATGTCGGTTACGTTCGGCAGCGTGAATTTCATTGAGGTCACGGAAGCGGCGCGCAGCGGCCGTTTCGCAGTGGGCGACACGATCATCACGGCCATTTGCATTCTGCTCTTTGTGGGCGCGACAGGGAAGTCCGCTCAGATTCCGCTCTACGTCTGGCTGCCCGATGCCATGGAAGGCCCCACGCCGGTCAGCGCCCTGATCCACGCCGCGACGATGGTGACCGCGGGCGTTTACATGGTGGCGCGTTCGAACGCGTTGTTCGTGCTGGCGCCGACAGCGCTGGCGCTGGTTGCCGCGATCGGTGCCGCGACGGCCCTCTGGGCGGCTTCCATCGGTCTCGTGCAGAACGACATCAAGCGCGTGCTCGCTTACTCGACGGTCAGCCAGCTCGGTTACATGTTTCTGGCCTGTGGCGTGGCGGCCTTCGGAGCGGGGATTTTCCACCTGATGACTCACGCGTTCTTCAAAGCGCTGTTGTTCCTTGGTTCTGGCAGCGTGATCCACGCCATGTCGGGCGAGCAGGACATGCGCAAGATGGGCGCGCTCTGGAGCAGGATTCCCATCACCGCCAAGACGATGCTCGCCGGCACGCTCGCCATCAGTGGCGCGCCGTTGCTCTCGGGCTTCTTCAGCAAAGACGAAATCCTGTGGCAATCTTTCGCGAGCCCCTACGGCAGCGTGCTTCTCTGGGGCGTCGGCGTCCTCACGGCAGGGATGACGGCGTTCTACATGTTCCGGCTCTTCTTCATGACGTTTGCTGGAACGTCACGCGTACCGCACGAGGTGGAGCATCACCTTCACGAGTCGCCCAAGGTGATGACCTATCCGTTGATCGCTCTGGCAGCGGGCGCGGTGGCGGCGGGCTGGATCGGCTGGCCAAGCGTGCTGGGAGGCTCAAATCACTTCGAGCATTTCCTCGAGCCCATTTTCGAGAATCCTGCCCTGCGGCCCCTCGAGCATCACGTCTTCTCTCTCGAATTCGGATTGATGTTCGGGTCGGTGGTTGTAGCAGCCATCGGTGCATGGATCGCTTATCGCTGGTATGTGAAAAATCCGGAAGTTCCGGAGCGTGTGGCGCAGAAGGCCGGCCCACTCTATCAGCTGGTTCTGGAGAAATACCGGGTCGACGAGCTGTATGACCTCCTGTTCGTCAACCGCGTGAAGAATCTGGGCAACGGTCTGGCGGCGTTTGATCTGGGCGTTGTCGATGGCGCGGTCAACGGCGCCGGCTGGACGACGCGCATGACGGCTGAACTCTCTCGCATTTGGGATCTCTATGTCATCGACGGCATTGTGAACCTGATTGGTTTCGTGGCCAAGCTCTTCAGCTATCCCATGCGGATTGTGCAAACCGGACTGGTGCAGAACTACGCCTTGCTGATCACGCTCGGCGTGCTGGCCTTCATGGCGTACTATCTGCTGCATTTTTGATTTTGGATTTTCGATTTTGGATTAAAAGTGGAACTCGGAGAGATTCGATAGACGCGCGGCTTCGGCCGGGGTTCGACTGTCAACTGTTGACTGTCGACTGTTAACTGCTTTCCTGAGGTAAACGATGCATTTCTTCCATGACCACATTCTGAGCATCACGCTCTTCACCCCGCTTCTGGGGTTGTTGGTGCTGCTATTCATTCCCGGCGGCAACAAGAACGCCGTGCGCTGGTGGGGCAACATCGGGATGTTCATCGGCTTCCTGGTGTCGCTGCCGCTGGTCTTCTGGTTCATGGAAGAGGCGCCCGACCAGCAGTTCAAGTTCGTCGAGCGGGTGGACTGGATTCCGTCCATCGGGGCGCAATATCACTTGGGCATTGATGGCATCAGCTTCCTGCTGATCATGCTGACGACGGTTTTGGGATTCATCTCCGTACTTTCTTCCTGGACGGCGATCCAGGAGCGCATGAAAGAGTACTACGCCATGTTCTTCCTGCTCCAGATGGGAATGCTGGGCGTCTTCATGTCCCTGGATTTCTTTCTCTTCTACGTCTTCTGGGAAGTCATGCTGGTGCCGATGTATTTCCTTATCGGGGTTTGGGGCGGACCACGCAAGCTCTACGCGGCCATCAAGTTCTTCCTGTACACCCTGGCCGGGTCGGTTCTGATGCTGTTGGGAATCCTGGCTCTCTATTTCCAATACCACACCGACACGGGCGTCTACACCTTCAACGTGCTCGCCCTCATTCAACACACTTGGCCGGCCAATCTGCAATTCTGGGTCTTCTGGGCGTTCATGATCGGCTTCGCCATCAAGGTCCCGATGTTCCCCTTCCATACCTGGCTGCCCGATGCGCACGTCGAGGCGCCCACGGCGGGCTCGGTGATTCTGGCCGGAGTTCTGCTGAAGATGGGGACCTACGGCTTCATCCGATTCTCGCTGCCGCTGCTTCCCCAGGCGAGTTCCGCGCAGACGACCATCAAGATCATGGTGACGCTCTCGATAATTGCCATCGTTTACGGGGCGCTGGTCTCGCTCATGCAGCGCGACATGAAGAAACTGATCGCTTACTCTTCGGTCAGCCACCTGGGTTTCTGCACCCTGGGCATCTTCGCGCTCAACCCTCACGGCTTGTCGGGAAGCGTCATCCAGCAGATCAACCACGGGATCTCTACCGGCGCGCTCTTCTTGATCGTGGGCCTGATCTACGAGCGGCGGCACACACGCGAGATCAAGGAACTGGGCGGGCTTTCCAATGTGATGCCGACTTACGCCATGCTCTTCATGATCGTCATGCTCTCTTCCATCGGGTTGCCGCTCTTGAACGGCTTCATCGGGGAATTCACGATCCTGCAGGGCGCCTTCGAGGTGAACTGGCGCTGGGCGGCGTGGGGCGTGAGCGGAATCGTTCTCGGCGCGGCGTACATGCTCTGGCTCTACCAGCGGACGATGTTCGGCGTCTGCGACAATCCCAAGAACCAGGTCCTCAAGGACCTCAACCTCCGCGAGATTATGACGCTCGTGCCGCTGGTCATCTGGGCCTTCTGGATCGGCCTCTACCCCAAGCCGTTCTTTCAGGTGTTGGAGAAGCCCGTGGCGGCAATCGTGCAGCGCGTGAACCCGGCCTTCTATGCCTCGGCCGCGGCTCTGAACACGGCGCCTCCCCCGGCGGCGGCCCCCGCAGCGGCCGTTGACCCGGCAGCCGCCCATTCTTCCCCGGGAGCCGCGCACTGATGTGGAACCCCTTTTTCCAGCGCGCTGACTACGTGGCCATCACCCCGGAGATCGTCGTGGCCATGTTCGGCCTCGGCATTCTTCTCATCGATTTCCTCATCAAGGAAAAGCGCGATAAATACCTGAACGCCGTGTCCGCCCTGATCGGCTTGATTATGGCGGCCGTGCAGCTCATTCGCTTCTGGCGCGGCGACCTGTTGCAGCTCCCTTACACGGGCTTTGGCGGCAGCGTGGCCGTCGATTCCTTCGCCGTCTATTTCAAGCTCATCATCCTGCTGGCGACGGCGCTCGTGGTGCTGCTCTCGGTGCGTTATCTCGAGATCGAGGAAGCACATTTCGGCGAGTATTACGCGCTGCTCATGTTTTCGGCGGTGGGCATGATGTTCATGGCTTCCGGCCGCGACCTCATCGTGCTCTTCATGGCCCTGGAGGTGATGGCGCTCTGCGAGTACGTCCTGACGGGGTTCCTGCGTGGCAGCCGACGCTCCAACGAAGCGGCGATGAAATTCTTCCTGCTCGGAGCCTTCTCCTCCGGCCTGCTGCTTTACGGGATGTCGCTGCTGTACGGCCTGAGCGGCTCGACCAATCTGGCGGTCATCGCCCAACGGCTGGCGGACCGTCCTTCGCCCGACCCGCTCTCCTGGATGGCGTTGATTACTCTTCTCGCCGGACTGTTCTTCAAGATTGCGGCGGTGCCGTTCCACCAGTGGACCCCGGACGCCTACGAAGGCGCTCCGACCTCGATTACCGCCTTCATCTCCGTTGCGCCCAAGGCCGCGTCGTTTGCAATCCTGCTGCGAATCCTGATGGTCGGGCTGTGGCCGCTGCGCGAGGATTGGAAGGTCCTCACCATCGGCGTGGCCGTTGCCACCATGACGCTCGGCAATCTTGCCGCGATGACGCAGACCAATATCAAACGCTTCTTCGGCTACTCGACGATTTCCCACGTCGGTTATCTGTTGCTCGGCCTGATTGCGGCCGCGGATGGTAATCGGGAGGGGCTGACGGCCATCGCCATCTATCTTCTGGCCTACACCTTCATGAACCTGGGGGCCTTCGCGGTCATCATTGTGATGCGGCGGCAGAACCTGATCGGCGACGAGATTGACGATCTTTCCGGCCTTATGGCGCGCGCCCCCGGACTCGCCATCCTGATGCTGATCTTCCTGCTGTCGCTGGCGGGGATTCCTCCCACGGCGGGCTTTATCGGAAAATACTTCATCTTCCTCTCCCTGATTCAAACGGAACATTATCTGCTCGCCGTGCTCGGAGTGGCCTACGCCGTGGTGGCGTTGTACTATTATTTCCGCATCGTGGTGGCGATGTTCATGAAGACCGCGCCGGAAAGCGTGCCCCTGGCCATCAGCCCCGGCATCCGCGTCGCGTTGGGCGTGACGCTGAGCTTGACGCTGGCGATCGGGATTTACCCGCAGCCCTTCATATTGCTGGCCCGGGAAGCGGTCCGGCCGTTCTTTTCCTAACCGGGAGGGCTTGTGGCCGCGCCGCGGAACAAACGGACGGACATCTGGGGTCAAGTTGGTTACTACTCAAGTCTCGGTTTGGTTCTTCCAGCCGCTACTTTGGCTGGTTATACTGTGGGCTGGGCGCTCGACCATGCGTTTAACACGAGGCCGGTGTTGTCCGTAATTATGACAATACTGGGTATTGTGGGCGGCTTTGTGGAACTCATTCGCCTGATCGGGCGCGAACAGAAATGATCCTAGGAAGAATGCCAATCAGAAAACCAACCCTCCTACATGAGCGCGTCGCTGCTTGGATGATAGCAGTAACTCTGTGTGGAATCGTCGCCAGCGTAGCAACCGGGCGCTGGATTTTTGCTGCGGGTTTCGGTGTTGGCGCCGCGGTGGCAATATTGAATTTTCTCTGGCTCAATCACGCAGCTTTTGCCATCCTCGATGCCCAAGAAAAGAAGGTGTCGGTCGTCGTAGTGGTCAAGTTCTGTGCCCGTTTCCCACTCGTTATCGCAGCAGTCTATATGTGCGGTCGGACCGGCTGGCTGCCACCCTTGGCCCTGTTAGCAGGGCTTTGCGTTGGGATTGGAGGGCTATTCGCCGAGGTGCTTTTTCAACTTTTCGAAGGAGGACGGCAGTCTGAGGCGACGTTCTAACGGGTCGGACTGGTTGTAAGGAAGCGATGGAGCACGAGCTCTGGTTTACGACAATTCTGAATAAGCTGATCGGGGGAATTGTTTCCAAAACCCTGACGGTCGCGGGAATTCCGATCGCCGATCCAACTCGCCCCATTCCAAACTACATTGCGATGGAAGTGTTCGTCATTTTTCTCATCATGGCAGGTGTTCTTCTCCTCCGCCAACGCCTTTCAATCGAGAAGCCTGGGTCGTTCCAGCAAGCGGTGGAAGTTGCTTTCGAGTTTAGTCAAAACCTAGCGGAGCAGATCATTGGTCATGAAGGTAAGAAGCATGTGACGATGTTGGGCAATCTCGGAATATTTATCGTCTTGTGCAATCTGCTCGGCTTGATCCCTTCCTTTCAAACTCCAACCGCCCAAATACAAGTCACACTCGGATGCGCTGTCAGCGTGTTCATTTACTACAACGTTGCTGGGATCCGGCGTCATGGTCTGCTCGGTTACTTGAAAACGTTTTGTGGTCCAATAATGTGGATAGCCGTCATCATGCTCCCCGTTGAAATCATCAGCAACTTGGCCCGGCTGCTTTCATTGAGCGTGCGTCTCTATGCGAATATGTTCGCGGGAGAACTGCTAGAAAAGATTTTCACAGGGCTAGTTCCGATCTTCATCCCCGCAATCGTGATGGGGTTGCACGCATTCGTCTCCATCATACAAACTTACATATTCATGCTCCTGCCGGCGGTGTACATCAGCATGGCGGTTTCGGAAGAGCACTAGCGATTTCGGATTTTGGATTTCGATTTTGGATTAACCATTTCTCTGGCTGAGGATGCACATTTTGATTTCTTGTCGGACTGTTAACTGTCGACTGTTGACCGTCAACTGTTTTTCACCGCCTGCGTGAACTCCGCCTGTACGAGGGTTGGCGGGGAACCACCTCCTGGCGCAATTCATCGCTACTCTCCGCTGTGTTACTAGGCTGAGAGCAGAAGGAGACTATATGAAGCGTATCGTATTAACGTTGACTACAGTGGTGGGCGCGTTGCTTGCCGCCACGCCGGCTTTCGCGCAAGGTGCGGCGCCGGTTCCGGCGAGTGAAAAAACTATCATGTGGGTGGCAATCACCTCCGGTTTTGCCATGGCCATTGCAGCAGCCGTTTGCGGCTATTCGCAGTCGAAGGTCGCCGCTGCTGCGTGCGAGGGCTTGGCACGGAATCCTGGGGCGAGACCGGGAATTCAGATTGCGCTGATCTTGGGTTTGGCCTTTATTGAAACCCTGGCCTTGCTGACTCTGGTTGTTATTTTTGCCAAAGTCATTCCGAACTTCGCTGGT
>JBEKUI010000098.1:0-14248 GCA_049515175.1 Terriglobia bacterium
CAGGGGTAGAGCCGTCCATCTGCGCCTTGGGCGGCATACTGCCATTCCCACTCGTGGGGCAGACGCTTTCCTGCCCACTGCGCATATGCCCGGGCGTCTTCAAGCGAAACCCAGGTGACGGGTTTGTTTTCCCAACAAGCGGGATACGTGCCGTTCTGCCAGTCACGCAAGAAGTTCAGATCGTCCTGCGGCTTGTAGTGAGTGGAATCCAGGAACTTCTTGAACTGCGCGTTCGTGACCGGATACTTATCGATCCAAAAGGGCTTGATGTGCATGGAGTGGTCGTGGTAGCGCCGCGCGGAACTCTCCCAGCCATATTGCACATCCACGCCAGCATCATTGAAGCCTTCAATCTCGATGCCTCGGACTCGAAAACTAAAGTCTTCTGCGGGGATCTTTACCATATCCGCGGGCATACCTGCAGGGGGCTTGGTGGCCGCGATCGGCACGATCTGTTGGGGGATCGGCTTCCATTCATGCGAATAGCTCGCCAGCGCAGTTCCCGTCATTTCCTTCATCTTCGTCATTAAGTTTTGAATTGCGGCTTCGGGATTCGAGGGCGTGGCGAGTAAGGCGCCGTACCCGTGCGCTTCAAGATCAAAGGTTAGAACAGTCTTCCCGTCCCCGCTGCGTCCAGGCCTCAGTTCGACTCCATGATAAAGATCGAAGTAGCGCACGCCACCCTGGGAGGGCAGTTCGATCTGAGGTCCGCTGAGGTCGTACTCGTTTCGATTCACAATCGTCCAAACCGTCTGCGAACCCAAGGGCC
Source organism: Terriglobia bacterium (assembly GCA_049515175.1). Lineage (GTDB taxonomy): Bacteria > Acidobacteriota > Terriglobia > UBA7540 > UBA7540 > JACQNR01. Next base: position 770 of record JBEKUI010000098.1, read on the forward strand.
AACGGCTGGCAAAGACCCCGTACTGCAAGGTTGGGGCGTGTGGCTCCCAGCCTGGGCTCACCAGAAATGGAGCAATGGCGCGCTCGATAGTCGCCACGCGGCGTGTCGCTTCGGCATCCCGCGGGGTGATCCCGTTCCAGATCCCCCAGATGTTTTCCCAGCTTTCCCACCCGACACCGTTGAAGAAGGCATACTGCAAGTTATCGGTCTTGTCCCGTTTCCAGCGGTCCGAGATGTTCGCCATATGCCGCGGTTCGAGCCATTTGTATTTGTCGACCATCGGCACAAAGGGGTACTGGTACTGTCCCCAAGTCATGAGATTCCACGCCAGCGCTTCGTCCGCCGGGCCACCCTCGGGCTCGAAGACCAGAGGATGGCCGATCTTTTCAGCGGCCTCGATGAACGCCAGTGGGACGCCGTCTTGAGTGTCGCCATTTACGCCATCCGCTCCGACTTCCGCCATCAATTTGGCAATGGCATCTGGCCAGGGCACCCCGTGATCGCGGGTTCCCTGGTCCCACATCATCATGGGGAACAGCACACGAACACCGCGCCGATGGAAGTCGGAAATCATCTGCCGGACTCCCTCCACACCACCCGGCATGGAGCGGATCATGTCGTGTTGGTTGCGGTTATCGATGCCCATGTTCGGATAGGTGGGCCAGAGGAGTACGGCATCGATTCCGCCGTAGCGCTTTTCGAGATCGTCCAGATACCGATCGACGGTGTATCGGTGCGCGACCGGATCATAGAAATAGCGGTCATGGATCATCATTTGCGGCTGCATGAAGCTCGACTGGGTCCACCGGAGCGCCGGGAGGTCATATCGCGAGCCGCTGTAGCCGATGCGAATTCGCCGTTCGTTCCGCCAGTGGGCGATATCAGCAAGCCATGTTTCGTGTTCGCTCTGAGTGCAGGGCTTAGACCCGCCCTCCCAAGCGCCCTTCATAATCAGGCAGTCGGGAGTAGGAATCTGCTGTCCTCGCGGCGAATACTTCGAGTCCTGCGCGCAGAGGCAAGATGCAAACCCCAGAACGAGAAACGGGGCAAGAAGACGACCCAATCTAAGCGAGGATGTCGACATTCGAACCTCCTGGGTTCCAAAAGATTAGACTGATAAAATCCGACGCTATCTGGAAGGCGTCATCGTTGGCGTGGAGGATGTAGTCAGGGTGGCCGGTGGCGGGCGCCTTTACACCCTGCCGCAGCAGGCGGCGGGCGGCAAGATTCGAGCCCCAGATCCGATACTTCGAGTCCCTGAAAGCCTCGCCATGCTGCGCGGTGGTAGCGTCAAGTCCGACACGGTCCATCACCCCAGCGAACGTCATCTGGACACAGAGGTCGCCCTGATCCAACGCGCCCTTCAGTTCTTCTGACTTCCAGTTTCGTGGCTCCTCATTGATCTGCCCAAGGAACCTGAACTCTGTAGGTGCACCATAGGTCACGCCGATCATCTTTCCCGCCCAACCGCCTCGAACTATGTCTTCTAACTCGGTCAGGGGCAGTGTTGGCCGGCCGCCGTGCGGGCCCTTGCCGCTGTTACCTTGCTTCGCAGAGAACGGGCTCACGGCCAGAAGCAGGCCCAGAACAAGATAGGACAGATGCCTGAAGAGATTCTTGAACATGGCATCCTCGATTGGAAGTCTCGCGATACTCCGTTTCGACTTTCCTACTCCAAACACGATCAAACCTTCCCGGCAAATCCAAGCGCCGCGTGTATGGGCAGGAGATCCGCTATTCTGCGGGGCATGGCGAATCGCCGGTACCCTGTTACGGGTGGCGAACTCAACGACCTCGGAGTCTGGTGCCGTCAGTCGATTCCCTGATTCGTAGTTCCGTCGGTAGTTTGATCTCCACATGGGTCCGGGGTTTCTTCTTCGACTCAATCGTCTGAATCAGCAATTCAGCCCCTTTGTAGCCGATGAGGTAGGCAGGCTGCGCGACGGAGGTTAGGGGCGGGCGCAGAATCTCTGAATCGGGAAGATCATCAAAAGTGGCAATGGCAACATCTTGGGGACAGCTCAGACCCAGCTCGGCCACGGCCTTCAGAACGCCAATCGCCATCAGGCCGTTGGAGGTGAAGAGGGCCGAGGGCTTATCTGGCCGGCAAAGAAGGTCACGAGCTAACGCATAGCCACTCTCGGCACGGAAGTCTCCTTCCCGAATCAGGTCGGGATCAACGCTAACGCCCGCCTCCTTCAAGGCCTGCTTGTAGCCCCGCAGTCGGTCGCGGGCCGTCTGCAAACTGAGGGAGCCGGTGAGAATCGCGATGCGCCGGTGACCTAGAACAAGCAGATGATGGATGCACTCGCGCGTTCCGCGCACGTTGTCTACGGTGACGGAATGGACCTGAGCGCCGCGCGGGACGCGGTCGAGGCAGACCACGGGCGTGCCGGCCGCCAGCGTCTCCGCGATGTGGCGGGGGGTCTCGCGGGCAGGGCTGACTACCAACAGGACACCGTCCACCCGGCGCTCCCTGAGGACGGCCAGTCCTTGTCGCTCGCGCTCGACATGGTCGTCGGTGTTGAAGGTAAGCAGGAGGTAGTTATGTTCCAGGGCGGCGTCCTCGGCGCCACGGACCATTTGCGAGAAGAAGGGATTAGCGATGTCCGAAATCACCATCCCTAGCATCCCGGTGCGGCGTAGCCGGAGGCTGCGGGCAACATGATTTGGCTGATACCCTAGGTCGCGAATCGCCTCCAGAACTCGTGTTCGTCGAGGAGGCGTGACATGAACCGAGCCTGTGATAACGTTGGAAACTGTACCAATGGAGACTCGGGCTCTCTTAGCGACTTCTTTGAGGGTGACCATGGTTGACTCAGGTGAGCGCGGCCGGTTTGTCTCCCAACGCGCGGCGGTCTGCCATGCCGTTCGGGTCGGGCCCGCATACCCATATTTCAGGCAAATCCTCGATTGTCGTCCCTACTATGCACCAAAGCTTTTGCACTTGACAAACGTTTTTTGAAACGTTATAAGAAAATCCTGCGCCGGGCACCAACCGCCCCATGGTGAGGCTGTTTTTGGGGGCGCGGGTTGAAACGTTCCGACCTCTTGGCTCCGTTTGGAAGCCGTGCTCGAGCACATGACCGGCGGACATCAGACCTGCATGAGGAGGCAGAGTATGTGGAAGGCTCAACTCCAGTCTCGCTTGAGGAAAGGTGTTTCAGGCTGCATCGTACCGCTGGTGGCGTTGCTGCTTCTTCCCGCCGCCGCGTCCGCACAGTTCAGCTTGCGCAGTTCCATCAACGGTGTGATCAGTGATGCGACCGGCGCCATCGTGCCTGGGGTGACAGTGACCTTGAACGACGTGGACCGTAACCAGACGAAGTCAGTGAAAACCGATCAGGTGGGCGCGTATGCCTTCACGGATCTAATCGTCGGCCACTATCGGGTCAGCGCCGAGATAAGCGGGTTCAAGACGGCCGTTTCCAATGTTGTCGAGCTTTCGCCGGGCCAAACGGTCCGGGTGGACCTCACCTTGCAGCCTGGTGAAGTCAAGCAAACGGTCGAGGTAACCGATACGGTCTCTACGTTGCAAACGGAAACCATGGAGACTGGCGGCATAGCAGACCACAATTACATCGAGAACCTCCCTACCGAGGGGCGTAATTACACCAGCTTCGCGCAGCTTGCCACGAACGTCAGCATTTTTCCGCGCGGCAATGGGGGCGCCACTTTCTCAGTAGGAGCGGAACAGACCGTCGGCGGCGTGCAGTATCAAGCCGGCGGCGGGGGGGCGAACGGCTTCTACATCAACGGCGTCAATAACAACGACAACTACGTCGGATATATCAGCTACGCGCCTTCCCAGGACGCCATCGGAGAAGTCAAACTGGATGTCGCCAACTTTTCCGCGGCGAGTGGGAGGGACGTGACCACTCTGAACGCCACTACCCGCTCTGGCACCAGCCACTACCACGGAGCCGTCTATGACTACCTCGAGAATGACGGCCTGAACGCCATCGATCCCTACACCAAAGCCACTGTGCCGGATGCCGGCCGGAACTTCCTCCAGCGTCACCAGTGGGGCGGCAATTTCGGCGGCCCGATTTACATTCCCAAGTTGTATCACCCCAAGGACCGAGCCTTTTTCTTCGCCAACTATGAGCGGCTGCGGGAACGCGATGGTACACAGGCGAACTTCTATCGCATACCGACCGCTGCGGAGCGGCAGGGGGATTTCAGCCAGTTGCTGCAAGATTTTCCGGGCAATGCCAACTACATCCTCTATAACCCTTACAGCACCGTTGTCAATCCGGACGGAAGCACCCTGCGCACACCCATTCTGAACAACGATCTAAGGAACATCACGAAGCCCGATGGGAGCCCTGCGATCGACCCGACGGCGCTCGACTACGTCACCTCCATCTATCCCCAGCCCAACTATGTGGACCCATTCGGCCCGGAACATTCGCTGAACAACTATCAATCTCTCAATCCCTTCGGCGCGAACAGCTATCGTTTCGACAGTCGCTATGACTTTCGCATCTCCGATAAGGACAACATCTATTTCACCTTCAACCGCTCGCAGGGGACGGATTTCAGTGGAGGCACTCCCTTCCCTGAACTTCCGCCGAGCTACCCTCCCAATGTTTCGGACGGTGCAATTCTGATCACCGCCAACTACGCGCGCATCTTCTCACCGACCTTGGCGAACGAGTTTATTTTCTCTTGGGGGCGGGGTAATTTCCTCTTTCCCAAGGATTCGGTGCAGGCTTTTCTGCACCGGACTGATACACCCTTCAACAAACCGTTCCAGAATCTGGGCAGCGGCGTTGACTACGGCTCTCACGCCATCGAGATCGGTGACGGCTATTACTTTCCGGGATATGGGGAGAACTTCCGCGACAAGAATCCCTCCCTGCAGTTTTCGGACAACCTCACTTGGGTCCGGGGACACCATACCCTGCAGGCGGGGTTTGCGTACTTTCGCAAAAATGAACAGGACTATGACCTGATCCGCAATGCCGACTTCTTCGGCACGTTCACGCGCGCGGGGAGTGCCAACGTCGATCCCAATGGCGACAGCATCGGCCACGTGGGCGGAAACTCCCTCGCCGATCTGGAACTCGGGCTGGTCACCGACATCCGACAGCGGTTCGTGTTCCAGGGGGGGAATGCCACTGACCCAGCGATCAACACACAGTCTACGTATTACGGCGCATTCCTTCAAGACAAGTGGCAGGTGCTGCCCAAACTAACCTTGAACCTCGGCCTGCGTTACGACCTTAACATCCCGCTTTTCGACGCCAACCGCTTCTTCGGGGGAACCGTCGATTTCACTTACCCCGGTCTGCAGTTGGTGACGCCGGGACGGACATCGGGCGTTCCGCTCCACTTCGTCACCGCAGACAAGAACAACCTTGCGCCACGCTTCAGCCTGGCCTATCGGCCTCGATCGGACATCGTGTTGCGGGCCGGATATGGCGTCTTCTATGAGGCCGGCGCCGGGGGAATTATCCGCACGATGAACTTCTATGCGGCCTCGAGTCCCGGATCTTTCAACGGCGATGAATACAACAACGCTTTGGCGGGACTCAACGCGGACGCGCCGTACCTGACCTTTAGCGATATATATCCTGCTCCCAGGACGGTCCAAGTCGGCAACTTTCCGATTAGCACCGGGCCGGGTTCGGGTTACTTCCAGCAGGGCTCAGGCGGTACGGGCGGCACGCCGGTGTCTGTCGTGGACAAGAAATCCGGCACAGTACCGTACTTCCAGACCTTTCTTTTCAGCGTCGAAAAGTCGCTGACCGCGAACACCGTCCTCTCGGTGAGCTATCTGGGGACTCTGGGGCGCCAGCAGCCTTACTTTGAAAACGTCAACCTGCCGCCCTACTGCCTCGGCTGTTACACGGACCCCAGCATTACAGATCCAGCCCGTCCATACGGGGGCGAGCGCCTAACAGATATCAACGTGGCACGACATGGCCTGAATTCCTCTTACCACGCCGGAACCATTAAGGTGGAGCGCAAGTTCAGCCGGGGTCTGCAATTCCTGACTCACTACACGTTTTCCAAGACAACTCAGGATGTGTATGATCCTTGCCAGTTCGCCGCACAGGGTAACTTCGGGGCGTATTGTTCCGCGGTGTGGCAATACCATCGCCAGCGGGGCGAGGCCAACTTCTCCCACCCGCACCGTCTTCTCTCGGCCGTGGTCTGGCAGATTCCGTTCGGCGCTTCGCTGCCCAAGCCGGCCAAAGCAGCCCTGTGGGGATGGAAGGTCAGCAGCATTACGACCTTCGAGTCCGGAAATGCCGATACGATTCTCAATACCATCGACAGCGCCTTCGACCTTGAACCGGAGGTTCCTCTCCTGGTGGGAAAAGCGAACTTGTCCTCTGGTCAGCGCAACTTTCTGAACTACTTTAACACCGCCGCCTTCGTCGATCCGGGGGCCGGCAACAAGGGGAACGCCGGGCCCGGAATTGTTCGCGAACCGGGACGTAACAACTGGGACATCTCATTAATGAAGAACTTCAAACCCAACGAGAGAATCAGCTTTCTGGTGCGCGCGGATTTCCTGAATGCCTTCAACCACACGCAATGGCATGGCATCAATACTTACGACGGCGGACCCGGCAGCGGATTTGGCTCCGTTACCGGGTCGTACGAGCCGAGGATCATGCAGATCGGGCTTAAGCTATTGTTCTAGAAAAACTTTGAGGAGGCGGCTGTCGATCGGTAGAGAGTAGGCCAAAGACATCGGAGAGGACGACAGAGAGGGTCGCATTGGCTGTGCGATTCACGCCAACTATTCGTTGAGATCTGCCGGGCAGTTGCGCGGTTGACTCTGCCTTGCAGATGCAGCAACCTTGTGTTCGCAAGGTGGCGACCGGGTACCAAGCCTTCATGGTGTCCCGTACCTGCTAGTGTCGTGCGTCTAACCCTTCTTTACAATGGCTGATGTTCTTCATGATCTTGCAAGCCGTTGCGGTCCAGATGAAACGCCGAGGATGACGGTCATCCTCACGACAGAATCTAGCCGCATTGTATAGTTATGTGCGACGCACAACACTAGAGTTTCCGGGTTTCTTCTAGAGGGAGAGTTATGTGTTGTGCCGAGCGTCGGGCCACCTCACATCCCTGATATTGCTTTTGACGGCGACAGCGGCACTTTCCCCCCTCGCATCGACCAACAGCTTAACGTCCGAACCCCCGCAACGGCCTTCTCAAATCGATCCCGAAGAACATAACCGCCTCGGTGTGAAGTATCTCAGCGAAGGGAATCTGGATTCCGCTGCCGGCGAGTTTAAAGCCGCCGCTGCGGCACGCCCGAAATATGCTGAGGCTCTCTGCAATCTGGGCGTCGTTCTGGGCCGCCAGGGGAAGGAGCAAGAAGCGGAACAAACCTTTCGGGAGGCCATCCAAGGCAATCCACAGTTTGAAGACGCCTATGTGAACCTGAGCTTGCTGCTGGAACGGCAGAAGCGTCTTGGGGAGGCAAGAGCGGTGGCTGCGAGAGCCGTGTCAATTGCCCCAGCCGATCCCCGCGCCTACACCGTCTTGGGGAGTGTCCAGGCGAAGCTTGGCCAGCTCGAGGAGGCTGCCGGGAGCTTCCGAAAAGTGACGCAATTGGATCCGCTTTCAGCAGACGCCCACCTGAACCTCGGCATTGCGCTCGCGGAAATGTCGGAGTCACAGCGGGTCGATCTAACACAGGCGCTGGCGGAGTTTTCTCAAGCCGTTCGTCTGGCGCCGAATTCGGCAGCGGCGCACTATCACCAGGGAAGAGCGCTTTACAATCTCGCCCGCTACGCGGAGGGGGAGCCCGAGCTCGAGACGGCGAACAAGCTTCAGCCCGGTGACCCGGCGTCTCTCTATGTGCTCGCTCTCACCGAGGCGCAACTGGGCTGCATCCGCCGGTCCGATGAGCTTCTCCAACAGGTTGCTGCCCTGGATCCGCGGAACGCAAAGGTATATTACTTCCTGGGCAGGAACCTTCTCCGCGAGGGCGATGCGGCGGGGGCGATCGCGCAATGGCGGAAGGCGGTTGAGCTCGATCGGGACGACGGACCGTCCCTTTACAACTTGTCGCTGGTACTCCGCAGGACAGACCTTCCCGCAGCGCAAGCGTACGGTGTCCGGTATCTGCAATTGCAGAACCGGCATCGGGTCACCAAGCTTGCGGAGAGCGCGCGGCTGGCGGCGGAAGCTGCTGCCCAGAAGGGGGACTGGCCCGGCGCCATCGAGCAACTCTCGCAAGCGGTCGCCGTGTGCGGCGACTGCGCCATTCAGTTTGACCTGCGGAAGACCTTGGGGCTGGCCTATTGTTACGCAGACAAGCTCGATGAAGGCGAGCGCGAGCTTCGCAAGGTCCTCCAGCGACATCCAGCCGATGTCGACGCGCAGCGTGGCCTCGAGATCATCGACTACCTCAAGAGTGAAAGGATGGGGGGCAAGAATCAGGGACCGGAATGAAAGTCAGCGATGCCACGCTGAGCCCAGCACCGCGTCCAGCCCCTTCAGTGACGCTGGGAGCAGCCAACCGCCAGGGAATGGAATTACCTGGACAGTACCTGAAGCACGGGAAGCATTTCTTCAATAACGGCGCCAGCAGGTTTACACGACATGAAGGGCTGCGACGTGTCGCAATCTGGCGTGCTTTGCGGTCGAGCGCATCGTACTCATGTTGCTCCACGAAGTTTCTGAACAGCCTCGCGGACTAGGGGCAGCGTGTCACGGTACTGGTCGCGAGGCGCTTTGCCGAGGAACATCGTGAAGTAGCGCAAGGCGCGCGCGTTCTGGCCGGTCTTCTGATAGAGCACGCCGAGGTTGAACATCGGCTCAGGATCATCAGGGTTGATTTCCAGCGCGTGCTCAAAGGCCTGTCGCGCGCCCTCTATGTTTCCCTGCTGGACTCTTACCAGGCCGAGGACGTTGTACGCGGAACCATAGTGGTCATCCAGAGCCATGATGGCCTGTGCAGTTCTCGCGGTGTCCGCGAATCGTTCCTTTAAGAGATAGGCGTTGGCCAGGTTGAAGAGATTGTCCAGATCGGTGGGATCGGCTCGAGTCGCTTCCTCCAGGACAGGGATGGCGTGGTCGAGGTCGTTGATCTGCAGGTAGGCCTCACCCAGGCGTGCGAGGATCATATCTGTCCTGTGGCCGGCCTCGGCAGCACCGCGATAGGCAAGGATGGCCCGCCGCCAGTCGTGCAGGATTTCATAGGCTCTAGCGCGATAGACACTGAGGAGCGGGTTGGTCGGGTCAGTGCGCAGGGCGCGCTCCATCACTTGGGCGGCCTGTGCGTATTCACCTGACTCCGCCAATCGATTATAGTCGCGCATGGCCAGCAACGAGGCCACGCGGTCCTTGGGGTCGGGTCCAGAGCCATTCAGGATGATCTCGCGCGGAGTGCCGGGGTTGGTGTAACCCAGCGACGCGAGATCCTGCCGCTTTTCAGGACTTAACGCTTGATAAGCCAGTTTTTGATTTTCGGCGGGCGGCCCGATGATCTCCCAGATCTTTTTCTGGAGTTGATCGGCTTCCGCAGGGTGCTGGGTGATCACATTGTGTTTTTCAGCCGCATCGCGCTCCAGGTCGTACAACTCCGGGTGCGGAGCCAGGATGAATTTCCATTGGTCCGTTCGAATACCCCGCAGCTCCGACCAGCCCATGTAGGTTTTGGGATAGAGCGTCTCGAGATAGGCGTAGTTGGACCCCTTACCGGCTTCGGGCCTGCCCTGCCACAGCAACGGCCACAGGCTGACGCCTTGGATGCCTGCGGGCAACGGCTGGCCAAGGAACTCGGCCACAGTGGGCAGCAGATCAATCGTTCGGACCTGTGGTTGGATCGTTGCTCCAGCGGCAACGCCGGGGCCGGCAATCATCAGAGGGATGCGCAGGGTATCTTCATATAGGAAGATTCCATGCGTGCCCTCGCCGTGGTCGTAGAGCCCTTCGCCGTGGTCGCCGATGAGGATGACGAGCGTCCGGTCGCGGAGTTTCTCTCGGTCAAAATACTCCAGGAGCCGGCCGACCTGTGCGTCGGTGTAGGCGATTGCCCCGGAGTAGGGATCGCCAGCGTACTGGCTCCTGTAAGGTTCCGGAGGGTCGTAAGGTTCGTGCGGGTCATAGTAGTGGACCCAGAGGAAAAATCGGCCGGCAGTGTTCAGCCGCAGCCAGCCCAGGGCGGCGTCGGTGGTGTCCGCGGCGCGACGCCTGGGGTACATGCCCGGCAAGCCCCTGCCCCCTTGCAGCGCGATGCGATCATCGTAAAGATCGAAGCCCCGCGCAAGTCCGAAGTGCCGCGCCACGGCCTTCGACCCAACGAAGGCGGCCGTCAGCAATCCGGCGTGATGAGCCACTTCGGCAAGTGTCTGACGGTCTCCGAGGACGAACCCGCCCATGTCACGCAGCCCGTGGAGGGCGGGGTAAACGCCCGTGAAAATGCAGGCGTGGGATGGCAGAGTGAGAGGCACTTGCGCCGTAGCGTGGACGAAGCGCGTGCCCTGCCGAGCCAGGGCGTCAAAGTTGGGCGTCTGGGCGTGGCGTTTAGAAACGCTGGCTGCGTCACCGGCGTAGCAGTTCAGGTGGTCGGCGCGAGTCGTATCCAAGGTGATCAAGACCACGTTCACATGGCGCGGCTCCGCCCGGGCAGCGTTGTCAGGCTTGTTCCTCGTGCTGCAACCTGTGAGGACGCTCAGCAGGAGGGCGAAGAGGCAAGCTCGGTAGCGGCCTTTAAGACGTTGGCGGTGAAATGGCGTGTGGGTTTTCATCCTGGGTTCTCGATTCTATACGAAGATAGAACCGATCGTGGGAGTATAGAGGCTCGTCGTACGCAATCGCCCCAACCTGCCCCGAATGGTGAAGCAGGAAAACCGAACTTCGGGCCGACGAGAGTTTGGAGGAGGACTTCGATATGTTAGTCACGGCTCGTCGTATTTCGAAGGTGGCCGTCATGTTGTGGTGCGCCACGGCGTTCCTCGCGCAGTGTGCCCTTGCGGACGACGTGAGCCGAAACCGCCTTCCGCAACGCTGGTGGGAAAGCGCGTCCGCGGTGTGCCGGATGACGCTGAAGACCGGAACGCACTTCCCGCAGCTTTCCCTCGACCCGGAAAAGATAGGGAAGGAGCTCGACCGCCTGCGGGAAGAAGGCATTTCCATCCTGGAGATCTTCGGGCCCGCGGACGGTGGCAAAAGCTATGCGGGGCTTGACGCCAGAAACCGATATCGCCTCGACCCTGAGCTCGGCACCATGGATGATTTTCGACGCTTGGTCCGGCTGGCGCACTCAAGAGGTTTAGCGGTGATCACGTTTGACAATCTTGGCTATTCCGCCGTCGATTCGCCGGACTTCCTGAAGGCTTCGGACGACGTGCGGGAGGGCGGGGACAGCAAGGAAGCGCATTGGTACATCTGGAGCGAGCAGGCCGATGCTCCACCGCCCGCCCTAGGCGACAGCTATTTCTTCGTACGCCCGAAGCTTCCTGGGTACGATGCGGCGCGGAGTGAGTTTTGGAAATACAGCGAGCGCGCCCGTCACTATTATTGGACCAAGTGGCGGGGTGTCGATGTGCAAGGGAAGCATGTTCAGTTGCCGCAGTACGATTGGAGGCGCCCCGAGTGGCCGGAAGAGGCCGAGCGTGTCGTGCGCTTCTGGATGGATACAGGGATCGACGGCATGGTGGTAGACGCGGTGAACTGGTACGTGGGCTACACGTGGGAGAAGGGCCATCAACGCATCACCGATGTGATTTCAAGCTACGGCAACACCTACTCCCAGCCCGAGGGCGCGGGGGGGTTCCACGAAGATCCGGTGGCCTGGATCACCGAGGGCGGATGGAAATCAGTGCAGGACTACGGTCTGGGAATCTGGTGGGAACGAGGAAATGATTTGGTCTACAAGGCGATCGACAGTGGCGATCCGCGCCCCTTGGAGCCCGCCTTGCGTGACTATCATGATCGCGTGGTGGCGGCGGGGGGCACGCTGTACGAGCCCGTCACCCGGCTTGACGATCCCGCTAAGCAGCGGCTGGCCGTGGCTTTGGTGGCGACAATTGGCGACCTTGTCTGTTTCTGTAACGGCAGGAACGCGGGTCCGGAGCCGGAGGATACCTGGATTCTCCGAATGAAACAGCAGCACACGGCGCTTCAGCAACTCAGTATTCGGCGCAGGCTCCCCACGAACGCCGATGACAAGTACTATGCCTTTCTGCGCACGGCCGCTGACGGATCCGAGCGCGTGTTGGTTGTTCTGAATTTCCAGCCGACGACCCAGGGTGTTGAAATCGACCTGAGTGGAGTCGCGGCGAAAAGCCTGACTGAACTTGGTTCTGGCAAGGCCGTAGAACGCCAAAGTCGTCTTAAGACAGAACTGCCCGCCTACGGCTATCGACTGTACGAAGTCAGCCCGTGACCACCGGATGCCTGAAGTCGCGCGGCGCAGGAAAAGGGTAGTTGTAATGGACGGATATTATGCGCAGGTTTTTGGCTCTTTCTTTCTGTGTAAGCGTCTGCTTCGGGATGTGGCTTGACACAGTCAATGCCCAACAGGTCCGCCGTCTACCGGCAAACGAGTACCGCGATAAGATGAAGGCCGACTGGGTCGGGCAGTTCGTGGCGGCCGCCTGGGGGCTTCCTGGTCGAGTTTCGTTTCAATGGCGAGATCGTTCCCGAATGCATGGTCCCGAAGTGGAAGCCATGGATGCTGAACGACTCGCTCAGCAATGACGATCTCTTTCTTGATACGGCGCTGCTCTATCTGATGAACAACTTCGGCGTACACCTCCAGCTTTTAGCCCGCACGTCGATCTGCGCACACTGGCGCCTATTTCGTGATCGTCGGGGGGGGAAGTATCAGTCATGACTTTCAGCCGGGGAAGATGGGTTCACCGGGCGATTACGATACGTCAAAATGAGCTTCCTGCTATTGACAGGATAACTCTCCAAGACAGTCAGCAGGTGTTGTTTTCGACCGTACAGGACTCTTCATCCTGCGTCTTCACCCTGAGCATTAATCCCCACGAGGCGTTGCTGGCCATTTGTGGCCTCGATCTTTCGCTTTCGAATTTCTGGCATATCCTGCGCATTGCCCGCCCGAAGTCTTCAACGTGACAGGCGGGCAGATTACAGGCGCTTTCCAGCGACCCATTGGATTGCTCGTCGAACCAACGTGCTGTAGTTTTGGTTTTCGTAGGCCGTCGGGCCGTGGCCGAGTTCGATGTAGACGATGCGGGACCTCTTGTATTTGTGACTCCAGCCGATAATGTGTTCGCTCGTGGGGTTGTCGGTAGTCAGCAGGACATGCACTTTGGGATCGACCCAATAGTGATTGTAAGTCTCGTCGGTGATGTCGAAATCTTGGAGACCTTTCGTGAGCGGATCGGATGGGTCGGCGATGTGCACGCGAAGATTGTGTCTCGCCACATTCCAATCTGCATAAAAGAAGGTGCATCGTCGGCGAGAGTTACTGGCTTGAAGTAAGATTGGCTCTGGTGGTGAAATGTTTCCTGGCAGTGTCGTCCTCGCGAT
>JBEKUI010000099.1:0-14187 GCA_049515175.1 Terriglobia bacterium
AGCCTCCAGTCCGGTTTCCCCTTCACCGTCGGGACCAGGGAGGACGTCAACGGGGACGGGATTCCAAGCGACCGTCCTGATACGCCGGCCTTCGGGAACACCTTCCCGTTCAAGCCCAGCGACTTCCTGCTAGACTCGGCCCCCGGTGGGCAGAGCGTTATGCAGACCAAGCACGACCTGTTCCCAATTCCGAGTGGAGTGGACGGCAACCTCGGCCGCAACACCTTCCCCGGCCCTGGCTCAGCAAACGTCGATTTCTCGCTTTTTAAGAAGGTCGTCATCAGAGAGCGGTTCAGCGCCCAGTTCCGCGCGGAGTTCTTCAATCTCTTCAACCGGGTAAACCTCTATCCGCCGACGGGACGGTTGGATAGTGCCAACTTCGGGTTGTCACAGAACGCCTTCGATCCGCGCGTCATCCAGTTCGGCTTGAGGTTGAGTTTCTAGACCGAGAGCCTATCAGGGTCATCAGGGGGGACGAGCCATCGTCCCCCTTTTTGTTTTAGACGACGCTCAGAATGACAGGCGGGGATCGGCGTGTTCAGAGCGCCGCTACCGCCCCCACTCAAACCGGCTGCGGTACTGCTGGCACAGGACGGGGCTTTGTTGGCAGAGGACCTGAAATTCCCTGCGGGCGCTGGCGCGGTCACCGCTCTTCAGGTAGGCGAAGGCGAGATTCAGCCGGGCAGGGCTGTAATCGGGTTTCAGTTTGAGCGCTTTCTGGTAAGAAGCGACAGCATCGCGCAACCGGCCCGTGTTGGAGTAGGCGGTCCCCAAATAATTCTGCAGCACGGCGTTCTCGGGATCAAACTCCCGGGCGCGCGTCAGAGGTTTCAGCGCCTCATCGTAACGCTTCATCTCCACCAGCACGATTCCCAATTCCTGTTGTGACGGAGCGTAGTCCGGCTTCAGCTCGATGGCTTGCGACAGAAACCGCCGCGCCTCCTCGAGGCTTCTCTGCTGGTGCGCGACCAGCCCCAGCCCGTGATAGGCGAGGAAATTCTGCGGGCTTTCGTGGGCGGCCAGCTCCAGCCACGGGCGCGCCTGCTCCGGCTTGCTCTGGGCAATGTAAGTGCGTGCCAGCCCCATGACCGCCTGCTGGAATGAGGGATTGAGCTTCAGGCAGGCGAGAAACTGCTTTTCCGCTGCTTCCCAATCGCGCGCGCGGCTGGCATTCTCGCCGAGCATGAAGGGAATCAGATAGAGCTTCGGTTCGTCCTTCTGAACGCTGGCGAGGAGCGCACTCGATTCTCCGAGCTTTCCGACTGAGGCCAGGTCAGTGGCGCGCAGCACGGCCTTGAAGACCTTCAGCCGGTCCTTGGGGTCAGGCAGATCGCCGGCAGGGGTTGAGGCCGCGGGCGCGGAGTAGGCGACGTAGCCGAGCGATTTCAGTTTCTCGAGAGTCTCGGGCGGCAGCGCCGGGCCTTTGGCGGTCGCGAGCTGCGCGCTGTAACGCCGCTCGAAATCCTGCAACTGCGCGCGCAGGGCCGCGGCGTCGGCGCGCCGCTGCTCGTAAAGATTGCGCGTTTCGTCCGCGTCCGCCGTCAAATCATAAATTTCCGCCCGCGGCGCTTCGATGTAGCGCAGCCGCCGGGTGACAAGCGTGCGCAGCGGCGCCCAGCCGAACGAGTCGCGCGGGTAATAGCTCTCCGAATAGACCGGCCGCTCGCCGGGCGCGCCCTTGCCCAGCACCAGCGAGGCGAGACTGGTCCCCTGAAACTGCCGGCTGATCGGATCGCGCAGGCGTAGCAATTCGAGCAGCGTCGGCGCCAGGTCAATCGTCCCCACGGGCGCGGCGACGCTGCGCGGTGGCGCCTCGCCGCGCGGCAGCTTCAAGATCATGGGGACGTGCAGCGTGGAGTTGTAAACGAAGAAGCCGTGCTCATCCTCGCCGTGCTCGCCCAGCGACTCGCCGTGGTCGCTGAGCAGAGCGATGAGCGCGCGGTCGTAGAGGCCGGCCTCGCGCAGATGTTTGAAGAGGCGCGCGAGCTGGCTGTCCGCGTAGGCGACTTCGCCGTCGTAAAGACGCCCGGCATAGCGCGAGTGGAAGGGCTCGGGCGGGTTGTAATCGCTGTGCGGGTCGTAGAGGTGCAGCCAGATGAAAAACGGCCGTCGCCCCGCCGGCCGCGATTCGTAGGCGCGCAGCCAGGCGAGCAGGCGGTCTATCGTCTCTCCGGCGCGGCGCTGGATGTTGCCGGGATTCTGCGTCTCGAATTGGCGGGGATCGAAGTGGTCGTCGTAGGTTTCAAAACCGCGGCCGAAGCCCCACGTCCGGTCGAGCACGAAGGCGCTGACGAACGCCGCGGTCTGGTAGCCCTGCCGCTGGAAGGCTTCGCCGAGCATGCCCACACCGCCGGGAATGCCGCTGCTCGTGAAGTCTCGCACGCCGTTGTACATCGGATAAGTCCCGGAGAGGATGACCGCGTGGGAAGGAAGCGTGATGGGCACTTGCGCGTAGGCGCGCTCGAAGCGGACGCCCCCGGCGGCGAGCGCGTCCATGGCGGGAGTCTCGACGCGCCGCGCCCCGTAGCAGCCCAGGCGGTCAGCGCGCAGCGTGTCCACCGTGATGAGCAGTACCGGGGTCGGCCCGCCGCGGCCCGCCGGCTGCTCTTGTCCGCGGACCACCGCCGCCAGGGAGACCATCGCGCAAATCAGGAAACGCAGCTGGTGACGTCGATTCACGGCAGGACCCGCTAGGGCGAAACCTCCTGGCGGAGATGTTTGGCAAGTTTTTCAATCCGCTTCAACTGAGCCGGCAGGTCCTTGGGAAAGATGTTTTTGGAAAGCTGTTCGACCTGCGCTGGAATCGCTTGTGCCAGCTCGGCGAGTTCCTTGGCCTCCCGCTGCGCCTGGGCTGGATCCATCGCGCGAGGCTTGGAGGTTGTTACGCCGATCGGCTCAGGATCTTTCTGACGGGGGTGCCTGTGGGCATTGGCAGGAAAGGGCAAGTTCTGGATGGGATCTAATTGAGGTTCGGAGGCGTCTCCCTGGACGATGGGGTGCGGGGACATTGCCCGAAATTCCCGGCCCGCGAACACCGCGGAAATCAGAACCGCGGCGAGCAGAAGGGAAGTAATCCCAATCTTCATGTTGTCCTCCCCGGGTCGTATCGAGTCCTCACGCTTAAGGGGCCTTGGCGCGCTCGAACTCTCTCTCGGCCTCCGCTTTTCGGCCCAACGCCTCGTAGGCCCGCGCCAGATTCGCATGAGCCTTGGCCATGCGGGGCTCCAGTTCCACGGCGCGCTCCAGGGCCCGCGCGGCGTCTTCCGGGCGCTTCAGGTAGAGATACATCTCGCCCAGCGCTTCCTGTCCCTGCGCATAGTTGGGATTGACCTCGACGGAGCGCTGGAACTTCTGAAGAGCCTCTTCCGTCCGCCCCTTCTTCAGGTAGGCCGCGCCCAGGTTGAAGGCGGCGTTGAAGTTCGTGGGATCCAGGTCCAAGGCGCGCTCAAAGGAAATGATGGCGCCGTCGAGGTCGTTCAGCTGTACTTGAGCGAGGCCGAGATAGTACGCGGCGAGCGCGAACTTGGGGTCGATGCGCAGCGTGGCCTGGAGACGCTCCACGGCGCGGCGGACGTCGTGCAGACGAAAATAATTCAGCGCGGTCAGATAATTAATGGTGAGCGAGTTCGTCTCGGTTTTCTCCGCCTGCTGCAACTTGGCGAGCGATTCCTGATAGCGTCCGTGCTGGCTATCGGAAAGCGCCTCGGAGACCAGCTCGTAAATCTGGATCCGGGTCTTGGGGTCGGGGAGCGACTTGCCTCCCGCTTCCGCAAACGTGCCGGCGGAGACCGCGACGTAGCCGAGCGATTTGAGCCGCTCGAGCAAGGCCGGGTCGGTGAGCTCGCTCCCGGCTCCCGCAGCGCCGGAAGCGGGCGTCAGGCGGCGGACCAGCCCGTTCAGCCGGTCGCCCATTTCGTGGCCCAGCGACTGGCGGGAGGTGTATAGGTTTTTCAGTTCGCGCGGGTCGGCACGAGTGTTGTAGATTTCCGGAGTCGGCGCGTCGATGTACTTCATTCCCCGCGATTGCAGGCTGCGCAACTGGTTCCAGCGGAAGTGCAGAAGCGGCAGATACGTCTCCGCGTAGAGGCTGGAAGGGGCAGCGCCCGGCTGCCCCCCGATCTGGCTCAGCAGGCTGCGCCCCTGCACGGCGGCAGGGATGGGCGCTTTCAGCGCTTGCAAGATGGTCGGCATGACATCGACGAGCGAAACTTCGTCCTCCACCACGCGCGGCACCGCGCCCGGCGTCTTGAAAATCAAAGGCACGTGCAACGTCGAGTTGTAGATGAAAAACCCGTGCGTCTTCTCGCCGTGCTCGCCCAGGCCCTCGCCGTGATCTCCGGCGAGGACGATCAGCGCCTGATCGTAAATCCGCTGATCTTTCAGCGCGGCCATCAGCCGTCCCAACTGCGCATCGGCAAACGCAATCTCGCCGTCATAGGGATGGGCGCGAAATCGGCTCGCATAAGGTTCGGGCGGGGTGTAGGGAAAATGCGGGTCGTAGAGGTGCACCCAGAGAAAGAAGGGCCGGCGGGGCGGGCGCTTCAGCCAGCTCAGAACTTCGTCCACCACCACGTCGCCGCGACGCTCGATCAGGTCGAGGCTGGTTTCATCCAGGCGGCTGAAATCGAAATAGTCGAAGTAGGTCTCAAAGCCCTGGTTGAGCCCGAAGCGCGAATCGAGCACTGCGGCGCCGATGAACGCTGCGGTGGTGTAACCCTGATCGCGCAGCACCTTGGCGAGTGTCACGGAGGAGGTGGGCAGTTTGTTGCCGCTGAAATCGTGCATGCCCGTGGCCATCGGAAAACTGCCGGTGAAGAGGGCCGAGTGCGAGGGCAGGGTGATGGGCACGGGCGTGTAGGCGTGCGTAAAGCGGACCCCGGCGCGCGCCAGCGCGTCGATGGTCGGCGTCTGGGCGGCCGCGTAGCCATAGCAGCCGAGGTGGTCGGCGCGCAGCGTATCGATCGTCACCACGATGACATTCGGTTTCTCGTCCGGGGCCGCCGCCGGGTTCGAGCTGAGGCGTGCGGACCAGAGCGCCAGCGCTCCCGCCATGCCCAGGGCGGCGAGCAGCAGCCCAAGCGGCCGTCGAACAGCGCTCACGGATTCACCTCGCTTGCCCGCACGGCTTCCTCGGCGCGCCCGAGAATGATGGCGGGCATCTGCGGATGCCCTTCCAACGACTTCCCGGCCTCGATGCGGATTTGCGGATATTTTCTCTTGAGGGGCGCAATGAGATTGGGAAGATCGCGCCGCAGGTGGATGCCCAGCGTCAGGAAATAGGGAATGACGATGAGGCGGTCGAGGCGCGCGGCGGCTGCCAGGGCTACCGCTTCCGCCAGGTCCGGGTGGGCCGATTCCAAGAAGGCGGCGCGGACGAAAGGATAAGGCCCGCCCTCCTCGACCTGGCGCGCCAGATCGTGGACGCCCTGGTTGGCCTCCTCCACGCTGCTGCCGTGGGCAAAGAGGATGACCCCGGTTGTGCGAAGGTCTCCGCTCATGCTGGTGATTCCTGAACGAGATTCATTCTATAGCGGAAGCTCCGGGATGTGTAGGGCTGCGCAGGACGGGAAGAGGGAAAGACGAGGCGTCATTCGCGGAACGTCCAGCGCAGTTTGACCGCTACAAATTCGCTGTCGGGACGAAGCGCCAAGTCCGGCGTATAAAGCAGGTGCCGCCAGCCGCGGTTCCAGACGACGAAGAGGTCCTTGCCGGGCTTGAACGTCCAGCGCAGACGGGTGTTGGCGCCCAGGTTCTGGGATTCGGTGTCGTACTGGACGAAGCTGGTGAGGACGACATCCGGGCCCTCGTCGTGGGCGGCAGCGACGCTGGGGGAGTTGTTGGAAGGCCCGCCGGCGCCGCGCAGATTCAGCGCGAGGTGCGTGGCAGCGGCAAGAAGGATGCAAGTCCGTCGGCTCGGCATTTCACCCGCGGGTGGGTTCGCGCAGTTTTCTCCCGAGTCTGCTCAACGGCTCAACACCAGGATGGCGAACGAGCCGGGCTTCACGCTGGGCCGGCGTTCGCCGGCGGCGGGAGGTCCCAATTCGGCGGAGGAGAGGAAAATGCTGTGCGTCTTCGGGTCGAGTGCCATCGTCCGGGCGCTTCGTTGCGTGGGCACGTTCTCCACCAGGGTGAACTGGCTGGGCGAATCCTCGTGCACGACGGTGAGCGTCCCCTCGCCATTGGAAGCAAAGGCATAGAGCGTGGCCGGATCGAAAGCATTGGCGTCAACGCCCTGGCCGATGGCCGGCGTGGCGAGCACTTTTCCGCTGTCCGCGTCCACCACCGCCATCATTTTGTTGCCACAACCCGCGAAGAGGCGCCGGTTCTTCAAATCCATCGCCAGACCGGACGGTTCCTCACAGGGCGCGAGCGGCCAGCGCTGGAGAACCGTGAGCTTCCGGGCGTCGAACTGCACGAGTTCCGAGGTGTCCTCAATGTTCACGTAAATGCTGCCCCGTCCGTCCGCCACCGCAAATTCCGGCTTGCCGCCCAGCGCCAGCGTGCCGGCGACACTCCCGTCGGCGGCGTTGATGGCGGTCGCGTCGTGGCTGCGCCCGTTCATGGTGAAGACGCGCTGGGTGACGCTGTCGTAGACGATGGCGTCGGGGTTGGTCCCAGCGTTCACGGTCGCCAGCGTCTTGAGGGTCTTCAGGTCGAAGACAGTGATCGTATTGGCGCGCCCATTGCTCGTGAATCCACGGCCCAGTTCCGGCGCGAGGGCGATGCCGTGCACACCCTGGGTGTCCGCAATCTCTCCCACCAGAGTGTAGCTATCGATGTCCATGACCTGGACGTGAGTCGAGTGCGAAATGTAGAGCCGCCGCGCTCCGCTATCGACCGTGAGGTAGTCCCAAAAGCCGTCGCCGCCGACAGGGACGGTCTTCACAAGGCGATAGCCGGAGGGCCCCGGCGCCGCATTCGCCGCTAGCATCAATGATCCGGCAAGGAGCAGCCCGAACAGTACAATTCTGACTAGGGAGGCAAGAAACGTGGACAGTTCTCGCTTCATGGTGCACCTCACTTGCTTGAGAATGCTGCGCTTCTTGGCGCAGGAAATGCTCTCGACCTTTTGTTACCCGGCGGCTAATTCCCTTGGGGCAGAAACAGGCTCGCTGCCCCGAAGACACCGACGTTGGTCTGGAGTTTCGCAGTGAGCAGCGGTGTCTTGCGGGCGAAAAGACGATTGATCGTGTAATCCGGAATCGTTTCGCGAATCTTGTCGAAGAGAGGCTTGCCGATTTTCGCCACGCCTCCGCCAATCACAATCGCTTCCGGATCGAAGAGGGTAATCATTCCCGCCAGCCACACGCCCAGGAAGAAGCCCGTCTCATCGAGGATTTCCTTGGCGACCGGGTCCTCCTGGCGCGCCGCCTCCTCGATCATCTTGGGAGTGATCCGGCTGAGGTGGTTTTGCGTGAGCTCGCGCAGCAGGCTGGGCACGGAGTGCTCCTGTTCCAGCCGAACGCGCGCGCGGCGCACGATCGCCGGCCCCGCCGCCAGCGCTTCGATGCAGCCCCGCGTGCCGCAGCCACAGCGATAAGGGCTGCGGAAGTCGATCGAAACGTGACCGCCCTCGCCCGCCACACCGTTCTTGCCGTGATAAATTTTCTTGTTGATGATGATTCCGGTCCCGATGCCCGTGCTGACGGTCACGTAGAAGATGTCCCGGTAGCCCACCGCGGCGCCGAACAGAACCTCCGCCAGACCCGCGGCGTTCGCGTCGTTCTCCACCTTGGTGGGGATCTTGAATTCCTTCTCAATCCGCCGGGCGAGCTGGATGTTTCTCCAGCCCGGCAGGTTGGGCGGATTGATGACCAGCCCTGTCTTGGGATTGAGCGGGCCGGGCGCGCAGATGCCGATGCCCAGAACATGATCCTTGCCTCCGGCGTGGCCGATGAGGCTGGCGATGAGCCCCCGGATTTGTCCCAGACTGGTTTCGAAGCCTTCTTCGGCGCGCGTCGGCACGACCTCCGACTTTACCAGGCGCGCCTTCAAGTTGAGCAGCCCGCCCGCGACCTTGGTGCCTCCCACATCGATTCCGATAATGTACCGTTGCATGAATTTCTCCGAATGAATTGGGTCACTCGTACTTGGCCCGTCCGAGCATCGCGAGCCCGAAGACGTAGCTGAAGCAGAGGGCAGGTATGAGCATGGCCACGCGCAGTCCGGAATGGTCCCCGACCAGACCGACGATCGGCGGAACAATCGCTCCCCCCACGGCGGCCGTGCAGAGCAGCCCGGAAATCGCGCCGTGGCTGTCCGTAAAGCTGTTGATGGTCCCGCTGAAGATCAGGGTGAAGAGGACCGAGGTGAAGAATCCGCAGGCGATGAATCCCGCGGCAGAGAGCCCTCTCGCCGGGGCCAGCGCGGCGAGCAGCAGGCACGCCAGCGCCATAAAGGAATAGATGCGCAGGATTCTCCGGCTGCCGAAGCGGTTCAACACCGCGCCGCTTACCAGCCGCCCCGCGCCCTGCATTCCCCAGTAGAGAGCCACCACCAGGGCCGGCAAGGTCGGGAGAACTCTGCCAATGAAACTGGCGGCCTCGGCGTTGGATACCTCCCCGCTCACCCCGTGCACGCGCTCGAAGAACTTCACGATCCAGGAAGCGGTGCCCACCTCCGCGCCCACGTAAAAGAAGATGCCAAGGCTGTAGGCGATCACGATGGGGTGAAGCAGCAACGCACCGTACGACGGGGCGGCGCGCTCCGTCGCGGCCTTCTCCGAGGCTGGAAAGCGCGAAAGAAACAGCAGCACGAGCAGCAGTCCCGAGAGCCCCGCAAAGAAGAGATACAGCGTCTGCCACGGCCGTCCCGTCCCGCGAACGAAAGCCAGGATGAAAGGGCCGAGGAAAGCGCCAATGCCGCAGAATCCGATGGTAAGGGTAAGGTTGCGGTGATAGTTCTCTGTCCGGTCGAGATGCTGGATGAGCGGATTGCCGGCCGTCTGCAAGACCGTCACCCCTACGCCCACCGCGAAGATCATGCCGACGATCAGCGGATAATTCCTCGCCCAGGAGACCACCAGGCAGCCGAGCCCCATGAGGGCCACGCCGAGCAGAACCAGGGGGCGCGGCCCGAGGCGGTCCATGAGCAGTCCGGTGGGAATCGAGAACAATCCATAGGCCAGGAAAAAGGCAAAGGCAAGAATTCCCGCCGCGAAGAGGCTGAGTTGATAGTCCTTAATGACTTCCGGGATCACCACGCCCAGGATGTTGGTGATCATGCCGAATGTGAAGTAGGCCAGGAACAAAACCCACAGCAGCGGTGACGGACGGGCGGCCATAAAAAGCCTCTCTATGCGCAGAAGCGGCGGGAGTCTTCAGCGGTCCTTTTCAGGAGCCGAAAGTATACCTCACCGGCGCGGGATTCGGCGTTGTGTTTGCTGCGGGGGGCGGCGCACCATGGGGCCTGCCGCTGTCCATGCTTGACGCCCCCTGCTAGGTTTTCTAAGATGGCCATAAGCCGATTGGGCTTGAACATTCCCATGCCGCGAGGCCGCGCATCAAAAGCCGCTCAGCACCACCAGGGCCCCCAGGCCGAGGTGAGCATTCCCGAGAAACTCTATTTCCGCATCGGCGAAGTCAGCGAGCTGACCCAAACCAAATCCTACGTCCTGCGCTTTTGGGAAACCGAGTTCCCCATGCTCAAGCCGGTCAAGAGCCGCGCCGGCCAACGCCTCTACCGGCGCGAAGACGTCCAGACCGTCTTGGAGATCAAGCGGCTGCTCTACGAAAAAGGGTTTACGATCGAAGGCGCGCGCAAAGAACTCTCCAAGAACTCGAAGGGCGGGGAGGACCAGAAAGAACTCTTCCAGCCGGGAGTGGACTCCGCGCCGCTCGGCCTCATTCGGCGTGAGCTGCAGAGCATCTTGACAATACTTTCCCGCAAGTGCTAGCGTGGAAAATTGCCCCTTGCGGCAGAATCCCGAGTGTCTGCCGCAAGTTATGACGGGACGTAGCGCAGCCTGGTAGCGCACTTGCTTGGGGTGCAAGGGGTCGCCAGTTCAAATCTGGCCGTCCCGACCATTAAGAGCAGTGGATCGTGACGAGTGACAAGTGACGAGGGAAGTCGCCCGGGCTTGTCACTCGTCACCCTTCACTCGTCACTGTTTTCGTGCCGGGGCGTAGCGTAGCCTGGTAGCGCGCTTGGTTCGGGACCAAGAGGTCCCCAGTTCAAATCTGGGCGCCCCGACCAATTCTTTTCGATGAAATACAGCTCCGCCAGCATCTAAACGCAGAGTCCCTTAAGCTGCACTTCGCAGCATGGGTTTCAACCGTCCGACGCGGAATACTCTGCTGCCTGCTTACGGTTTCCTGCCTTCTGCCTTCTGGTGTTCGAGCACGCTGCACGCCTGCATCGCCCCGCTGGGGTCGATGGCGTCGCCGCCCTTGATGATCTCGCGGATGATTCCTCGCGGGTCGATCACGAAGGTGTAGCGGTTGGCGAGGCGGAGGAGGGGAATGAGGACGTCGTACTGGCGAGAGACGGATTTATCCTCGTCACTGAGGATGGGGAAGGTGACGCCGAGGGAGGCCGCAAAAGCTTTGTTCTTTTCGCGACTGTCCACGCTGATGCCGATGATCTGCGCCCCGGCCGCTTCGAATTTGGCGATATCAGCCTGATACGCCTTGAGCTCGCGCGTTCAGCCGCTCGTGAAAGCCTTGATGTAGAAGGCGAGAACGACGGTCTTCTTGCCCCGGAAGTCGGAGAGACGAACCGCCGCGCCGTTCTGGTCGGGCAGGGTGAAGTCGGGAGCAACATCCCCGGGCTTGAGTGAGGCCTTCCCCATGCGGCCCAATGCTAGCACCGCTGTAAGGAGAAGGGCGATTTGAATCCCGGCACGCATCGCGTCGAAGCGGCAAGGGCGGCACCATGGGCCGCCCTTGCGACAACATTCTGGTTACTGCCTACTGCCGACAGCTTACAGCTTACTGCTTCTTGTGCTCCAGGACGCTGCACGCTGCGTGCGCGCCCGTGGGATCGATGGCCGCCGCATCCTTGTCAATGTGCTGGATCACGCCCCCCTTGTCCACCACGAACGTCGTGCGGTTGGCGAATCCGTATTTCTCGTTGAAGATCCCGTACTCTTTGGAAACTGTCCGCTGAAAATCACTCAAGAGGGGGAACTTCACGCCGATCTGCTCGGCGTAGGCCTTATTGGCGGGTGAACTGTCCACGCTGATGCCTAAAACCTGCGTTCCAGCTTGCTCGAATTTGGCGATATCAGCCTGATACGCCTTGAGCTCCTTCGTTCAACCCCCCGTGAAAGCGAGGACGTAAAACGCCAGGACAACGTTCTTCTTGCTGTGAAAATCGCTCAGCTTCACCACCCGACCCTCCTGGTCGGGTAGCGTAAAGTCCGGCGCGCGGTCGCCAACCTTCAGATCCGCGGCTCCCGCCAGCATTGGAACCACTACAGCCGCTGCCAATGCCCCCACGGCTGCCCTCAACATCTCCGGCATGCGTGAACCTCCTGAATTGAGTCTGAATCGAACCGCCCCATCGAGCACGAGGATTATAACCCCAATCGGGGCCTAGGAAGAAAGTCAGAATTTGCGTCGCGAGTCGGACTTTGTACGTGTCAAGTGCAGTGATTGCACATCGAAGGTAAGGGCAGATGAAAGTCCCGGAGCCCAGTGGCTCGGTATGTTATTGCCACGTACTCTACCAAAAAATCTTCATAAGCTATTGAAAACAGAACAAAAATAGTACTTGACAGTAATACACTCATATTTTATACTGTTCATCGACTAAGGATATAAAAAACACAGTACGGAGGTAAGCCACCATGGCGATTGTGAGATGGGAACCACTTCGAGACCTAATGACGACCCAGCGGGGGTTTGACCGGCTCTTCAAGGAGGCGTTCACCCCGTTCTATGGCGAAGGCGAGTTGTCCACGCGCACTTGGGCTCCGCCCGTGGATATCTACGAGACCGAGAACGACATCGTGCTCAAGGCAGAGCTTCCGGGCATGGATCCCAAAGACGTGGAAGTGAAGGTCGAGGACAACACGCTCTATCTGAAAGGTGAGCGCAAGTTCGAGAAGGAAGTCATGAACGAGAACTACCATCGGGTGGAGCGGTCCTATGGGTCCTTCGCGAGAAGCTTTTCGCTGCCCAACTCCATCAGCGCCGAGAAAGTGAAGGCGGAGTTCAAGGACGGGTTGCTGACGCTCACCCTGCCCAAGCGGGAAGAGGCGAAGCCCAAGACGATTAAGATCGACGTCAGCAAGAACTAACGTCGAGTCCCGGCGTCGATGGCGCTCGCATCACAACTGGCAACTATGAACCGCGCCGCGGTGGCAGGATGTAAGCAACCCGGCGCGGTTTTTCTTGTCTCCGGCGGCTTGAATCTCAGGCCCGCGATGCCGACAATGGGATCCGGGGCCCGGACCCAATCCAGGAAATTTCGAGTTTCCAATTTCTAGTTTCAGGTTTCTACCATGTCAACACGATTCGACAAATTCACAGTAAAGGCGCAGGAAGCCCTGCAAGGGACGCAGGATATTGCCTCGCGCTTCGGCAACCAGCAACTGGAGCCGGCGCATCTGCTGCTGGCGCTGATTGAGCAGCCGGAGGGGATCGTCCCGGCCATCCTGCAAAAGCTGGGCGTACAATCCACCGCCGTCGCGCAGGATGCTGAGAAAGCCATCGAAGCGCTGCCCAAGGTGGGCGGGACGACGGACCACCACCTCTCGCCCGCGCTCAAAGAGGTCTTTGATCAGGCCTTCAAGGAGACTGAGCAGTTCAAGGACGAGTTCGTCTCGACCGAGCACCTTCTCCTGGCGCTGGCCAAGAAGACCAGCGACGGCGCGGGCCGGCTCCTGAAACGCCTGGGCGTGACGCACGACGCCATCCTGAAGGCTCTGGTGGCGGTGCGCGGCACGCAGCGTGTGACGGATCAGAATCCGGAAGCCAAGTATCAGGCGCTGGAGCGCTACGCGCGCGACTTGACCGAGCTGGCACGGCGCGGCAAGCTCGATCCGGTGATCGGGCGCGACGACGAAGTTCGTCGCGTCATTCAGGTGCTTTCGCGCCGCACCAAAAACAACCCCGTGCTGATCGGCGAGCCGGGAGTGGGCAAGACCGCGATCGTCGAGGGCATCGCGCAGCGCATCGTGGCCGGCGACGTTCCCGAGGGCTTGAAGTCGAAGCGCATCGTGGCACTCGACCTGGGCGCGATGGTGGCGGGTTCGAAGTATCGCGGCGAATTTGAAGACCGCCTGAAAGCGGTGCTCAAGGAAATCGAGGAATCAAGCGGCCAAATCATTCTTTTCATCGACGAGCTGCACACCCTGGTGGGCGCGGGCGCGGCGGAGGGAGCTATCGACGCTTCGAACATGCTCAAACCGGCTCTCGCGCGCGGCGATCTGCGCTGCATCGGCGCCACCACGCTCAACGAATACAAGAAGCACGTCGAGAAGGACGCGGCGCTCGAGCGGCGTTTCCAGCCCGTGCTGGTGGGCCAACCGTCGGTGGAAGACACCATCGCCATCCTGCGCGGCCTGAAGGAGCGCTATGAAGTGCACCACGGCGTGCGCATCAAGGACTCGGCGATTGTCGCCGCCGCGGTCCTCTCGAACCGCTACATCTCCGACCGTTTTCTGCCCGACAAGGCCATCGACCTGATCGACGAAGCGGCTTCCGGCCTGCGCATCGAAATCGACTCGATGCCTTCGGAAATCGACCAGATCGAGCGGCGCATCACGCAGCTCGAAATCGAGCGCCAGGCGCTGCGCAAGGAGGACGATGCGGCCTCCAAGGAGCGCCTGGGGGTGCTCGAGAAGGAACTCGCCGGGCTGCGCGAGCAGTCCTCACAGCTTAAGTTGCGCTGGAAGGCGGAGAAGGAAGCGATCGCGCGCATCCGCGGCCTGAAGGAGGAGATCGAGCAGGCCAGGATCGACGAAGCGCGCGTCACGCGCGAGGGCGACTTGAACAAGGCGGCGGAGATCCGTTACGGCAAGCTGGTGACGCTCGAAAAGCAGCTTGCCGCCGCGAACGCCGAACTGGAAGGCAAAGAGAAAGCCGGCCGCATGCTCAAGGAGGAAGTGGACGAGGAAGACGTGGCCAAGGTGGTCGCCAAGTGGACGGGCATCCCGGTCTCGAAGATGCTTGAGGGCGAAGTGGCCAAGCTCGTCAAGATGGAAGACCGCCTGCGTCTGCGCGTGGTGGGCCAGGACGAAGC
>JBEKUI010000100.1:0-13940 GCA_049515175.1 Terriglobia bacterium
CGGTCGGGAGAGCCAGTACAAGCATGATCGCGGCGGTCAACAAGACCTTTTTCATGACTCCTCCAGGATCAACTGACGTTTCGTCTGATGAACTCGCCATTACGCTATGCCACATGCTGGGGAGATTCAAGCGCCGGACGGGGCTTTGAGACAAAATGCGAATCCCGTGTCGCGTGTGGGCCAGAAGAGGACTAAGGTGAGATGATTCCGCGCTTACTCGCCCAGAACCTGAACCAGATAGGTTCGCTCCAGCGGGCCGTCGTATTCCATGAAGTAGATCGTCTGGCGGGAACCGCGCACCACTCTCCCGTTCTCAATCGGAAAGCTGCAGCTGATGCCGCCCAGCAGGCTCTTGAGGTGGGCGTCGGCGTTGAAGCCCAGCCGGCCATCGTAGTCGAGATAGCGCCGGTGATGGTAATCGGCGTCTTCGGGAAAGAGGCGGGAAAAGTGCGTGAGGATGTCCTCTTCGAGGCAGGGAATGCCCTCGGTCACCAGCAGGCCTGAGGATGTGTGCTGGGTCATGACGTTGACGAGGCCATTCTTGACCCCGCTCTTCTGCACGATCTCGTCCACTTTGGACGTGATATTGATCGCTTCCTCGGACTTGCGCGTCTGTAACTTGACTCGTTCAAGCTTGATGGTCATGGTTGGTTGTCAGCCGCCCGCCGTTTGAATTTAGGATTCGGATTTCGCAATTCCCAACAGCCGTTCGGCATTCTCCCGAAAGATCTTCTTCAGGCATCCTTCCGTCAGCGCCAGGCTCTTGACGGCGTGCACCATGTTCTTGATTTCCACGCGCGGGTAGTTGGAGCCGAAGACGACCTGGTTCCGCAGGCTGCGCTCTATCAGCGTGGTAGGAATCTGCTTGCTGAAGACGAACTGGAAAAACTCCTTGGGTCCGTCGTAATAGAGGCACGATGTGTCGAGGAAGACGTTGGTATACTTCAGCGCCAGCGCCGTCGCTTCCCAAACCCACGGCCAGCCCCAGTGGGCAAGCACAAATTTGAGCTTAGGGAACTCGCGAATGGGTTCTTCGAGGAGCATGGGGTTCCCGCGCGACAGGGGCGTCTCGGGAGCCCAGCTCATTCCGGTGTGGATCAGCACAGGGATGCCCAGCGCTGCGGCCGCTTCATAAACCGCAGCGGCTTTGCGGTCGTGGGGCCGGAAGTCCTGCAGCGCGGGATCGAGCTTCAAACCTCTCAACCCCATCTTTTTCACGGCATTTTCCAATTCGCGCGCCGCGCCTTTCCTTTCCGGATCGACGCTGGCGAAGCCGATGAAGCGCCGGCTCATCGCGCAGAGTTCCGCGACTTGCTCGTTGGAGCTCACCGGATCCTTGCGCGCACGTTTGCAGTCAATCGGCAGCAGCACGGCTTCTGCAATTCCAGCGACGTCCATCTGCAGGAAGAAGGTCTCGAGAGGCTGAAAATTGTTGCCGATGTTGAAAATCTCGCGCGCCACGCGGGCGTAGCTCGGGTACTTCGCAACGAATTCGCTGATCAAAACCGGGTGAGTGTGAAAGTCAATCATGATTCAGCCTTGGCGGATTCTGGTTTTGCGGCCGCGGGCGAAATCTTTCCCGCCGGCGCGCGCTGCTGCAGGAACTCTTCCAATCGCCGGCGGTCGCGAAACGCCTCCGTGCCGCCGGGGCGGGTGGTCGAAAACGCGCCCGCCAGGTTGCCGTAGGCGAGGCAGGTGGGGACATCCGCGCCGCGCACGTACTGGTGAATGAAACCGGCATCGAAGCTGTCGCCGGCGCCCACGGGGTCAACCGCCTCGACGGGAATCGCGGGCGCCGTGAAGCGTTCCTTCCCGCGCTGCACGAGCGCCCCGTCGGGTCCCAGCTTCACAGCAACCATCGGAACCCACTGCGCCAGCCGGCCGATGGCCGTTTCCAGATCGTCCACGCGCGCCACCTTCTTTGCCTCGCGTTCGTTGGGAAGAAACACATCGACGTACCGCAGGATGGAGTGAAGCTCTCCTTCCCACTGGTCCGCCGGGTCGTCGTTGGTGTCGAGGGAGATGGTTAGCCCTTTGCTCTTGATCCTGCGGAAGAGTTCGGTGATACGGGGCCACAGCGCCCTGTGCAGGAAAAATGACGAGAGGTGGAAGTGCCGCGCCGAGGCGAGGTAGTCCAAGTCGAGGTCCTCGTAACACATCTCATTCATCGTGCCCGGGTAGGTGAGGATGTTGCGGAAGTGGGTGCGCGGAAGAATCACGGTCAGGCCCGTGGAAGTGCGTCCCGGAATTCTTCGCACTTTGGAGACGTCCACGCCGCCCGCAGCGAGGCGCTCCACGGCGATCTGGCCGAGCGGATCTTCGCCGATGCGCGAAATGAATCCCACGCGGCCACCCAGCACGGAGAGGTTGTGCGCGAAAATCGCTGAGGAACTGCCCAGCGTCAAGCTCAGCCCGTCGGCGAGCAGTTCGCGTTCCGGCTCGAGTTCGTCGGGGAGGCCGTAGAGAATGAGATCGAGATTCAGTTCACCGACCACGGTGACTTCAAATTGAGGCACAGGTCAGGGCTCCCTCAGGCATTGTTATTGAGAATCACCACCCGGCTGAGATTGCGCGGCCGGTCGGGATCAAATCCCTTCGCGATTCCGGTGAAGTATCCCAGCAACTGTCCGGGCAGGGCGAAGGCTGCCAGGCGCGAATACTCGGGCCCTTCCAGGTTCAACTCGACCAGGAGGTCCGCCGCGCGGCGCGCCGTATCATCCGCCCGGTTGGTGATGACCATTGTTGTGGCGCCCAGTCCCTTCATCTCTTGCAGGACTTCCCGCTCGGCTTCATAGGCGGCCTCGGAAAGGAAAAAGGTCACCAGCGTTTCGGGGCTGACGATGGCCTTAGGCCCGTGGCGGAATTCCAAGGCGTGGAAGCACTGGGCATAGGAGCACGACATCTCTTTAATCTTGAGCATGGCCTCGTTCGCCAATCCGAAATACGGGCCTTGCCCCAGGAAAACATAGTCGGCGTAAAGTCCCGCTTGCACAAACTCCTGGATCCTGTCCGCCAGAGGCTGAACGAGCGGTGCCGCCTGGCCGGGAAGCTTTCGCAGAGACTCGGCAAACTGCGGCTGCTTTCCATAGGCCGCGGCCAGCGCCTGCAGTCCCAGGAGCATCGAGGTAAACGACCGGGTCATGACCGTGCTCTTTTCGTCCGCGGGCAGAAGGTGCAGCGTCGCCGTGCTGATTTCTTCCAGCGGCTGATGCGTCGCGCAACTGATGGCCAACGTGCGCACGTTGGCTTTCAACTCCAGGTATTCGGCGGCCTTGAGGACCTCCGAAGTGTGGCCCGACCGGGAAATCAGAACGGGTTGGGTGAGCGCGGGGTTGCAAGAAAGCAATTCGGGGAAAAGCAGAACCTCGGAGGCCGGGACGGCGCGGGCGCGCAGACCCGTGAGGTGAGTCCAGCTCGCCGCCGCCGCCAGCGCGATGTAGTAGCTGGTGCCACAGCCTACGAACAGCCAGTCCTGGCGCCCCGGGAAACGCTCACACGTCAGCCGGAGTTGATGGGTGGCATCGAGGATTTGCAGGCACTCTTTCCAGCAGGACGGCTGGGAAAGGATCTCACTATAGGTATGAACTCCCGCCGGGGAGGCGGCTGCGGTCATCGGGGGTCCTTTTCCGGGAGGGTCTGGTGATGCCGCCGGCATCGCCCCAACCCGCCTGACAATGATTGTCTTGTTTGCACTAAATCAAATTCACTTCGATGCCCATTTCTTCCAGGGCTTGCAAGTCAGTCTTGGATATCCGATTGTCGGTGACGGCCTGATGCACGGCAGACGGCGGCGCAATCAGCGAGAGGCTGCGACGGCCGAATTTGCTCGAGTCACACACCACCACGGTCCGCCGGGCAATCTCGATCATGATTCGATTGACTTTCGCCTCCAGCAGATTGGGTGTGGTCAGGCCGAAGTGGACATCAAACCCATCCACGCCCAGGAAAAGCAGGTCAGCGCTCAGGCGGTGCATCGTCTCTTCGGCGAGCGGCCCCACCAGCGAGAAGGAGTTCTCGCGCAGGGTTCCGCCCGTGAGGATGACCTCGACCGACGTTCCCGCCAGTTCCGCTGCGATGTTGACAGCGTTGGTGATGACGGTCAAGTTCCGGAAACCACGCAGTTCTCGCGCAATCATCGTAGTGGTCGTTCCTGAATCGAGCACTACAGACTGACCCTCTTTCACCAGTTTCGCCGCGAATGCCCCAATCCGTAACTTCTCTTTTCGATGGAGTTTCTCTTTTTCGCGGAGGCTTGGGTCAAGCAGGGCGCCGGCCTGGACGGGCAGCGCTCCGCCGTGGGTTCGATAGATCGTGCCCTGGCCGTGAAGTGCTTCGAGGTCTTTCCGGATCGTCACCTGCGAGGTGCCGAACTGATGGGCCAAGTCCTTCACCAGTACGCGGCCCTCGCGGTTGATGATTTCCAGTACAGCCCGCCTTCGTTCTTCGTTCAACATAGGCAATCGAAAGTTGGGTTTACGGTACCCCGCTCCAAGGTATTTTCTTTCTGTTTCTTTTTAATACCAATCATTTCATTTGTCAAAGGGAAAATGGACCTTGCCCCCACCTTTGCAAAAGCGCACGGGGAAGATACAACCCCCTGACGGAGAGGTTTCCGCCCTTCTGTTTTTCTTATCCCCCAATTTCGAGTCCGGAAATAAGGGCAGGACTCGAAACTTCCTGCGTGCACCGCGACCCACGATCCCACTCTGGTCTGCGTTGGCCAACGAGCGCCTGGCTCATCGGAGGCTTGCAGGAACGCAAGGGTAGTAATAGTCTGGTCGGGAATGTTTCAGCGGCGGGGCGCTGCGGACCCCGCATTCTGGGTTGTACCTCAGAAAGAGCCTTTCGATGTTGATGCGTCCCATCTCGATTTCCCCTGAACGGCATGCCGGGCGACTAGGGATTGTCCTCATAGTCTCGGCGGTACTTTTCGCGGCCGCCGGCACACTGCACGCCCGCCCCGAAGAGGAGATCGATGACATTACGGGAAAATACCACTTTCTGAACGCAGATGACGTCTTGGCCCTCCTCGACGAAGAGGGAAAGCTGAGCGGCTACATCGACGTCTTTCAGGGTGAAGACGAATCCGACACGATCTTGAGCTATCCCATTTCGATTGGGACGCGAAAGAAGAATCGGGTCGAATTCAAGACCCGCAAAATTCATCAGAAGTATTACCGCTTCAGCGGTACGGTGCGGCGCGGGTCCGGGCACGAGGCCGCCGACCCCGACTATCTGGAACTCGTTGGGGACCTGGAGACGGTCGTTGTCAAGGCCGAGTCCGGCGAAGAGTCCGCGCAGAGGACACATGTCATTCTAAAATCGATGGGGCGCGCAAGTGACAAGGAACAGTGAGGGTGCCGGGGGCGGCCGGGCGAAACGCATTTCAGCACGGCGGGAGTGAGGAATGGAAGAAAAAGGATTTGACATACTCCGGCGGATGCTCGGCGACGACCGGGCGATTGAGATTCGCAATGCCTGGGCAAAACTATCGCCGGACTTTGCCCATTATGTAACGACGTTTCTGGCAGGCGAGATCTGGTCGCGCCCCAAGCTCGACCTGAAAACGCGCAGCCTGGTGACGATCGCCGCCATGACCGCGCTCAATCGCCCCAACGCGCTGCGGCTCAACATCGAAATGGCGCTCAATAACGGCGCCAACAAGGACGAAATCCTCGAGACTCTCCTGCAAATGGCTCCCTATGCTGGTTTCCCTGCGTGTTGGGAAGCCCTCCTGATTGCCGACGAAGTCTTGAGAAAAGCCGGCCAGCCGGCGCAATAAGCGTTGTGCGCGGTGGCTCAGCTACTTTCTGTTGTTTGAGTGCGCGCCGATAGGGCCTTCCCCGCAGTTTTTCGCTCAAGCCTTTCCAGACGCTTTCTGAAGCGTTCCAATTGATGCGTGGCGGGGGCGGTAGCCCGGATCCGGTCGATCGCAGTGGTGGTGAAGAGGAGGGCGGTCGCAGTGTCGCGCGAGCGGTGCTCGTAGTGGATGGCCAGTTCCTCCAGCGCTCGAAGTGCCAGCGGCTCCTCGCGCTGGGAGAGTTTGCGCCAGAGTTCCAACGCCTGAGCGTGCTCGCGGTGGCGCTTGTGCTGAGCCGCCAATTGCCACAACGCCCGCGCTTCCACCGCTTCCGGTAGCCCCTGGTCGAGCGCCCGGCGGCACGCGGCGGCCGACCGATCGGCGACTTGCGCACGTTCCAGAATGCGGCTCAGGCTGAACAGGTCGAGGCTCGAAGCCAGTGACCCCTCCTCTTCCCGCAGCGCCCGCGCCATCTCCACCGCGAGGGCCGCCAGCGTCACCATATCCAGCGCGTTGTGGAAGAAAACCGGCTGGAGGTGCTGGGCGTTCCCCGTGCGCAGATAATCAAAGTAGATCTGGGGAATCTCCGACCCCGGCACGTCTCCGTCGCGCGCGATGCCGAGGATCGCCCTCTCCAGGTTTGTCAGTTCGCAACTCGCCAGGCGCAGCTTCCACAGCCGCCGCGCGGGATGCAGCAGGTCCAGATGGATCATGCCGCCAAACGGCGCTTTCATCCGTGCCAGCGTGTAGCGCGTCTCAAGCAACGGGAGATCAAACGTCTTGCCGTTAAAGGTGACGATGCCTTCGTAGCGACTGAGCGCCTCGGCGAGGGCCGCGAGCACGGCCTTCTCCTCGGGATAATCGCGCAGGAAGTATTGCCGCAGCACGAACTGCGAGCCCTCGAGGGCTCCGATGCCGATCAGAAAGGCGCAGGTACCCGTGCCGCCCGCGAGACCCGTGGTTTCGGTGTCGAGGTAAACCAGCTTTGCCGGATCCGGAAGGGGAACGTCGTCGAGGACAAGGCTGAGAGTGCTCAGATCAGCCGCAGCGAGGTCGCTGATGCGAAACTTGCCGTAAGGACGGCCGAAGGGCAGCGCTTGCCGCGCCAGGAAGAACTCCCCCTGAGCGTTGGCTTCGACCCGGCCTTCCACATACTCTTCGATTCCATGGGGCACGCGCTGCGCTGGCAGCGTGCGCGGCCGTTCCTCCATGCGGCGCAAATAGGCAAGCTGGCGTTCCAGCTCACCCTCCCGGACGCTCTTCGCCGCCGCCTTCTTGAGTTGCCGAAGTTTCTGTTCGAGGTTCATTCGGCTTTGTAGTGTCCATCGCTGGACGGGCACATCGCCGTGCCAAAACCCGGCACTACTGGCTGCTGACCACTGACAACTGATTCAAAATCGCCAGCGCCACTTCCTTCCCTTTTTCGCCCACTTCGCCGACCGGCCCCACACATGACGGGCAGCCGGACGGGCACGGACAATTCGCAATCAGCTTATGAGCATTTTCAATCAGTGTCTCGCTCA
Source organism: Terriglobia bacterium (assembly GCA_049515175.1). GTDB lineage: Bacteria > Acidobacteriota > Terriglobia > UBA7540 > UBA7540 > JACQNR01. The sequence goes on from JBEKUI010000100.1 coordinate 7,324, forward strand.
TCCGGAAAAGCGGCTCGCTGAATCCCACCCCGCCGGGATACTTGTCGTAAAGATAGATGTTCGGCTCGAAAATGTTCGACTGCCGTCCGTAGCCCTTGGTTCTTTGACCTTTGACGATGGTCTCACTGCCAACTGCCGACTGCTGACTGGCGACTTCTGTTTCTTGACTCCTGACTCCTGAATCCTGAATCCTGTTTTCATTCTCCCCCACCTCCACGCCCAGATCCCGCGCGTCGCACATCAGGAGCAGCGTTGCGATGGCCTGCAGAGCATTGCCCAGGCCGGTGACGCCGTCCAGGCGCTCACTGCGATCGTAGGGCAGCGCCTCCAGCATCTCGCGCGGCAAAGTTAGCCAGTACGCCGTGGTATGAAAATCATTCGGGGGGAGCATCAGCTCGCCCGAGCCGACGTTTTCATTAGTGTGGAACTTGATCTTCTTGAACCCTACCACTTGCGTGTTGACCTGGACTTCGCCATGGTTCTTGCGCGCCGGCTCAGTCGGGGCAACTTCGAAGGTCTCCAGAACTTTGATCCGCGTGTAATCGATGGCATCGGTGTAGTAATCGCTATCGCACTGCTTCACGTAAGCTTTGCGATCGTCGTAGTCGAGCCGCTCGACGTGGTACTGCTGGCCGTCCTGAATGTAGATCGCCTTCTCGTGGACGGTGGTGAGCGCGCTGGTGAAATCGACCTCGCCGATAATCTTGGGTTCGCCCGTCTGGTCCACGATCACAAAGTTGTCGGAAGAAACCGAGCGCAGGCTGATGGCGTCGGCGGGATAGCTCTCCGAAACCCAGTGCCAGCCGTCGTCCGCGTGATGGAGGAACTGCGCCTCTTCGAGGTGCGCGCAGATCGTCTTCAGGTCGAGCCCACCGAACTTCTCGTCCTCGCGCAGCGGCAATTCGAACGCCGCGCACTTGAGGTGATTGAGGAGGATCTGGAGATTGTCGGGGTTGACGTAGCCGTGCTCGGGCGAGTGGCCGAAGAAGTAGTCGGGGTTCTGCACCATGAACTGGTCGAGCGGCGCGCTCGAGGCTACGAGCAACGCGGCAGAGGTTCCCTGTCTTCGTCCGGCGCGTCCGGCGCGCTGCCAGGTGGAAGCGATGGTGCCCGGGTAACCCGCAAGCACGGCGACATCAAGCGAGCCGATGTCGATGCCAAGCTCTAGCGCGTTCGTTGCCACCACGCCCAGCAGGCGGCCGTCGCGCAGATCGCGCTCGATCTCGCGCCGCTCGAGCGGCAGATATCCGCCGCGATAGCCGCGCACGGCGTCGGGGCCGATGGGCAGCCGCGCGAAATCTTCCTTGAGGTAGGTAACGAGAATCTCCGTGGCCAGGCGGCTATTGGCGAAGACGATGGTCTGCAAGCCGCGGGCGAGAAACGTCCGCGCCACGCGCCGCGATTCATTCAAATACGAGCGGCGAATCCCGAGCTGTGGGTTCACGACCGGCGGATTGTAGAAAGCGAAATACTTTTCCGCCGACGGCGCACCGTTCTCGTCAAGAAGGGTAACATCCTCTTCGATAATACGACATGCCAGCTCTTCCGGGTTGGCAATGGTCGCCGAGGAGCAGATGAACTGCGGCGTCGAGCCGTAGAACTTCGCGATGCGCTTGAGCCGCCGCAGCACATTCGCGAGGTGGCTGCCAAAGACGCCGCGGTAGTAGTGCAGCTCGTCGATCACCACGTAGCGCAGATTCTCAAACAGCCGCTCCCACTTGGTGTGGTGCGGCAGGATGCCGGTGTGGAGCATGTCGGGATTGGTGATCACCAGGTTGCCGCGGGCGCGGATGGCGCGCCGCGCGTCCTGCGGCGTGTCGCCGTCGTAGGTGAAGGTGCGCACCTCGTCGCCCAGCTTGTCCGTCCAGCGATTCAGTTCCGCCAGCTGATCCTGCGAGAGCGCCTTGGTGGGAAAGAGGTAGAGGGCGCGCGCTTCCGGGTCCTCGACGAGCGCGGAGAGAATCGGCAGGTTGTAGCAGAGCGTCTTGCCGCTGGCGGTGGGCGTGACCACCACGAAATTTTCCTTCGCGCGCGCCAACTCACAAGCCTTCGCCTGATGCGAATACAAACTCTCGATGCCGCGCGCTCGCAGGATGTCCGTAAGCCGCGTGGGCAGGAATTCCGGAAAGGGCGCGAGCTGCGCCTCCTTCGCCGGGAAATGTTTGAGCGCCGTCACCCCGCCGCGCGCCGGCGCCGCCACGGGCATATCGCCGCGGCTGAATTTGTCGCGGATTTCCTCCAGCGCGCGCTCAATCGGCGCCAATTCCTCCGCCCCGACGATCTCCAACGATTTCGTGTCCCGCTTCACAATTGCTCGCTCCAGGTGTCAGGTGTCGGGTGTCGGGTGTCGGGCAACAAAGACCAGGTGTCAGGCGACCTTAGATTTCAGGGACCTGATCAACCCCGCAAGCATCCGGCCCACTTCACCGGTCATTCCGAGAATCCGGTCCACTTGCACCTGCTGCGCATAACTCAGACGGCCGGAAACAAGTATATGTGTTTCGAGTTCCAGCAGGGAACCGTTGGCAATCGAAAGGTGATGGAGATAGTCCCCAAGGTGTTCCCTGCCGTGCCCCTCGGCGATGTTGGCCGGAACGGAAGCGGCGGCTCTCTGAATCTGGCTCGCCAGCCCGTAGGTCTCGCTCTTTGGGAACAGATTTGTCAGCCGATAGCTTTCCACCACCAGGTCCATCGCCTTTTGCCATACCTCCAAATCCCGATAGCTCTTAATCATCTAGGTTCCCCTTTTCCTGACACCCGACACCTGGCACCTGTATTTCTTCCGCTGGCACCCGCCACCTGTATTTCTTCCTCCTGAAACCCGGCACCCGATACCCGACACCTGCCCTTCTTCGCCTTTTCTTCGCCAAAGCTATCACAGAACGAGTCGAGCGCCAAAGGAAATTCAGAATTCCGAATTCCGCCTCCTGACTTCCGGGCCCTACTTCCTATTCGCTACTCCTGCTGTTGATTTCACCCCTCCCCGGGTGTATAAGGCGTGGACGTCGATTGGTGATAATGAGGGTGCGGTGCGCGCCTCAGCCGCAAGAGTGGACACGGAAGCAGATCCGATCGGAACAAGCGCGGACATCCGGGCCGAAAAGACCGTGGTTTCAAGAAACCACTTACACGCACGCCGAGCGAATGTTATCCTTTGGGCGGTTTCGAGGTGACATCGGTTAAGCGATGCTGACCCAATCCGAAGCTGACCAGTTAATGCAGATGACGAAGCGCTTTGTTCGCCCTCCAGCGACGATCACCATTCCGCCAGGAGCTGATGACACTTACGAACTCGCCGGTCCCAACGATAGAGAGAGGTTTCTGCTGGACGTTTGGCGAGGAACGCTCCGGCTGTCGAAGCTGAAGTTCCAGAACAGGGTGCGGAGCGCTATCGTTTTGGTTCGGCTCGATGTAGACGGAGCGCCCCATACGAATCCGGATGGTGTCCCGCTTTCGGGTTCCCATTTACACTTGTTCAAAGAGGGTTATGATGACAAATGGGCGTACCTAGTAGACCCCAAAACGTTCAGGCTCCTGAGTGACCCAGGCAAGACATTTCACGACTTCTGTGCCTACTGCAAAATAGAGTCACCTCCTCCAGTTCAGGGGGTCATCACTTGAATCGCGAAGAGTGCCAAAAGCTGATTGATTCCTACGTGGGTTGGCTCCGCCAGGGACTTTCCGTGGAAGAGGTGGGCGAGGCATGCGAACTGACCACCCCCTTTCTTGACCGCCACAACGACCACCTGCAAGTGTATGCCATACGGCAGAACGGGAACATCGTGCTATCCGACGACGGGTACATCCTCTCCGACCTGAGAACGAGCGGGCTCGAAGTGGACACGCCAAAACGGAAGATGGTCTTGGAGAGTGTACTCAACGGTCTGGGTGTGCGTGTGGAAAACAACCAATTGCTAGTCGAGGCCTCGGCCAAAAATCTTGGGCAGCGGCTACATTCTCTAGTTCAAGCAATGTTGGCTGTCAACGACATGTTCGTGATGGCCCAGCCTCGTGTTGCTAGTTTCTTCTTTGAAGACGTGAGGGTATTCCTGGACACCCATGACATCCGCTACACAGCCAGGGTGAAGCTCGCAGGCAAGAGCGGCTATGACCACGGTATGGATTTCTTGATTCCAAAGTCGCGGAGGCGCCCAGAGCGAATTCTGCAAGCGATCGCGGCCCCCAAGAAGGAGAATATCTTCGCCTACCTGTGGACTTTAAGCGATACACGGGCTGCGCGCGGTGGAGAGTCAACGTTCGAGGCCGAAGCTTACGCCTTTCTGAACGACCAGGAGCAAGCAGTCGGCGGGGATGTAATCGAAGCGTTGAATGCCTACCGCGTCACGCCAGCCGTATGGTCCCAGCGCAGCCAGTACGTCGAGGCTCTGGCTGGATAAAGACAGTTGCGAAGATCCTTCAAGCGGGTAGCAGACAGCCACGGTCAACGCCTCGCTGACCATGCCCTTTTTCTTCTGACGAACCCACGGTCAATTCAGATTGCGAATTGACCGTGGCTACGACTCCCGCCTAGGGTTCGTGAGGAGGAGACCTCATTATGTCTGCTATTTCGTATTTTCAGAGATTCTCACAGAAGGAAAATCACGTAACAAATAACACTTTGTTAGTTTTGCGCCATGTCTATAGGTCCTCTCCGCGTAAGGTCAGCTTGCTCTTGAACAGCCTCCTGGAAGAAGAAGTGCCAGTGGGCCTCGAGTTTCGACAACAGGTGCGAGGGACGCACAGCGTTCCCGACGCCCTTATTTCTCAGCAGCCCTTGAGTGTATTCATCGAGGCCAAATTAGGTGATGCCCTCGATACAGCGCAAATCGAACGGCACCTTAAGAGCATCAAGAATCGTGAACATTCCAAGGGCTCAGCGATTTTGATTGGCCTCACTACTCAGAGAATCGAACGAGATATCGAGAATCTAAAGAAGAAAGCCAAAGCTGATGGCATCCGCTTATTCGTAATTACGTACTCCGATCTGGCGATGGAACTCCGAAAACTCTGCGCAGACCACGAGCAAGACCTGATCGAGATCGTAGAGGACTACCAAGCATTTCTGGCTGCCGAGGGATTGCTTTCCCATGTTTACGATCGGATGGTTGTATTTCCCACGGGCACGTCGTGGCGTGAGAACGTCCCACACGGACTGTATTACGAACCGGCTGGTCGTTCGCCAAAGTGGAACTGTAGATTCCTTGGTATTTACCATAATAAACGGGTTTCCCATGTGGGACGCATCGAGACAGTCACGGTGTGCCGATTTGAAGGCGGGAAGGTGGTCGTAGAAGGATCCGAACTTGGAGAATTAAACGACGCTCAACAGTCTCGGATCCGCCAGATAATCGACGATACAGATTATTACGATCTCAAGGACGGGGAGTCCCTTCGCTATTACCTGGTGGACAAATTCGTCGAAACGAGATTCATTAAGGTTTCGCCTGGTGGCATGCGGGGCCATCGGTTTTTTGACCTTTCTGAATACGTAGGGACACTCAATCTCGGTGCTGCTACGACGATGGAGCTGGCAGCCGCTCTTAAAGGGAAAACCTTCGATTGACGGTGAGCAGGGTACGCGGAGATTCGCCTCCCATAAACTCTGCGGCTCTAGCATGTTTCCAGAGGAACGGCCGCAGGGGCGGTTTATGAACCGGGGGAAAATGGGCGGTTCGCGAACCGCCACGACGGTATGCGCAAATCCGGTTGGAAATACACGCCGACGGCGGAGCATCGAGCACGGCGGCTGGAGAATCTAGCCAAGGCGTGGCGGGCGCTGCCGGGGGCTTGACACGCCAGGACATGTGGTGTAGGCTAGCAACATGTCCACCGGGCCGCTGCCCCATTCGCAACCCTACAAAATCCCGGCCGGGGGATCTCAGCCGAGCCCGGAGTCACCGCCCGATCCCTCACCCGCCAGCGCCCCGGTGCCGCGGCCCAAGCGGGCGTACCGGCGCCACAAGCCTTACCGGCCCAGCCGGGCGCAGCGGGCGGCCTTCTCCCGAAACCTGGCTAGGGCGCGCGAGGTGTTGCGCGAGCGCGGCTGGCCGCATTCCGAAAAACAGCGCGCGGCGGCGCGGGAGAATATCAAAAAGGCGCAGGCGGCGGTGCATGAGCACGGCCTTCCGACGACCGAGGCCCGGCGAGCAGCGATGCTGGCGAACCTGGCCAAGGCCAACGCCCGGCTGCGCGAACTGAAGTATCCGCGCAACGAGAAGCAGAAAGCAGCGTCGCGCGCCAACCTCGCCAAGGCCCACGAGGCGAGCCGCGAACCCGCCAACTATTATCGCTACCACAGTCACAAACTCCTGCACGGCCTTCACGCTGAGCGGCTGAGCGAGTTGCTCAAGGATTATTTGCAGGCCCGCGAAGAGGCGCGCGCGAGGAGGAGCCGGTCTCGACGACCGCCGCATTCCTGACCATGGGCTTTTCGGTGGCCACGCCGCGGTTTGTAGCGCCGACCTTTCGTTCGGTAGGTGCCCACCTGAAGGTGGGCGCTACGTCTTGTTCGTCAACCGAGGGGAAAAGCGCGATGCATGATTCGCCCCTGCGCAACGCCGGGCGAGACCCTAGCCGCGCGCCGGTTGCCGCGCCTGACCGCCCACTGCCGCTGGAAG
>JBEKUI010000101.1:0-13901 GCA_049515175.1 Terriglobia bacterium
GTGCGGCCAGCAGAGCATCGCTTGGCCGCCACGTATCCGAGAGAAGAGCCGTATGCGCTAATGAGCGCCCGTACGGATCTGTGCGGGGGGTGCCGGGCAACTGGTATCCCTACCGCGACCGGTTCAAGCAGAGCCCGCCGGATACTTCCCGAGAGGAGAACTCGCGTCATGATCTACCGAACCAGACTGTCGTGGATATTGCTCATCACGGTTGTATTGGCTTTTCTAACCCAACCCGATTGTCTGCAAGCGGCGCCCCAGGAGGGCCCCGCCATGGGGCTGGCGGGAGTCGATGTCCCCAAGATCACCTTTGAGAAGTACACGCTGCCCAACGGCCTGCAGGTGATCCTGCACGTGGACCGGAAGCTGCCGATGGTCCATGTCAACTGCTGGTATCACGTCGGCTCCAAGAACGAGCGCCAGGGGCGCACGGGCTTTGCCCACCTCTTCGAGCACATGATGTTCGAGGGCTCCAAGGATGCCAACGCCAAGTACTTCACGTACGTCGAAAAGGCAGGGGCGAACCTTTTTGAGGGGGGCGTCAATGGGACGACGAACACAGATCGCACCAATTACTTCGAGTCGGTTCCTTCCACGAGCCTGGAATACGTCCTGTGGCTCGAGTCCGACCGCCTGGCAACGCTCACCGACGTTTTGACGAAAGCGAAGCTGGATAACGAGCGGGACATCGTGAAAAACGAACGTCGCCAGGGGCTTGAAAACCAGCCCTACGGCCGATGGTTCATGCTGATGACCCAGAACATCTTCCCGTTCGGCCATCCTTATGCCCACGACGTGATCGGCAGCCACGAAGACCTGACCGCGGCAAGCGTGGACGACGTCAAGGACTTCTTCACGACCTACTACACTTCCAACAACCTCTCGCTGGCCATCACCGGAGATTTTGACGTGGCGGAGGCCAAGCGGCTGGTCGAGAAGTATTACGGCCCCATCCCCCCAGGGCCGGCGCTCGACCGCCCCAAGGAGTGGATCCCGAAACTCGACGGCGAGAAAGTTGTCGAGGTGAATGACCACGTGCCCCAGGAACGCACCTATTTCGGCTGGGTCAGTCCCGCCTTCTTTGCCCCCGGTGATGCCGAGTTGGATCTCGTCTCCTTGATCCTGACGGATGGGCTGTCCTCGCGGCTGAACAAGGCTCTGGTCTACGACAAGCAGCTCTGTTCGGATGTGGCCGCGTTCCAGAATTCCATGGAGATCGCCGGAGAGTTCATGGTTTGGGCGACCGCGCGACCGGGTGCCTCGCTTCTGCAAATCGAGCAGACAGTGACTGAAGAAATCGCACGCTTGGCGAAGGACGGTCCCACCCCCGCCGAACTCGACCGGGCCAAGACCAAGTGGGAGTTTCAATATGTCACCGGCCTCGAGCGCATCGGCGGCTTCGGCGGCAAGGCTGACCTGCTGAACACCTACAACACCTTCCTGGGCAACCCCGACAGGTTTGCCGCCGACGTGCAGCGTCACCGGGGCGCGACGGCGGAGGAGGTGCACCAAGCGGTGGCGAATTGGCTCAACACCCGCGACCGGGTTCTGGTCCGGTTTCATCCGGAGACCTCCAAGCGCGCGACGACCGCAGAGATCGACCGCTCGAAGCAACCCGAGCTCGGGGCCGACCGCCCCTTCCAGGCGCCCCAGGTGAAATCCGCCAAGCTCGACAACGGCATGGAGGTGATGGTGGTGGAGCGTCGCGACTTGCCCAAGGTCGCGGTGACGCTGGTCACCCGCGCCGGCAGTGTGGATGACCCGAAGGGCAAAGAGGGACTTGCCAGCCTCGAGGTGGAAACCCTCAAACGAGGGACGAAGACGAAGAAGGCGCTGGAGATCGATGATGCCCTGGGTGATCTCGGGACGTCGATCGGAGGGTCCGCCAACCTGGAGGATTCAACGCTGACCCTCGAGGTGCTGCGCAGGAACCTGGCGGCGGCCCTCGCCATCGTGGCCGAAGTCGCGCGCGACCCCAGCTTCCCCCCGGATGAAGTCGAACGGGAGAAGAAAAAGCGTCTCGACGGGCTGGCGCAAGAGGAGAACAACCCCAACGCCATTAACCGGCGCGTGAGCCAGATGCTCGCCTTCGGAGCGAGTCATCCCTATGGGCATCCTACCCAAGGGTTCCCGTCCACCGTCGAGAAGATCACTCCCGAAGACTTGGCTCGATTCCATGACACCTACTGGAAACCCGGAGGCTCGGCGCTGATTCTCGTCGGAGATGTTTCCCTCGCCGACGCCGTCGAACTGGCCAAGCACAGTTTCGGCTCCTGGACGGGCGGGGCGCCCCCGGCAGCCACCATCCCCGCGCCTCGCCCTGCAGGGCCGGGCAAAGTGTTCATGGTGAATCGTCCGGATGCCGCGCAAACCGTCGTGGCGATGATCCTGCCGGGGCCCGCGCGTGGGGCGCCGGACTTCTACACGCTCAGCCTCGCGAATCAGGTCTGGGGCGGCGCCGCTGGAGCTCGCCTGGGGATGAACTTGCGGGAAGAGAAAGGCTATTCCTATGGAGTCTTCGCCTTTCCCCATCCCTACTCGAAGTATGGGATGTGGAGAGCCGCCGGCGGCGTGCAGACCAACAAAACCAAGGAATCGGTGGTGGAGTTCGAGAAGGAGCTGAAGCTTATTGCCGGCGACAAACCGGCCTCCGATAGCGAGCTCACCAACGCCAAGCACGAACGGGTGCGCGGCTACGCTCAGCAGTTCGAAGCGATGGGCCGCGTCGCCGAACAGATGACCGATCTCTGGGTGGTGGGGCTTCCCATGTCGGAATTGCAGCGCGAGCCGGACGAGCTGCAGAAGGCCACTCTCGATTCGGTGAATGCCACGGCGCGCAACTACGCCCAGCCCAGCGGCGCCACCCTGCTGCTGGTCGGTGATCTTTCCAAGATCGAATCCGGGGTGCGCAAACTAAATCTCGGAGAGGTGGTTCTCCTCGATGCGGAGGGCAAGCCCGTAGCCAAGAAATGAGCTTCGAAGCGGAAGCAAAGGCTCACAAGGCAGAGACGACATTTCATAAGAAAAGGCAGGTTTGTAAGGCCTGCCTTGTAGGGGGTCGAGCTGCTCTCTCCTTACCGCTGGGGTGATGCTATCCGTTGCGGTTCGGAGTGAGTGGTTTGTTTCGAGAACTTCTTCGTGAGCCCCTCCTTTACTTCGCGAAAGATCCTCGCAGTGTTGACTTTGTAATGTGAGCTGCCCGGTTTGTTGTACTAGCGGAAGTGAGAGTTTACATCACGACTGAGTTGTCTGGGGTTTTTGTACCAGCATCAGAGTGAGTTCTCGGGCCCTTCGGTGCCTGTCAGGTTGTGGCGAGCCGCGACCTGACAGGCGAATTCGTTCGGCGTTCGCTCTCCGAGGGCCCGGTGAGGTCGGCTCTCATTGTCCTCCCGCCTCCCAGCCTCGGTAATCTCCTTGGCCTCACTCCGCGTGATGAACCAATGGGCATTCAGGCACGCTTGCCGAAGGGTGCCGTTGAACGATTCCACGTGCGCATTGTCCGTGGGCTTGCCGGGCCGAGAGAAATCGATCCGCACGCCGTTCTGATAAGCCCACCCATGCTGTCACCACTTGTCGTCCCGGGTAGCGGTGCATTCCTGCAACCAGTAGAGGGGGCCCGGGCTAGTGCTATCGCCGCGCAGGACTTTTGGGCGGACTCAGCACATTCTTGAGAAGATGCGACTCGCGTGAGTCGTTGCCCAGAAGTTAAAAGCACAACGGTCGAGGACAGGTGGGCTAGCAACTAGATCCCAACGGGCTACCAGACTGCCCGCAAGCATTATGACGACAAGCAAAGGGATTGACACTCGATTGCCTTGCAGCGCGCGGCGCCGTGCATGGAGCGGGGCGCTGTGCTAGCATGGTGAATTTCGGAACGAGCCTGGTGAAGGATTGTGTGCCGTGGGGGCAAAGAGTACAAAACCGGAAACGCGTAATTTTGCCGTCAACCGGCAAGCGTCGCATTTCTATCATCTGCTCGAGAAATTTGAGGCCGGGATTGAGCTGACCGGGACGGAAGTCAAGTCGGTGCGGGAAGGGAAGACGCATCTCAAGGACAGCTACGCGGCCGTCAAAAACGGCGAGCTTTGGCTGATCGACTGCCACATCAGTCCCTATACCGCGGGCAGCTATATGAATCACGATCCGCTGCGCGATCGCCGTTTGCTCCTGCATCGCGACCAGATCGATAAGCTGACGGGGAAGACGCTGGAAAAAGGCCTGACCCTGGTACCGACGCGGCTCTACTTGAAAAAGAATCTCATCAAATGCGAGCTCGCGCTGGCCAAAGGCAAAAAGGTCTATGACCGGCGTGAAGCCTCGCGTCAACGGACGATCGACCGCGAGACAGAGCAGGCGATTCGCGAGCATCGGAGGCGGGGTTAGGGAGGTGGTAGATATTGATCGGCAAGACTCCGCACGACACTCCCTTAAGGAGAGCTCAAACGTTGAAAATCGAATTCCAGACTCAGGCATACGGGCAAGTTGAGACTCAGGCACTCGTGGCATATTGTTTCGAGGACTCGACATCATCCGGTGGCAGCGTGGCATTGCTGCCGCCGGAGGTGCGAAAGATGGTCGAGGAGCTGCAAGCAGGCCATGAGCTTACGGGCAAGAGCTTCGAGTGTACCCTCATTCATCGGCCGGCGGGTCTTGCCGCCCAGAAACTGTTGATCCTCGGGGCGGGGAAGAAGGAAAAGTTCAGCGAGGAGCAGCTTCGCCGCCTCGTCGGCACGGCGGTGCGTTATCTGCGCGCGCGCACGGTCCGCGAACTCGCCTGGGTGATGAATGGCGCGGCACCCGGAGAAGGGTCGATTCAGGCCGTTGTGGAGGGGGCGCTTGCGGCCGACTATGACGCCGACCGTTATCGCACGGAGCGCAACGGCGAGCGGCGCATCGACCGGCTGATTCTGGCGACGGGCGGGACGGCGCCCAGCGCTACGGCTCAGGCGGCCCTGGAGCGAGGGCGGATTATTGGCGAAGCGCAGAATTTTGCACGCGATCTGGTTAATGAACCCTCGAACTTTCTCACTCCCACGCGCCTTGCCGAACAGGCCCAGGCCATGGCCGCGCAATACGGGATCGAATGCCAGGTGTTGGGGGCAAAAGAGATTCAGGAAATGAAGATGGGTGCCCTCTGGGGCGTGGCGCAAGGAAGCGCCGAGCCGCCGCGCCTGATCGTATTAAAGTACGCGCATCCGGAAGCGCCGGCAGCGCCGGTTGTGGGAATCATCGGCAAAGGCATCACCTTTGACGCGGGCGGCATCTCGATCAAACCCAGCGAAAACATGCATGAGATGAAGACGGACATGGCGGGTGGCGCCACCATGTTGGGTGTGATGCGTGTCATCGCGCAGCTCAAACCCCGCGCCCGAGTAATCGCCGTGATCCCCGCAACGGAAAACATGCCGGGCGGGAAAGCTTACAAGCCTGGGGATGTCCTGACTTCCATGTCGGGGAAGACGATCGAAATTCTCAACACCGATGCGGAGGGCCGCCTGGTGCTGGCCGATGCGCTCACCTACGCCAAGCAGTTGGGTTGTACGGTCCTGATTGACGCCGCGACGCTGACCGGAGCGGTGACGATCGCGCTGGGAAACATTAGCACGGGCGTGTTTGGCTGGAATCAGGAGTGGGTGAACCGCGTGCTCGCAAGTGCTGCCGCCACCGGCGAGAAGATGTGGCAACTACCGGTCGATGAAGATTACCGCGAGCAATACAAGAGCTTGGTGGCCGACCTCGCGAACACGGGCGGCCGTTACGGCGGCGCGATCACGGGGGCGATGTTCGTGGGCGAATTTGCCGGTGAAACGCCGTGGGTGCACCTCGACATCGCCGGGACGCGCTGGTCGAATGAGGAAAAACCATACCTTGCGAAGGGACCCACTGGAGCGGCGCTGCGAACGCTCGTCCACCTGATCATGAATCTCGATGCCCCGGCGGAGGGTTCCAAGCACCAATGAGGTGGTGAACGCCCATGACGATCTCCTGGCGCGACCGCCTGCTGCTCCTCAATGGAGTGCTCTTTTGCATTCTCGGCGTGGCGCTGCTTGTGCGTTACGCGTTACAGCAGGTTGGGATTGTGGGCGCGCTGTTGGGAGCGGGGGTGCTGGGCCACGGTGGTTATCGCCTCTATCTGGCGGGAAAGGAGCTGCGACGGCGTGCAGTTGGCTCTGGCGGTGGATAGTTCGATTACCCTCCACCCGCTGGGCATCATCCTGGCGGTGCTCTTTGCCGTCTCCATTGGTGGCTTACTGATCTGGATGTTTCACGTTCCGGCGCCCATCGCGCGCGAAGTGGCCCGAGCGCGGCGCAGCGTGAGCGGAATCAAGCGCATCCTGGTTCCCACACGAGGCGCCGAACACGACCAGCGCGCCGTAGAGCTCGCCTGCCGGCTGGGACAGGAGCAACGGTCGCAAATCGTCCTCGCCTACATTCTGGAGATTCCTCTCACCCTCGCACTGAGTACTCCTTTGCCCGACGAAGAAGATAAGGCGAGCCACTCGATGCAACGCAGTATCGAGATCGTCAAGTTGCACGGGCTCCAACCGATTCCGCGCGTGGAACGCGACCGCGAGGCGGGGCGGGGTATTCTGCGCACCGCCAAAGACCTGGACGTGGACCTGGTGGTGATTGGCATGAATCCCGCCCGCAGCCACTTTGCCGATCCCCTCGGCCGCACTACAGAGACGCTGCTGCGCAATGCCAATTTTGAAGTGATCGTTGACAAGCATCCTGCGCTTCCCAGCGCTTGAGTGCGTGGCGCTGCCAAATCACTCGCGGGATGAATTGCTCGCCGCCCTCCCGGAGGTTATGATGGCTGGCGGGTCAAGCGCCTGAGCGGCAGAGAGTCCGCTCCGATGCCGGCAGGCCGCGCCCCGGGCGGCATGTGGCGCTCTCCAGAAAGTCATGAAGATCATCGTCATCGGTTACGGCCGGGTCGGCTCTCAACTCGTTCGCAAACTCGACACGCATTCCCATCAGGTTGTGGTCATCGACCGCGAGAGCAGAATTCTGGAACGGCCGGACTTCCCGCGCAACGTTCGCTCCTTCATCGGCAACGCGATTGACGAAGACCTGCTGCGCGAGGCGGGTGCGGAAAACGCCGATATCGTTCTCACCCTGACGCGCGATGAGAACACCAACCTGATGATCGCGCAGATCGCGCGAGTCGTCTTCAAAGTTCCCAAAGTGATCGCAGTGGTGTACGACCCGGAGCGCGCGGCGAGTTTCCACGAAGCGGGCATCGAGACCATGGCCATCGCCGTGGCGGGCGCTGACTTGCTCAGCGCGCGAATCGAGGGGAAGGCGTGGACGGAGACCGCGGGCGGGGAAGCGTGGCAGCCGGCGGAGCGCCCGGCCGCGCGCGTTCCTCTGCGCCCGTTGGAGGCGCAGGACGGCTCCTTCTACGTGCTGGTAGTGGGCGGCGGGTTAGTCGGGTTTTACCTGGCGCGCGCCCTGCAGAAGAGTGGCCACGAGGTGACAATTATCGAACGGGACCCGGAGACCTTCGAATTGGTGTCCCGCCAGATCGATTGCCCGGTTTTGTTGGGCGACGGGTCAACTACCGCAGTGCTCGAACGCGCCGGCGCCAGCCGCGCCAACGTCCTCTGTGCGGTCACCAACCACGATCAGGACAATCTAATTTCCTGCCAGGTGGGAAAGTACCGTTTCGGGATTCCCAAGTCGGTGGCGCGCGTGAAAAACCCCAAGAACGAAGCGGTCATGCGCCGACTGGGCGTGGACAGCACGGTGAGCTCGACGGCCATCATCACGAACGTGATTGAATGCGAATTGCCGACGACGCCGACGCGCCACGTGGCGAGCCTCCCGTCGTGCGGCGTGGGTATTGTCGAATTCCGCCTGGGCAAACTCTCTCCCGTGTTGAAGAAGCCGGCGCGTCAGGTGGCGCTGCCCGCCGGTTGCAGCATGGTGGGGGTGGTCCGCGACGGGAAAGTAGTGACACGCTTCGACGACTTAGTCCTCCAGGGCGGCGATACGGTCCTCGCCCTTGTGGCGCCGGAGCAGGAAGCGGGTGTGCGCGACATCCTGCTCGGTTAAGAAGAAATAAGACGGCTGGCTGCGACGGAGCCGCAGGTCATCCTTACATCCGTTCCGGCACTTCAATCCCCAACAAATCGAGCGCGCGGTTCAGCGAAGCATGGGTGAGGTGTACAAGGAAGAGGAGAAAAGTCTGCCGTGCCGGCTCTTCCTCGCTGAGGACGTGGAAGCGGTGGTAGAAATTGTTGAAAACTTGCGCGAGGCGAAAAGCGTACTTGCTCACCACCGCGGGTTCTTCCACCGCGATGGATTGCTCGGCGACGGATTCCAATTGTGCCGCGAGCAGGGTCAGATCCCAGAAGGCCGCACCCTCCGGGCCGGAATAGAAGGACTGGAGCTGCTCTTCCGTGATGGCCTCGCCGAGCGCTTCCGGTCGAAATTCGGGATGAGACTCCTGGTACTTCCGAAAGATGTTGCGGGCGCGCACGACGCTGTATTGCAGGTAGGGACCCGTCTCACCTTCGAAGGCCAGCGCCTCTTTGAAATCGAAGGCGATAATCATGCGGCGCGAGAATTTGAGCAGAAAGTAGCGCAGCGCCGCGACGGCGATCATGCGGGCGTAAGTCTCCTGCTCGGCGGTGTCTTCCGTCATCTGCCGCGCCTGGACTTCCTGCAGCGCTTTTTCAATCAGCCGGTCGATGAGATCGTCGGCCTTGATGCCTTGCCCTTTGCGGCCTGAGACCTCGATGTAGCTTCGCTCGCGGGCCTCATCGGAGAGCGCCACGCCCATCTCTTCCGCGCAGCGCGGTGTAAGCCCCACAACTTCATAAGCGAAGTGATGCAGGTTCTCCGCCTGCTCGCGATAGCCCAGGGCGCGGAACGCCTTCGCCACAATGTTCTGCAAGTAGGACTGACGCGTGTCGATCACCGCGTAGGCGACGGCCGCGCCGCCAAACGCCGGGACGTCGGCGGCCGCCGCGACAGTGGTCTGCCAGACGGGGTGGCCATCGGCGTAACGGTGGAAGAGACGATAACCGAAGTCCTTTCCCAGTAGCCCAAATTTCCAGAGATGGTAGGCGATGTCTTTGCCGACGTAGGTCACTGTGCCGTTGGACCGCACGATGATCTTGACGTCCTCGCCGCCCGATTCCTCGTCGGTGGTCTCGGCGTTGGCGTCATCGGCAAGGCTCATCACCCAGCAACCGGCGTTCTTGCCCGAGTCCTCGAAGCGGATGGCCCCGTTCTGCTTCATCAGCTCGAAGGCGTATTTCCAGAAGTCCAGGCGGAGGATCTCGCTTTCCTGGGCCAGCAGGTCGTAGCGAACGTTGACGCGCAGCATGGTGGCGAGATGGGCGCGGACGATGGCAGTGGAAACCAGTTCGGCGATGGCTGCCGTCTCCCCGTGGCCTTCCTCGATCTCTTTCAACGCCTGGGCGCGCCAGACCAGCGCCTCCTTGTTCGCGTCGTAATACTGAAAGACGCGCGCGTAGAGGTCCCAGCAGTAGTAATCGAAGCGGAGCGACGGGTCCTGAATCAGCCGCTCGACATCAGCGTAGCTTTTGTTTTCCAGATGGACAAAGCCCACCACCACATCGGCAACTTGCACGCCGGTATTGTCAATGTAGTTTTGAACCTCCACGCGCTGGCCGCGGAAACGCAGCAGCCGCACGAAGGTGTCGCCGAGGACGGCGTTCCGCAAGTGGCCGATGTGCGCGGCCTTGTTGGGATTGATGCTCGTATGCTCGACGAGAATCTTCCTGCTGCCTTGCTCCGCGAGCGGGGACGGCGAGCTCCTCATACGGAAGAGGCCGGCGGCAAGGTTCGCGCGGTCCAGATGAAAGTTGACATAGCCGGCACCGGCGACGCTCACGCGCTCGACTCCCTCCAACGGCAGGAGCTTGCCCGCCAACTGGTCCGCGATCTTGCGCGGGGGCTTGCGGAGCTGTTTGGCCAGCTCGAAGCAGGACGCAATCGAGAGGTCACCCATCTCAAGATTGGGCGGCGTATCCAGCAGGGGAGGCGAGATCCTGACTCCGAATGTCTCCTCAACGACGGCGGTGAACTTCGCGCGGATCTTGGTTTGTATCTCCAGGTACAAGTGCAGTCTCCAGGAAGCAGGGCGGCGCGCTGCCCCTCCGGGGCGCGGCGTCGTCGGGCTGCCTCAGGTGAGCTTGGTTTCATCCGCCGCAAGGGCACAGCGCCGGGCGGTGCAAGGGCAGGAGGGAGAACCCTCCCTTACCTGAAACAACGGTCATTGATTATAGCAGGATGGAGTCCTTTTCCCGGCCTGGAGGCGCAATCCTTCAGCGTGTGGGCGGCTTGGGGCGTGCGGCGTGGCGGTCGCGCTCGGCAAGCGCCACGCGATACTGTTCGAGGAGGTCGAACTCCTCGGCGGACGTGAGGACAGCCATTTGAAGTTTTTCCCATTCGCGAGGCACACTGCCCAGCACGGGCATGCCGCGACGTTTCCGATAAAAGTAGTAATACGCAAGACAGAGCACCACCCAGGCCGGGCCCGCGATCCTTCCAATCTCATGGGTGGCGATCACGGTGAAGAAGATTGTGCTGACCCCAAGCAACCCCAGAAAGCCGAGGAGGGGTATTTCCGTGACGCGCTCCTTAAACTTCACGCGGAGATTCACTGGGACCCGATAGGGTCGAGGTGTGTAGGGGTCAAGAAAGCGGAGACGAATCAGCGAGATGAATACCAGAATGTATCCCAGCGTGGCGCCAAAGGCGTAGAGATTCCCCAGCGTGCCAAGTAGCTGGGGAGTGAGGCCGCAGAGTAGAACTGCCAGCGCACCGGCGGCGGAAAAGAACACGATGGTGCGGACGGGGGTGTGATACTTGGGGTGGACGGCGTTAAACCAGGGGCTGATCAGGCTGAGCTGCGACATGGAAAATGTCAGCCGCGAGGCGCTCATCACGCCGGAGTTGGCGGAGATCGCCAGAATGGTCATGCCCAGAAAGCCGGCGAAGGGTCCGGCAATGAACCCCAGGATGGGGATATTGTGCGCCAATAACGCCACCGGGTCATCCATGTGAATTTGAAATTCTTTCCAGGGCAGCATACCAAGCGCCAGATTCGAAAATCCGATGGCGAAAACAAAAACAGTGAAAATGAGCGTGAGGGATGTGCGCGGAATGATCGTCGCTGGGCGGCGGGTCTCCTGGGCGGCCTGGGAAATCGACTCCAATCCCACAAAGGAAATGATGGCAAGCGAAAATCCGTAGGCGAACTGGCCCGCCGAAATAGTGTGCCAGGCCTCATGCCACTGGCGGACCAGCAACTCGGGTTTCCACGCCACGGCAAAGCCGAACATGACGATGCAACTCTCCGTAATGATGTCGATCGCTCCCAGGATTTCATTGAAGCGGGATGATTCGCGAATGCCGCGGATGTTGAGCCAGACGAGCAGCGCGATCAGCGCGATGGCTTCAAGCACGTTGTAGGGTTTGTACAGCGAAACGAAACCCAGGTTCCAGACGGGGCTGGGGAATTCGTAGTGGAAGAAAAAGGGACAGAAGAAATTGAGGTACCCCACCGAGGCGACGGCAAAGAGCGCGATGTCAATCGTGTAATCGAGCAAGAGTGCGACGCCGGCCACGTAGCCCCAGAAATCTCCCAGGCCGCGCAAGGCGTAATAGTGTCCGCCGCCCGCCACCGGGTAAGCGGAGGCCAGTTCCGTGTAAGCGAGCCCGACCATGATGTACACCAAGCCGGCGGCGGCAAACGCGAGGTTGGCGGCACCGTGCGCGGCGGCAATCACCAGTCCCAGCGCCGTGTAGATGTCTGCGCCGACATCGGCGTAGCCCCACATGTAGGAGCCCCAAACCGAGACGTCGCGGCGCAACTCATTCCGCTCAGCGGGTTGTGCGATCTCCGCAGGGCCCATTGTCAGTCTCCGGACTTTTCTTCCATGTGTCCGGGGCGCTCCAAGCGTCCGATGATACAGCAGGGCGAGCACCCTGCAAAGCTTCCTGCGCCATCGCAAGAGTCCAGGAAAGTCCGGCTTGAATGACAGGTGAAAGTGGTCTAGCTTCGTTCCTGCAGAGGGAGGAAAACAGCATGATGAATGCACTGGAGCGCGACGCTCGGGCGCCGCGAAGGTGGTTGAGCGGCTGGCTTTTGGCGCTGGCCCTGATCCTGGTCGGAGGAGTGGCGGAGTTCGCGGGGCGCGCCGCTGCGCCCATCGGCGAATTCGAAGCGGAATCCGATGTGGGCGTCACGCCGCGCAGAGGGTCGGCGGAATTCGACACCGCGCGCGGAGAATATCGCATCACGGGCGGCGGGGCCAACATGTGGGAAAGCACCGACGCATTCCACTTCGTGTGGCGTCGGATGTCAGGGGACGTGTCCTTATTCGCAAACGTTCATTTGCTCGGGCAGGGAAAACAAGAGCATCGCAAGGCAGGGTGGGTGATCCGCCAGAGTCTTGACCCGGATTCGCCTTACGTTTCCGCTGTAGTTCACGGAGACGGCCTCACCTCGATGCAGTACCGTCAGGAGAAGGGAGGGACGACACGCGAGGTCCGGTCGCCGGTTTCCGGGCCCCTTGGCCTTGGCCTTGAACGCCGGGGCGACATATTCACATTCAGAGCTGCAAGGAATGGAGCGCTCGGGAGAGCAGAGCTTCCCATCAATGTGACGATGCACGACCCAGTATATGTAGGGCTTGCGGTGTGCTCGCACGACGTCCAGGAACTAGAAACGGCGGTGTTCTGGGATGTGAGGATTGAGGGGCCGTCACTTCCGCCACACAAGCTTGCGATCACGAGCATCCTCGAAACCATATCGCCCGATGGCACAAATCGCCGAACGGCCTTGAGATTACGTGAACATTTTGAAGCTCCAAACTGGTCTCGGGACGGGAAGTTTCTGATATTCAATCGACTTGGGAGGCTCTACACAGTGCCCGTCGAAGGCGGCGTGCCTGCGTTTCTTGACACGGGCAGCGCGACCCACTGCAATAACGACCACGGCCTTTCGCCCGACGGGAAGCTGCTGGCGTTGAGCAATTCGCCCGGGGACCGCTCGCTCATCTACGTGATGCCGAGCGCGGGAGGCGAGCCCCGGCTGATCACACCGTTGGGGCCGTCCTACTGGCACGGCTGGTCGCCAGACGGCAAGACGCTGGCTTACTGCGCGGAACGTGGGGACAACTTCGATATCTACACGATCCCGGTGGAGGGCGGGGAAGAGAAGCGGCTCACGGACGCCGCGGGGCTCGACGATGGGCCGGAATATTCGCCGGACGGTAAATGGATCTATTTCAATTCCGAGCGCACCGGCTTGATGCAGATCTGGCGTATGCACACGGACGGCAGCGGACAGGAACAGGTGACCGACGACGGCCGCGCCGACTGGTTCGCGCACCCTTCTCCCGACGGCAAGTGGCTGGTGTTCCTCTCTTACGACAAGAGCGTGAAAGGCCATCCTCCCAACAAGGACGTCATGTTGCGGATCATGCCGCTCGAGGGCGGGCCGATCCGCGTCCTCGCCAAACTCTTCGGCGGGCAAGGAACGATCAACGTTCCTTCCTGGTCGCCGGACAGCCGGAGGCTGGCGTTTGTGACCTATCGCCTGCTCGACCATAAGGAATGAGCGTCTGCCCTCACCCTTGACTCTCCATGGGCAAGTGTGATAGCCTATGCCTGAAAAGGGGAAGCGATTGGGTCACCGGCCGGGAGGGGATGCGCAAAACCACTGACAAACAGTCGCACTTCGGACCCGAGGGACGCGGGAGGGTGACCGCCACGGGAAGGCGAAGTCCGCGGTCAGGAGGCTCGGGAAGGGTGGCCGAAGGGCCAAATTTGATATTCAAATCTCGAGGTATGAATATCATGCTTGCTCCGGCGAAGAAAAAGCGATATAATGCCGGGCATGAAAAGGGCTAAGCGCA
>JBEKUI010000102.1:0-13885 GCA_049515175.1 Terriglobia bacterium
GGCCGCGAGTCGAAGGGGCGTAAGAGCAGTGAAGAGCGGCGGGCATGAGGACGCGGAGTCAAGCGCCAGGAGGCCGAAGCTGGTCAGCCAGGAGGCGGCATTACAAACTAAAAATCTCGAGGAACGAAGCCAGAATGTTGTTGAAAATAAAGGATGAGGCTCAAAGGGCAGTGACGAGTGACGGGCGGTCAAGGCGTTGCGGTCCCGGTGCGGAGGCGGCCGTAGCCGGAGAGGGCGGCGAGGAGTTTCGTCATGTCGAAGCCGACCTCGCGGAAGAGTTGCAGCAGGTCGCGCTCGCGCTCCTGCGCCGCCAGGGAAATGAATCGTTCGGCGGGAATGTAGAAAGGGTTGTCGCGCACCAGCGTTCCCTCGACGATCAGGTGGCGGTGCACGGCGATAGCCTGAAAGAGGTGGCGCGGCTCGAAGCGCTCCAGGTCGTACTGGCAGAGCGCCACGCTGGGATAATGTTTCACCTGGTAGTTGAGCAGGGCGTGGAACTCGAAGAAGTGCGGCATGGGAAATCCCGCCGGTTCCGGCCAGATACCTTCCTCGAGCCAGCGCACGGCCGGGGCGCCGGCGTCTTCCGCGTCGATGTAGGTCTGCTGGCACATCTGGCGCAGGGCCGCCGAATCCGCGGGGCCCGCCTCAACGCGCAGGTGGCCCGTGCTGAGGTGCCGGTCGAGCTCCGCCGTCTCGCCGCGCAGGCGCTCGAGCATGGCGCTATGGTAGTCGCGCGGGGCGAGGTAGAAGCACCGGTCCCCGCGGGCGAGTCCTTCGGCCAGGAACGAAGCGTGCCGGAAGGCCTCGCCGCCGCCCCGATAGAGCACCGCGACGTGCTCGTGCCGCAGCACGGGGATCTGACCCGCGAGATGCGTGAAGAGGGGTGGTGGCATTCTCTCTTTCCGACGACCTGAAGTCTGGACGAGGGACCGGGCAGCGTCCGCTAGGTGCCGCGCAGGCGCTGCAACTCGGCGGTGGAAAGCTGGCGTGGATCGACGTTGATGCCGCCCTTACCGCCGCCGAATGGGATGCTGACCAGAGCTGTCTTCCAGGTCATCGCCGCCGCCAGGGCGCGCACTTCGTTCAGATCGGTCGCGGGATGATAGCGGATTCCGCCCTTGGCCGGACCGCGCACGCCGCTGTGCTGGACGCGATAGCCGACGAAGACGCGCAGCGAGCCGTCGTCCATGCGGAGCGGGATCTCCACCCGGATTTCGCGAAAGGGCATGTTCAGCAGGGTGCGCATTTCGCTGTCCAGGCCCAGCCGGTCGGCGGCCCTCAGAATATTGTATTCGACAATCTTGCGCGGATCTTCGGCGGGATGGAGGTCGGTGGGTTCCAACGTCGTCTCATCCTTTCCGGGCGCTCAGGCCCAACCCGGGCCGCACGACTTCAGGCGGCGACGGGATTATCCGGTCGGGGAACGGAAGTGTCAAGGAGACCCGCCATTCGGACAAAGCGACCGAGGTTTCGTTCAGCCGCCCCATTCCGGCCACCAGTTGTTCGTCTGGTCGTACTGCGCCACTTTTCGCTCGATAAGTTTTCTTTATGCACACAATAAGCAAAACTGTGCTATCGTGCGCACCGTTGCCCCGCCGGGAGACGAAGTCTGTTCTGTTGACATTATGTCGCTTCTCAAGATTCCTTCTTGTTTTGAGTGGCTTACGGCGAGGAAACTTCTCCATCCTCACCTCCCCCGTTTTTGGCTGAGGATTTGCAGCGATTCAGATTGAGGCTTGGGCACATGGAGCGAGAGACTGCTCATCCGGTCGAGCTCGAAATCGGAACGTACGTTTGTCCGAATTCCAAGCGGGAGACGACCCTGAAGGCGTCACACCCGCTCGCTTTCGTCCACTGGCCCGTGGTGGTTGAAGCCTGCCCAGATTGCGGACAGGCGCACGAAATCAACCTGGCCGACGTCAAGCATCTTCCCGTGTATGGCTATGAATGATCCCCGCCGGGGGCGCAAGGGGCTGGGGCATTCAGCTTTGAGGGAAAAGGGGGCTCGTGATGGGGGACACTGCGGTTGTGGACGGTCTGCTCGCGAGCAAGTGGGAAGGCCGAGACAGCCTCATTCCGTTGCTGCAGGAAGTTCAAGTCCGGTTTCATTACCTTCCGGAAGACGTCCTCAGAAGTATTTCACGGCGCTTCAAGCTTCCGCTCACCCAAGTTTATCACGTCGCCACGTTCTACAACTGTTTCAGCTTGGAACCGGTGGGTAAGCACATGGTGCAAGTCTGCCTCGGAACCGCTTGCCATGTTCGCGGGGCGCCCCGAGTCCTCGATCGCCTGCTCAGCGAATTGAAGCTTGCTGGACCGGGGACTACCCGAGATTACGAGTTCACGGTGGCCACCGTGCGTTGCGTCGGTTGCTGCGCGCTGGCTCCGGTGGTCCGCGTTGACACCAACACACACGCTCATCTCAGCCAAGCCAAAGTGCCCGGCTTGCTGAACAGGTACCGCTCGGCGCCCGAACCGGCGCCGGTCGTTGCCTAGTGGCGACGAGCCGGACAATGACTAAACTACGCTCAATTCAGGAATTGGAGGCGCTGCGCGCCGCCCTCGGGGCGGACCGCGGCTCGGCGGGATCGTGTTTAAGTGTCTGCTGCGGGAGCGGATGCAAAGCCTCAGGGGCTGACGATGTA
Organism: Terriglobia bacterium; assembly: GCA_049515175.1. Lineage (GTDB taxonomy): Bacteria > Acidobacteriota > Terriglobia > UBA7540 > UBA7540 > JACQNR01. The sequence continues at coordinate 2,646 of JBEKUI010000102.1, forward strand.
ATGAAGGCCTGCCGCGAGGCCCTGGAGCGGCGCGGCTTGGCTGGCAAGATCGATCTCAAAGGAACGGGCTGCCACGGCTTCTGCGAAAAAGGCCCGGTAATGCTGGTCTGGCCGGAGGGCGTCTTTTACAACCACGTGACGGCCCATGACGCTGCCGACATCGTTGCCAGTTTGGCGGACGGTCATCACCCCGTCGAGCGGCTTCTTTACCGGGACCCCGCAACCGGCGAGCGAGTGCTGCGCGAGGAAGACGTTCCCTTTTACGCCCGCCAACACCGCGTACTCTTCGCCCAGAACGGCAAGATCGATCCCACATCGATTGCGGACTATTTCCAGGTTGGGGGCTATGCCGCCGTTGCTCGAGTGTTATCTGCCACGTCTCCGGCCGAGGTTGTGGAGTCGGTGAAACGTTCTGGCCTGCGGGGTCGAGGCGGAGCGGGATTTTTCACCGGCAGGAAATGGGAAGTGGTACAGCGGCAAGCAGCGGAGACGAAGTATATCATTTGTAATGCGGACGAGGGCGACCCCGGGGCCTTCATGGACCGCAGTCTTCTGGAAGGCAATCCCCACAGCGTGCTGGAAGGGATGATCATCGGCGCCTACGCCATGGGGGCGAGCGAAGGCTTCATCTACGTCCGAGCGGAATACCCGCTTGCCGTGGAGCGTTTACGCGTGGCCATCGCTCAGGCGGAGGAGCATGGCCTGCTGGGCGACGAGATCTTGGGGGCAGGTTTGAACTTCTCCATCCGGCTGGTGGAAGGAGCCGGGGCATTCGTTTGCGGTGAGGAAACTGCGCTGATTGCCTCCATCGAAGGTCGCGTGGGCGAGCCGCGTCAGCGGCCACCCTTTCCTGCCGAGGGTGGTTTGTGGGGCAAGCCGACCTGCATCAACAACGTTAAGACCTGGGCGAGCATCCCCGTCATCATTAATCGCGGGGCGGACTGGTATGCCTCCATCGGCACCGAGCGCAGCAAGGGCACCATGGTCTTCGCGTTGGTAGGGAAGATCAACAACACGGGGCTCGTGGAAGTGCCCATGGGGATCACCCTGCGGGAAATGATCTATGGAATTGGGGGGGGGATTCCCGAGGGCAAACAACTCAAGGCGGTACAAATCGGCGGGCCCTCCGGCGGATGCATACCCGCGAGCCTCCTCGATCTTCCCATCGATTATGAGGCCTTGACCGAAGCGGGCTCGATGATGGGCTCGGGCGGCATGGTGGTGATGGACGAAGACTCCTGCATGGTTGACGTGGCCCGCTATTTCATGGAGTTTCTGGAAGAGGAATCCTGCGGGAAGTGCTTTTCGTGCCGCGAGGGATTGCGGCGGCTGCACGAAATCGTGAAGCGCATCACCGAAGGCGAGGGGCGAGAGGAAGACCTGGATTTGCTACAGGAGCTGGGCTGGATGGTGCGCGAGACGTCGCTCTGCGGCCTTGGCCAGACGGCGCCCAATCCTCTGCTCTCGACCTTGCGCTACTTCCGCGACGAATACGAAGCTCACGTGCGCGAGAAGCGCTGTCCGGCCAAAGTGTGCCGCAAGCTCATCACCTATCGCATCGATCCTGTGCTCTGTAACGGCTGCGGCGCTTGCGTTCGAGTGTGCAGCTCCACGGCGATCCTGGGCGAGAAGAAGGAAGCACACACGATTGACGACGCGCGCTGCACCAAGTGCGGCTCGTGCCTGGAAGTTTGCCAGCCGAAAGCGGTGCTGGTGGAGTAGGGAGTCAGGAGTCAGAAGAAAGGCAGGGGGAGGCGTGCCCAAGCTGACCATCAACGGAATCAGGACTGACGTCGAACGCGGCACGACCATGCTGGAAGCGGCGAAGTTCCTAGGGATTCCCATTCCCACGCTCTGCCACGACGACGGACTCAAACCTTACGGCGCCTGCCGCCTTTGTGTGGTGGAAGTAGGCACGCCGCCCAAGAGCAAGCTGCTGAGTGCCTGCACTCTCCTGGCAGAGGAAGGGATGGTCGTGCAGACGCATTCCAAGCGGGTCGAGCGTGCGCGGCAGTTGCTGCTGGAACTCTACGTGGCCACCTGCCCACAGTCGAAAACGATCCAGGATCTCGCCAGCAGCCACGGCCTGCGGCGGGTGCGCCTCGAACCGAAGAACGAGGACTGCATCCAGTGCGGCAAGTGCGTCCGCATGTGCGCCGAACAGATGATGGCGGGCGCGATCGGCTTCGCTTACCGGGGCGCCAACCGCGAGGTCATCTTCCCCTTCCACCGCCGTTCGGACGTTTGCCGGCAGTGCGGCGCATGCATGTACGTCTGCCCGGTGTGCGAACTTCGCTGTCAGGGCGCGCAAGCCGAGACGACGCTGTGCAGTGGATGTATCAATTTCTCCCCCGCGTGCCTCAACTACCACGATCACGCCATGTGTTTTCTGGATCCCTGCGTGGCCTGCGAACTGGCCGGACCGCTGCATCCGGCGCCGGTCAAACGCACGGAGAAGCCCAAGCCGCCGGACCTCAGCGCGGCGCGCTTGGATGCCGGCCCTCATGTCGGAAAGTAAAGGAGAGTTTCCATGACCTACTCGCGACTCAACGCTTCCGCGGCGACGCTCACGAAGAACCGCACCGAGGACTCCATCAGCCCCTTGAGCGGGATGTGCGCCACTTGCATTGACGGCTGCGTCGGCATGTGCGAGATCGGCAAGTCCGCCTACCGCGGGCCGGAAATGATCTACCCGCAGCCCTTCGGCATCATCACCACGGCCTCGACCAAGAACTACCCGGTCGATCTCTCGCACTTCACGATTCTCGGCCGGGCGAGCGGCGCCTGGGGGATTGAGGCGGACAGCGACGAGGCCTTGTTCCCCAACGTCAATCTGGAAGTCCACTGGGGGCGCGAGCCGGGCCTTCACTCCAAGCTGCCTTTCATCGTCGCGGCACTGGGCTCGACGAATATCGCCAAGAACAACTGGGAAGGACTGGCCGTTGGCGCCGCTTTGAGCGGCACGTCGCTGACCGTGGGCGAGAACGTGTGCGGCATGGACCCCGGTTCAGAAATTGCCGCGGGCCGGCTGATCTCGAGCCGCGAACTCGAGTGGCGCGTGCAGACGTTCCGCGAGTGGCAGGAAGACGGCTGCGGGGAGATTGTTATCCAGGCGAACGTCGAAGACACGCGTCTGGGCGTGCAGGAGTACGCGATTCAGAAGCTGGGCGCGAAGGCCGTCGAGATGAAGTGGGGCCAGGGCGCCAAGGACATCGGCGGCGAGGTCAAGATCCGCGACCTCGAAAAGGCGCAACTGCTCAAGAAGCGCGGCTACGTGGTGCTGCCCGATCCCGACAACCCTCTCGTCATCGACGCCTTCCATCGCGGCAGCTTCCGCGAATTCGAGCGCCACTCGCGCGTTGGCATGGTGAATCGGGAGGCCTTCCTGCGCCGCGCCGACGATCTCCGCAAGGCGGGCGCGAAGTGGGTCTTCCTCAAGACAGGCGCTTACCGGCCGGCGGACCTGGCGCGAGCCGTCAAGTGGTCGTCGGAAGCCGGCATCGACATGCTCACCGTCGATGCGGCAGGCGGCGGCACAGGCATGAGCCCCTGGCGGATGATGAATGAGTGGGGCATTCCCGGCATCGAGTTGCACTCCCTGCTGCGCGAATATTGCGAGCGGCTGAAGAAGGCGAATGCTTATGTGCCGCCCATCGCCCTGGCTGGCGGGTTCACTTTCGAAGACCAGATCTTCAAAGGCTTCGCGCTCGCCGCGCCCTTCGTAAAGATGATTGCATGGGCGCGCTCTCCTCTTGCCGCCGCCATGGTCGGCAAGAACATCGGCCACCTGATTCAGGAGAATAACCTGCCCATTTACATCGAGCGTTTCGGCACCACCGTGGACGAAATCTTCGTCACCGCGCCGGACCTCCAGGAACGCTACAAGGACCGCTACCGGCAGATCCCCACCGGGGCCATCGGCCTCTACACCTACTACCAACGCGTCGCCCAGGGCCTGCGACAGTTGATGTGCGGGGCGCGCAAGTTCGCCCTCGAACACATCTCGCGGGACGATATCGCGGCACTCACTCCTCGCGCGGCGGAAATCAGCGGCATCACGCTGGTGAGCGACGCCGACCGCGAGGAAGTCGAGCAGATCCTGCGCGCGGCTTGAAGTCGGAGTCAATGCACGGGTTCGGGAACGGAAGGAGCGTGATCGGACACGCGCGGGCTCTGCTGCATCCGGTAGAGGTGGTTCAGCGGCATGCGGCCGGGGCCGATGGGATAGGCCTTGCGAATCGCCTCAGTCACGAATGCCTTGGCGTAAACCACCGCCTCCCGCAGCGAGCGTCCGTGGGCGAGATTGGCGGCAATCGCCGAGGCGAAGGTGCAGCCGGTGCCGTGCGTATTGTCGGGCTTGATACGATCGCCGGCGAAGACTTCAAACCCGGAGCCGTCAAAGAAGACGTCCGTGGCCTTGTCGAGGTGACCGCCGGTTATGACCACGGCGTGTGCGCCCAGTTCCGCCAACCGGGTGGCGGCGGCTTTCATCCCTTCGACGTTTTCGACCTTCAAGCCAGTCAACGCGGCCGCCTCGTCGCAATTGGGCGTGATCAGCCCCACCCGGCTGAGCAGATGCTGGCGCAGATAGATGATCCCCTCTTCATCGAGCAGGGCCGCGCCGCTTGTGGAACGGATGACGGGATCGAGCACCGAAGGCAGGGCGGCGTTCGCCTCCAAGATCGAATGCACCACTTCGGCATGGGCGCGCGAGGCGAGCATGCCAACCTTGATCGCTTTCACGTTTCCGTCGGCCAGCAGGTTCGCGAGGGATATCCTCAGGATTTCCGCATCAACGCCATGAACGGCGGCGACACCCTGGGTGTTCTGAACCGTCAGGGCAGTAATCGCCGCCACCCCGTAACAGTTGTGGGCTGCCAGAGTCTTCAGGTCGGCGGTAATTCCGGCGCCGCTGGACGGGTCAAACCCGCCCACCGTGAGAACCACGGGAAGAGAAGGAGTCTGGTGGTGATCCATCAACTTTGCTGAACTGCCACTCTCGCGCCGAGCCTGGTGCGATTATAGAAACCCACCCCGCGAAGTCAACAACGATTTGGGGATGGCCCGGCGTGGCCACCCGCACTCTATCGCCGCCCGCCGCCGGTGTCAGCCATCTCCACCTGCGTCTCCGAATCCACCTGTACGCGGATTGGCCCACTGACGGGCAGCCGGAGGGCGGGTGTCGTGGGCATCTCGGCGCGCAGCGTCTGGCGCAGCGTCGCGTGGTTCTGGAGGATTCGCCCGTCGTCCAGCGCAACCAGCGCCTGCCCCTCGCCTGTCCCCTCGATGCGGATATCGAGCTTCAGCCCCTGCGCCTCCAACTGGGAGAACGGTCCCGCCTGGCGAAGGCTTTCGAGTGAAGGCTTCATCAGGTTCGAGAATCGAAAGTCAATAATCGCCGCCTTCACGCCTGCCTGCCGGGTCTTGCCCACAAAACGCATCGTGCTTTCGCCCTGCACGGAGAACGGCGACGCGGTGCTCGCCGCTGCATCCAGTTTCTGCGTCCACTCTTCGCCTTTGCGGACGGGACGGTCAGGGTAGAGCGCGCTTCCTCCCATGTGTTCGAGGAAGATCTGAAGCATCTGCCGCCCGGTCTCGCGCATGGGTGGATCGAGCTCCTGGAACAAAGCCTCCGTGCCCTCGGAGCCGAGCAGCCGGCCAATCCGGTCGTAGCGCACCGTGAGCGTGCGGCCTTGGAGCTGCTTGATGAATTCCTCCTGCGCTTCGCGGGCCGTGCCTTGGAGGTCTTCAGGAAGCGCCTCGGCGAGATTGGATTCGAATTCGAAGCGGTCGAAGCGATTCTCCACTTCCGCGACGCCGTCGGCGCCGACCGCGCGCACGGTAACCGTATTCTGCTGCCGCGTGGTCAGTTCGGTGGGCAGGGGAGGCAGGAGGGCTTTCAGACCTTCGGGATTGGAGCTCACCGTGGCGCGCGTTTTGATCGTCGTTTGATAGACCATCTGCTGCCCGAGCCGGTAGCGGCGCGCCAGACGCGTCTTCCCACCCCAGGCGTGGCCCGCGGGCGCGCAAACCAGCGCGGCGAGGATCGCCAGGCAAACTTGGAAGCGAACGCGCTTTCCTTGCAGGGGAGAGGCGAAACGCCGGCGCCCCCTTCCGGGAGAGCCTGCCTTGCAGCCCTCCGCCGGCGATGGCGGGGTGTAGCATCGCGAAGGAGCGATGGCTTTACGAATGGGTCGCCTCCGACTCGAACCGTTTCAGGCACTCTCGCGAGCAGAAATGGAGGGTCTCGTCGCCGCGCTGCAGGCGGTGAGAAAGTTCCGTGGAGACGAACATTCCGCAAACCGGGTCGCGTGCCGTCTCGCCGCGCAGGGCCGGCCCAGGGCCCTCTCGGGGAGCTTCGCGGGACCGGCGCGGAGAAGGCTGAGGATGTCCGCTCAGGGCCTGGAAGATCCTCCGCATCATCCAGCCCACCACCATGATGAGGATCAGATCGAAAAGGTAAGCAAGCAACCGCGCCATGAGTTTTCAGATGTCCGTGCCGGGAAGAGGGATGGCTGGCCTTAACGGCCGGCCTGCGAGCTCGCGCCCGAGGCGCCTGCCGCGTCCAGCCGTTTCTTCATATTGTCGAGGCCCGGATAGCTGGGATTCATTTTGTTGAGCCGCTCCCAGGCCTGTCGGGCGCCCGCCAGATCGTGCGTCCCGTCCAACTGGACCACAATGGAATTGAAGATCGTCGGCTGATGATTGGGGTCCGCCTCCAGAGACTTGCGGTACTCGCGCATCGCGTCCTGAGGCCGCCCCAGGTTGTAGTAGGCCGTCCCCAGGTCGGTGCGGGCGCTGACGTTCTTGGGATCGAGTTCCAGCGCCTTCTGATACCACTCGATAGCCTTCTGCCATTGCTGCTGATCGTACAGGTAGTTGGCGAACTTCAGGCGCGGTTCGGGATCATTGGGGTTCTGCGCTGACTGCTCTTCCAGGGTTTTGACCACCGCGCTGGTGTCGATGGGAGGATGACCTTGGGGCAGACCCTGCCCCATGCCTGCGCCGCCCGCTCCGGGCATGGCTGCGCCCTCCGTAGTTTCATCATGAACATGGGGCGTGCTGGCGGCGCGCTTCTGGGCGTTCCAGTTCAACTGCGCGTCGGTGATGTATCCGGCAAGAAATCCGACGGCAAGAAATACGATGGCCGTAATAATCGTTTCCCTCTTCACGGTACGTCCTCTCGAAAAATGAGCAAATTCGTATCAGTATAGCACGCCCGCGCGGCAGGCCGGCGCGAGCTGCGCGCCAACCATTGACCGCCGCGCGCGCCGGCGTTAGGCTTCGAAGCCGGCGACTTTTCGCTGGTCTACATTTCGGGTCATTACGGGAGTCCTTCATGCCCACCTTCGATATCGACTGGGTCCGCGCACAATTCCCCCCTCTATGGCAGGAGGTCAGCGGACAGCCAGCGGTCTTCTTCGATGCGCCGGGAGGCACGCAGGTGCCGCAGCGCGTGATTGACGCGATGCGCGACTACCTGGCGACCTCGAACTCTAACACCCACGGCGCCTTCATCACCAGCCGGCGCAGTGACGAGATCCTCGTCGCCGCGCACTCCGCCGTCGCCGATCTGCTCGGCTGCGACGCGGACGAAGTCGTCTTCGGCCCCAACATGACCACGCTCACCTTCGCTCTGAGCCGCGCCATCGGCCGCGAACTGAAATCCGGCGACGAGCTGATCGTGACGCATCTCGACCACAACGCCAACATCGCCCCCTGGACGGCGATCGAGGAGCTTGGCGCGATCGTCCGCTATGTGGACATTGACTGCGGGGATTGCACGCTGAACATGGAAGATTTGAAGCGCCAGCTTATTTCACGCACGCGCGTGGTCGCCGTCGGGTACGCAGCGAACGCGGTCGGCACCATCAACGATGTTGCCGAAATCGTGCGCAGGGCGCATCGCGTCGGCGCCCTCGCGTTCGTTGACGCCGTGCACTACGCGCCGCATGGCCCCATCGACGTCCGGGCGCTGGACTGCGATTTCCTGGTCTGCTCTTCCTACAAGTTCTTCGGCCCGCACTGCGGCGCGCTTTATGGAAAGCGCGAACACCTGGAACGTCTACGCCCTTACAAGGTTCGCCCTGCGTCCGAGAAGATCCCTGACCGATGGGAAACCGGAACGCAGAATCACGAAGGCCAGGCCGGCGTCACCGCGGCGATCGATTACCTGGCGGAATTGGGCCGCCGCTGCGGAAGCCCTCCGACGTCCTCGCGCCGCGAGCAACTGCTCGCCGCCTACGGAGCCATTCGCGATTACGAGCGCGGGCTTTCGGTGAGACTCATCGAAGGACTGGTCAAGATTCCGGGGCTGACATTTTACGGCATCCGAGAACCGGAGCGTTTTGACCAGCGAACCCCGACGGTCGCGATTCGCATGGAAGGTCACACGCCGCGCGAGCTGGCGGAGTATCTCGGCGTTCGCGGCATCTTCACCTGGGACGGAAACTACTACGCAATCAATCTGACGGAGCGGCTGGGCGTCGAATCGAGCGGCGGCATGCTGCGCATCGGCCTCGCTCACTACAACACCGCAGACGAAGTTGACCGCCTGCTCGCCGCCTTGAAGGCCATCGGCAGAAAGGGCTGACGACGAATCCGCCGCGGGCGAAGCGGATCTCAACCGCACAGGGTCAGGACACGACGACCGCACGGCCTGCCTTGACAGGGCTTCGCGTGGATGGCAAGATGAGGAATTGCCTCGGAACGGAAATCCATTCCTGTGGGTCCCGAGGCAGCGTCGCTGCACATGGGTTTGTGCCGAAGTGGCGGAATTGGCAGACGCGCTACATTCAGGGTGTAGTTCCCGTCAGGGAGTGGAGGTTCGAGTCCTCTCTTCGGCACCAAGTTCCCGGGTCAAACCTTTTCCGCGTTAATCCCCAAAGCTTCACTGAACGATCTCACTTCCCGGGCATCGGTGAAGGTTCCGGAGTGGCAGCGCCATCTTTGCGCGGTGAGGAGGCGCCGTAGTTGACCCCCGCAGCGGAGTCGTGCATTACCACCTGGCCCCCGCCAAACCAGGAAGAGTAGTCCCCGCGCACATCGAGCTTGTGGCCGCGCCGGACGAGCTCTTCGCGCACAGCAGCGGGCACGCGCCCCTCGATCATAAATTGACAGCTCCCAAATTCCAGCCGGGTGAAGCGCGGCGCTTCGAGCGCGGCCTGGATGTTCATGCCGTGGTCCACGACGTTGGAGACGAACTGCGCGTGGGCCTGCGGCTGGTTGAGCCCGCCCATAATGCCGAAGCCCACGTGGAGATTTCCCTTTTCCATAAAGCCCGGAATGATGGTGTGGAAGGGGCGCTTGCGCGGCGCCAGCACGTTGGGATGACCCACATCGAGCACGAATCCCGCGCCCCGGTTCTGCAGCGGAAATCCAAAATCATCCACGATGACGCCGGAGCCGAACAGGCTCGCCACACTCTGAATCAGCGAGACGATGTTCCCCTCCTTGTCGACAGCGGTGAGGTAGACGGTGTCCGTCCCGTAGTGCGCCGCGTCGCCCGGCTCGACGTCGCAGTGGGCCTGTTTCAAGTCGATGGTGGCGCCGCGTGCGGCGGCGAATTCCTTGGAGAGAATGCCCTTCACCGGAACCTTGGCAAACTTCGGGTCGGCGTTGTAGCGCCGCAGGTCCGCGTAGGCAAGCTTCTGCGCCTCCATCTTGACGTGAAAGGCGTCAGCGCTGGCAAAGCCCCAGTCGGGAATCGGAAACTTCTCGAAGATGTTCAGCATTTCGAGCACTGCCATGCCCTGACCGTTGGGCGGCAGCTCATAAACCGTCCAGCCGCGGTAGGTGGTTGAAATCGGCTCCACCCATTCCGGCCGGAAATCCGCCAGATCCGCTGCGGTCATCACACCGCCCAGGCGCTCCGAGGTCTTGAGGATTGCCTGGGCGATTGCGCCGCGATAGAAAACCTCCGGCCCGCCCTGGGCGATCAGTTCCAGCGCCCGCGCGTATTCCGGATTGTGAAAAACTTCGCCGACCTTCGGAGTTTCACCGTTGACCAGGAAGACGCGCCGGCCGTTGGCGTCCTTTTCCATTGCGGCCTTCTCGGATCGCCAATAAGTCTCCACAACCTCGGTAACCGGGAATCCGTTGCGGGCGTAGTAGATCGCTGGCTGAAAGAGCTCCGCCCAGGGCAGCTTGCCGAATTTCTTGTGCAGCGCTTCCCAGCCGCGCACGCAGCCCGGCACCGTAACGGAGAAGATTCCCTGGCCGGGCATGTGGCTGACGCCTTTTTGCTTCAGCAGTTCCGGCGTGAGCTTTTCCGGCGCCCAGCCACTGGAATTGAGTCCCGCGAGCTTCGCGCTTTTCGCGTCCCACTCAATGGCGAACAGGTCTCCGCCGATTCCATCCATCATCGGCTCGACCACGCCCAGCACGGCGTTGGCGGCGATGGCGGCGTCGGCGGCCGAGCCTCCGCGCGCCAGGATTTGCGCCCCTGCCTGCGAAGCAAGCGCCTGGCTGGTGGCCACGATACCCAGCCGCGAGATGACCATCGAGCGCGCCTGTGAGCGGTCCATTTGATCGGAGAGGCGCTGGGCCTGGAGAGCATCGAAAGGTGAAAGGCTCATGAGGAATCCCACAAGAATCAATATTCGCCATCGCATAGAACTAGGAGTTTACAGATTGTGAAACGAAGTTTTCAACCCATTCCTTCGGCGCGCCGAGGCAGAAGAGCTTACCCGCCCGGCGGGTGTTACACTCTTCCCGGAGAAGCCATGCGCGAATTTCCCTCGCCGTCCGAAATCCTCAAGCTCTTTGAGGAGAACCCGCACAAAACGTTTCGCCTGCGCGAAATCGTTCTCGAGCTCGGGCTGCGCTCGAGCCAGGCGCGCGAGCTGAAGAGCGCGCTGAAGGACTTGGCGCGGCGCCGCAAGATCGCCTGCCTCAAGAAAAGCCATTTTGCTTTGATGCCGGCCGACCATCGTCCCGCCGTGCCCGCACGCGAGCATCGTCGCGGTGAGGGAGGCGGGGCGGGCGAGGCACGCGGACCAGCCCGCAGCGAGGGGCGCAAGTTAGTCTCCGGCCGCCTCATCGGCCATCGCGACGGCTACGGATTCGTTGTACCCGACCAGCCCATGGGTGCAACCGGACAAGACATTTTCATTCCAGCGAACGGCATGGGCTCGGCGCTGCACGGCGACCGCGTGGATGTGCACGTCGTGCGCGCCAAGGCCGACGGCCGCCTCGAGGGCCGTGTGGTCACGGTCCGCGACCGCGCGCAGAAAACCGTG
>JBEKUI010000103.1:0-13877 GCA_049515175.1 Terriglobia bacterium
ACCTCAAACGCGATTCCGGCTTTGACCAGTGCCAGCGCTTCCTCGCCGCCGCGGCCAAAGACGAACGGGTCGCCGCCTTTCAGCCGGGCCACGACGGCATACTCGCGTGCCTTGGCGACGAGAAGTTGATTGATCTCTTCCTGCGGGCGGCGTGGGCCGCCGCCGCGTTTGCCGGCAAAAATCTTCTCCGCGTCGGCGCGGCAGTAGCGCAGCAATTCTCCGGCGGCGAGGAAATCGTAGATGACGCAGTCAGCGCGCTCCAGAATCGCCCGGCCCTTGAGAGTGAGCAATCCCGGATCGCCGGGTCCTGCGCCGATAAGATAGACCTTGCCAGGCATGAGCACTCACTGTAGCGCCGGTCTATGACCGGCGTCTTTCCGAATCGCCGCACATCGAGCGGCGCTACAACGATTCCAGAATCGTCCGCGCCCCCTGGCGGAGCAAATCCTCCCCAACCTGGGCGCCCAGTGCTTCGGGAGCGTCTGCGGAGCCGCTGCCCGTGGCGCGGATCAGCCGCGTGCCTTGGAGATCGGCCACCACGCCCGTGAGCCGCAACGCGCCGTCTTCCACGATAGCGTGGGCGGCGATGGGCACCTGGCAGCCGCCTCCCAGATGATGCAGCAGGGCGCGCTCGGCACGCACGGCAAGGTGCGTGGGCGGATGGTCGAGTAGCCGCAGCGCGCTCGCGGCGTGTTCGTCACTCGAACGCGCTTCGATGGCCAGCGCTCCCTGGCCGACCGCCGGGCAGATCTCGGCGGCGCTGAAGTATTGGGTGATGCGCGGCCGCCAGCCTAGGCGATGAACGCCCGCGGCGGCGAGGACGATGGCGGCACAATCGCCGCGGTCGAGCTTGCGCAACCGCGTGTCGAGATTGCCGCGCAGGGGAACCAGTTCCAGGTCAGCGCGCAGCTTGCGCAATTGCGACTGGCGGCGGAGGCTGCTCGTCCCCACGCGCGCGCCGGCAGGCAATTCCGCGTAGCGCTTACTGTCCCTCGAAATCAGAACGTCGCGCGGGTCTTCGCGCTCCGGCACCGCGACGACGGCCAGGCCCGCGGGCAGGTCCGTGGGCAGGTCCTTCATGCTGTGCACGGCGAGATCGACGGACGCGTCAAGCAGCGCTTCTTCCAGTTCCTTGATGAACAGGCCCTTGGTCCCCGAGCCGGCGAGCGGGAGGTTCTGCATCTTGTCGCCGGTGGTCTTGATGATGCGGACCTCGATTTCGTGGCCGGTGGCGGTGAGCTGCGCCTTCACCCAATTCGTCTGCCAGAGGGCGAGTTGACTGCCGCGGGTTCCAATGGTCAGTTTCATAAAATCAGTGAGGGGTGACAAGTGACGGGTGACGAGCAGAACAGGGCACTCGTCACTCTCTTACACCAAACATTTTGCGCACCAATTCGACCAGGGTTCTGTGACCGGGCTCGCCGACGCCGCTCTTGAGTTCGGTGATGGGCCCGTGAAGAATCTTGTTCACGATGCCCTTGGTGAGGGCGTCGAGCGCCTCGCGCTGTTCGGGCGTGAGGTTGCTCAGGCGGGCGCGATGGCGGTCGAGCTCCAGTTCGCGGATGCGGTTCAAACGGTCTTCGATCGCGACAATGGTGGGCGCAACCTCGCGCGAGGCGAGGCGCTTCATCATCTTCTCGACTTCTTCGCGCACGATCTCTTCCGCCCAGACGGCTTCGCGCTCGCGCTGTTTCTTGTTGGCATCCACGACCTGTTCGAGGTCGTCGATGTCGTACACGAAGGCGTTGTCGAGATTGTTGACGGCGGGATCGATGTCGCGCGGCACGGCGATATCGACGAAAAACATCGGACGCTGGCGGCGCGCGTGGAGGACCTTCTCGACCTGTTCCCGCACCACCACAAAGTGTGGCGCGCCGGTGGAGCTGATGACGATGTCGGCCTGGGCGAGGTGGTCGAAGAGCTGTTCGAAGGGCACGGCGGTGCCGTGGAAAGCCCGGGCGAGCTCCTCGGCGCGCTGGGGAGTGCGGTTCGCGACGAGGATGCTGCTCGCGCCGCTCGAGAGGAGGTGCTTCGCGGCGAGCTCGCTCATCTTGCCCGCGCCGATCACGAAGATGGTCTTGCCTTCAAGCTGTCCGAAGATCTTCTTGGCGAGTTCCACCGCCGCGTAGGAGACCGAAACCGCGGCGCTGCCGATGGCCGTATCGCGCCGAACGCGTTTGGCGACGGCGAAGGCGTGCATCACGGCGTCGTCGAGCGCGCCGTGCATCGCCCCGGCTTGGCGGGCGATGGCGTGGGCGCGCTTCATCTGGCCGAGGATTTGCGGCTCGCCGACCAGCATCGAATCGAGACTGGAGGCGACGCGGAAGAGGTGGTGGACGACTTCCTCCTGGCGCCGCCAGTAGAAGTGCGCTTCGTAGGGGCGGAGGTCGCAGTGGTGATATTCGCCCAGGAACTGGCGCAGCGTGGGCTCGGCGGTCGCAGCTTCCTGCGTGTTGACCACCAGCTCGACGCGGTTGCAGGTGGAAAGAATCATCCCTTCGACGATGCCGGGGCAGCGCGCCAGGCCGGCGACCGCGTCTGCCAGGCGCGGTTCGTCGATGTTCATCCGTTCGCGCACTTCCACCGGCGCGGTGCGATGATTCATTCCGAGGAGCAGAAAATTCATAAGAACTCTGGGGACTGGGGGCTGGGGACTGGGTTCTGGGGCGCGCTCATCGTCCGGTTTGTCCCTCTCAACGATCCCCTTAAGCAAACCCTAATTCCCGTTGCCCGTTCCCACCGCTTTTTCATTGTGCGGTACCCAGTCCCCAGGACCTGGAACCCAGCCCCCGTCCTTCACGGCAGCGGTCCAAACTCCGGCTTGAAGCCGTGTTGGCCGCTTAAGAAACTGATGCCGAAAAGCGTCACCATCATGACGGCGAATCCGAAGACGGCCAGATAGGCGCTGCGCCGCCCGCGCCATGCGCCGCTCAGTCGCGTGGAAAACAGCACGAGGTAGATCAGCCAGGTCAGCATCGAGGCCAGAATCTTCGGGTCGAATTCCCACGGTCCCTTCCACGCCCGGCTGGCGGCGATGAATCCCATCAGGATGCCGACGGTCAGGAACGGAAGCCCGATGAGCAGCGAGCGGGAATAAATCTCATCGCAAATTTCGAGCGAGGGAAGGCGGTAATAAAACGCGTGCGGCTTCTTCGATTTCAACTCGCGCGTCTGGAGCAGATACATCAGCGCCGCGACGAAAGTCAGCAGGAAAGCCGTGTAGCCGAGGAAAATCGACGAGATGTGAATCAGCAGCCAGCCGCCGCGAAATGCCGGGTCGGTAAACGGCCGCTCCGGCCGAACCACCGAAATCAGCGTGAAGACGAACGCCAGCGGCTGCACAAAGAGGCCGAGCGCCGTAATGCGATAACGCCAGTAGGCGAAGAGAAAGGCCAGGGTGGCGAGGAAAGCGAAAAACGACATGGCGCTGCGCACGTCGATGAGTGGCAGGCGGTGCAGCTCGAATGTCTCCACCGCCAGCGCCAGGGCGTTGGCGAGCACGCCAAAGCCGAAGGCGCCCATGGCCGGGCGCGGGATCGCCGGCCGCCGCCGCGCCACCGAGGGCACGGTGAGGGCAATTCCCAAAGCGTAAAGACCCAGAGCCACCCACAAAAAGGGGAAGTACATAGCGACCTCAGTGGAACAGCCTCAAAACTGGTCATTATAGCATTGCCGCGACTTCCGAATGGCGCGGGGCGGCAGGAGGCACAGCGTCCCTAGGTGGGGCGGAGGGCGAGCGCCTGGCGGGGGTTCTCGACGAGGAGCGTCCGAAGATCTTTTTCGGTGGCGCCCGCTTTGCGCAAGGCGGGCAGGAATTTGGTGAAGAGGCCGTCGTAGGCGCGAAACTGGCCGCCCCCGGGCTCGCCCACGTGATACCAGCCGGCGTCCTGTGAAATCAGGACGCGGTGGAGCAGCCGGGCGCGTTTCATACGCAGCGCCATCTCGACGTGCGCGGCGGTGGTCTCGGCGGAGATGCCGTCGAATTCCACCCAGGCGCCGAGACGCGCGACGCGCTCGTGGATGCCGGAGTCTTTTTCGTTTTGCGCGTGCACCCAGATGAAAGCCGAGGGTTCGACGTTTTCCGCCTTGAGAATGTCGAGCTGCGCCAGGGCGGCCGCGCCGTCTCCGGTGTGCGAGGCAATCGCCAGGCCCGTCCGCCGGTGGCAGAGGGCGGCGGCGCGCACCAGCTTGGCGTCGATTTCCGAGAGCGGTCCGGCGTCCACGCCAATCTTCATAATTCCAGGGCGAATATTATCCGGAGGGATGCCGTCTTCAAATTCGCGCGCCCAGCGCAGGGCGAGCTCGTCGGGGCTTTCGCGGTAGGCGAAGGCGGGGACGAACTTGTCCGCGGCCGCGCCGTAGTAGCCGCAATTGGTGATGAGGTGAAGGCCGCTGGCGCTCGCCAGGCGGCGCAGAAGGGCTGGATCTCGCCCCAGAAACGCCGGCGTGCACTCCACGAGCGCGCCGCAGCCCGCGGCTTTCACTTTTTCGAGGAAGGGAAGGGCCTTGGCGAAAACCTCGTCGGGATCGTAGCGGCCGGGCACGATCTTGTCGGCGCCGATGAAATCAACGAGCACGTGCTCGTGCATCAGCACGCGGCCCAGGCGGCGGGCAGCCACCGGGCCGAGCACGGTCATCACCTGCGGTTCCGGCTCGCGGCGCGCGAACAGCGTACCGGCCCGAGCGGCACCCATAGCCCCGGCAGCCAGCTTAAGGAACCTGCGACGGTTCATGCCCCCTCCGCGCACTTATTCTACTCCAAGCGCGTTGGTCTTCCGCAGGTGTTTCACTCTGTTGCTGGTCGCAGGGAGCGCCTCGGGGTTGTGCTACGATAACGGCCCGGCGCGGGGGCGCGGAAGGATTTTCGGCATGCTGAATTGGCTGGTCATCGGTATTGGCGACATCACGAAGAAGCGGGTGATTCCGGCGATTCTCGCCGAGCCGCGCAGCCGCCTGTGGGGCATCGTGACCCGCGACCCGGCGAAGGCGGCGACGTACGGCGTGCGGGCGTTCACGGCGCTCGCCGAGGCGCTGGCGGCGGGCGGCGCGGAGGCGGTTTATGTGGCCTCGCCGGTTTTCCTGCACGCGCCGCAGACCCTCGAAGCGCTGCGCGCCGGCCGGCACGTCCTCTGCGAAAAGCCCATGGCAATGAATTACGCTGAGGCGCGCTCCATGGTCGCGGCGGCGGAAGAGTGCGGCCGGACGCTCGGCGTGGCCTACTACCGCCGCACCTATCCCAAGCTGCAGCGCGCCCGCGAGCTGCTCGCCCAGGGAGCGATCGGGCAGCCGCTCATCGCCTACGTGAGCTGCCACGACGGCCTGCCCGGCGAGGATGCGGCGCGCACTTGGCTGCTCGATCCGGCGCAGGCGGGCGGCGGGCCGCTCTACGATATTGGCTCGCACCGCATCGACGCGCTCAATTTCCTCTTGGGGGAGCCGGCGCGCGCCACCGCGCTGCTCGCCAACGCCACCCACGCGCTCGCCGTGGAAGATTGCGCCACGGTGCTCATCGAATATCAGAACAAGGCGCGCGGCATCGTGGATGTGCGCTGGAACTCGCACCGCGCGCGCGACGAATTCCGCATCACCGGCAGCGACGGCGAGATGGACCTGACGCCGCTCAATGGCCCGGAGATCGTCTACCCCGGCGGGCGAGAGCACCTGCCGCCCCACGCCAATCTGCATTTCCCCTGTGTCCAGAACTTCGTCCATGCCGTGCTCGATGGCGCGCCTCTGCTCTCCAGCGGAGCGACCGCCCTTTGGACCGACTGGGTCACCGCGCAAGCCCTGGCGCGACAGTAGGGCGGGCCAGAATGCCCCTGCACCGGCGCCGCTACCCCGCGCTCATCCTCAGAGGAAAAAGGCGAGTCGGCCCATCCCGACGCTCTCCCGAGCCTTTTTCAGATTGGGGCGTCCCCCGACACGGCGGGCAAAGGGGAAATCTGGGAGGCCCAAATGGGGTTCATCATTTCCGCTTTTCCGCCGATTAGCCAGATAAGGGACTGATGCGAGGCGAGCACCTGCAAAGGGGGACTACGGGCGATGCGAATTTTCGACGAGATTAACCGTCAGACGCTGGACCGGCGGGAGTGGCATCTCTGGGTCCTGGCCATGGTCGTCATTCTGATTCTGACGGCCGGCATGGCTCTGGTGATGTACCCGGCGGTCTTTCCCGCCATGGGAGCGTCGGGCGGGGACTTCATGCGCAGGAGTTTTGCGGGCTTTTGTGTCCTGTGCTTTTTGCTGGAGGGATACCTGCTCGACCGGCAACTGGTGATTCGCCGCCTGCGCCGGGAACTGGCGGAAGAGCAACATTTAAAGAGGCGAATCCTTGAGGAGGCGAGCGCCGATCTGGTCGGATCCCTGCCGGGAATCACCCACTTTCAAGACCGGCTGGCCATGGAATACCGGCGCTCCACAAACACCCGGCAGGCTCTCTCCCTCCTGGTGGTGAATGTCACTCCCACGCCGGAGCTCCAGCGGGCGGGGGGAATGGCGCCCTTGCTGGGTGATGCAGCCAAGGTCCTGATCCGCCGCCTGCGCCGGGAAGACTCGATGTATTTGTTCCGGCTGGGCGTCTTCGGAGTGCTGCTGCCGGGGATGACGGGCGATCAGGCCAACCACGTGGCGGAGCGGTTGCAGGAGGGCTTGATGGATGCCTCCGGCGCCGGCGATCGCTTCACGGCGGAAATTCGCATGATCAACTACCCCGAGCATACGATCTCGGGCAAAGAACTCGAGCAACTGGCGATTCGAAGCTTCCCAGAACCTGAGCCCCAACTCCATGCCGCGTGAGGGCCCGCAGCCGTCCTCCCAGCTCTTTGTTGTCACCCCCGCGCCAGCGGGAGTCCACTGCCTCCGCGATGGATTCCCGCGTACGCGGGAATGACTGATGGCGCGGGAATGACGACCCCGGGTATTCTCATTCCCGCGCAAGCGGGAATCCACCTTGGCTGCCCGCTCCCCCGCTGTAGCGCCGGTTGGAGCTTGCCCTGACGGAGGAAGGGACCGGCGATGCGATGGGTCATTCTGAGTCCACCGGCTGGCGGACGAAGAATCTGCAGTTCTATCTCGGCCTCAAACCCGAACAACTGCAGACCCTTCGCGGAGTTTACCCTGAGCGCGGCGAACGGGCTCAGGGTGACATCTACGACGCCGCTTCCTGCATCATGTTGATCAGAACTTCTTCGACTTCTTCCGCGACGGCTTTCAGACCGGGGGTTTGGAAGAGGCTGATGAGCGCGGTGGGGCGCAGCGTGGCGAGGGTGACGCCCGCGCCTTCGCTGTAAACGGCGATGCGGCAGGGCAGGGCGGTGGCGATCTCGGTGTTGGCTTCCAGAATTTTCTTGGCTTGATGCGGGTTGCAGACTTCATAGACCAGGCAGTCGCGGTCGAACTCCACGCCATTTTCCTTCATCTTGGCCTTCAGGTCGTGCACGGCGAGGATGCCAAACTTGTATTTCTCCGCCGCCGCTTCCAGTCGCTTGCGGACTTCACTGAGACTCTTGCGCGATTCGATGCGATGAAGCATTGGACTCTCCTCTTCACGCTGCCCAGGATTGATCCCCATCGAGCGTGGCGCACCCATTGTCGGTGGCTGGCGCAGAACGCAGCTCTATGGCGTGCGGCATATCCATTGTCCTTGATGGATGCGCGCAGGGGCAAGAGACAAACTGCCCCACCGCCCCTGCTCTACTCCCCCGAAACCTGACACCTATATTTCCCCGGCGCCCGCTCTTCATTCGCCCGATCGCACAATGGCTCGATCACCCGATGACGCGACTCCCTCCTCGCTACTCCCTCTCTTTCATCCCTTGACTTACCCTCTCAGTAGCCGTAAAGCATAGCGTTGCCGCAGCGGTTAGCGCGTACTCCGAGCGGTGGAGATGATGCAGGTTGCAGACACCACGAAACGATGTCTGCGCCCCCCGCCGCCCGCGTGGACAGCTCGTTGAAGCGGCTGGCGATCCATTAGTTCGCCTCAAGGCATAGAGGCGGAGTATAGAAAGAGTGGAGGATGCGATGCGACAAGTTTGCCATCATCTTTGGAAGCCTGTAGTGGGGTCTTGCTTACTGTTGTTCTGTCTGCTGGGCATTCCACGGGGAAGGGCGCAAACTGCGCCGACGAATGCTCCTACCCCGAACTCGGCACTGCCTTCCGTAAGATTTCGTGAAGTGCCAGTGTTCCAAATGCCGGGGATCGTGAACGCCTGGGGCGAGAATCATCACGAACACGAAGTTGACTCGAACAGCCCGGCGTATTGGGACGGTGATACGTTCTACCTGATTAATTCCTTCCTTCATCCCTGGCGCAACTCCGGCCCGGACTTGTTCCACCTCAGTGCGCCGGTCTCGACGCACCTGGGCAGCACCAACGACCGGTTGTGGATTTGGATCGAGAGCACCTGGAAAGACGATGATGGCACGCTCTACGGCATTTATCATTATGAGCCGGACAACATCTGCTCCGGCAACAGCCATCTTCCCACCGCGCCCAAGATCGGCTGGCTCAGGTCGATCGACAACGGGCTGAGTTGGTCAGACTTGGGCTATGTTCTCGCCGCCGACCCTGCCGATTTTCGCTGTGACACCAAGAGTCCCTGGGACGCCGGCGGGGAGGGTGACTTTTCCGTGATGCTGGACCACCAGAAGGAGTACTTCTACATCTTCTTCAGCAGTTACGTGAAGACTTTCCAGGAGCAGGGAGTGGGCGTCGCACGCCTGCGCTACGCGGACCGCGACGACGCGGCGGGAAAGGCCCGGAAATGGTACAAGGGGCAATTCAGCGAGCCCGGAGTGGGAGGGCATTTCACCCCCGTCTTCCCCGCCAAGCTCGACTGGCATGAAGGCAATGCGGACCTCTTCTGGGGCCCGGCCATACACTGGAATACGTACCTGAATACCTACGTCATCCTCCTCAACCACGCAGTGGATTCGAAGATGACGCAGGAGGGCATCTACGTCACCTTTAACACCGACCTGGCGAATCCGAAAGGCTGGAACGAGCCGCAGAGGGTTCTCGACCGGGATGCGATCAAGAAGGCCATCCGCGGCTTTCCCGTCGACCTGTCGAACGGTTGGTATCCGGAAGTGATCGGGACGGCGAAAGGAGAGACGGACAAGTTGTGCGGACGCACGGGCCGATTCTTCATGAAGGGAATGTCGCGCCTGGAGATTGTCTTCCTCAAGCCGGGTGAAAAGGCCGAATGAGCGGCAGCCGGTAGCCACGGTCCATCGTCCTGTGATTGACCGTGGCTACGAGTTTCGGGACTCGCGGGGGAGCAGACGGTGCCCTGTCCTGAACCCCTGGACCCAGTCAAAGATAAAGCGTGCGCTGGAACCCCTCGATGGGTGTATTGTGTGAGGCTTTGGGGAGTCAAAGCGGAATTTCGTGCTGAGATGGTGATCCCATGACCAAGGAAAATGGCCTGTGTTGTGTTTCGATCGCGCTCAGCGCGCTGCTGCTCATTTCCTGCGGCTCCTCCATGACGACCACAAACAATAACGGAGGCGGCGGCAACGACGGGGGAGCGGGCAATTGCAGCAACGCGACAACGGGGAGTTCGACCGACTTCAGCACCAGCCCTGTGATTTCCGGCTGCCCGGTGTTTCCCACGGATAATCCCTGGAACACCGACATCTCGAACTTCTGCGTTGATCCCAATTCAAGCGCCTACATCAACAGCATCAACCAGGATAAGCAGTACCTGCACGCGGATTTCGGCTCGAATCCCGACTACGGAATCCCTTTCGTGGTGGTGCCCGGCAACCAGCAGTTCGTAGCGATTCTTTTCACCGAATTTCCCGGTGAAAGCGACCCGGGGCCCTACCCGGTTTCACCCGACGCGCCCATCGAAGGTGGCATCAATTCCACCGGCGACCGCCATGTATTGACGCTTGACGACGGCAACTGCGTGCTCTACGAGCTGTATCACGCCTACAAAGACGCCGGCGATCCCGGGTGGCAAGCGGGTTCCGGCGCTGTCTTCGACCTGCGGTCCGACGCGCTGCGGCACGACGGGTGGACTTCCGCCGACGCCGCGGGTTTGCCCATCCTTCCCGGGCTCGCCCGCTACGACGAAGTGGCGGCGGGCGCTATCCAACACGCCCTGCGCTTCACGGTGGCGAGCACCCAGCACGGCTACATTCATCCCGCGACGCACTTCGCCAGCCCGTCCAGCGATCCCTCGCTGCCGCCCATGGGCCTGCGTTTGCGCTTGAAGGTATCCTTCGACATCTCCGGCTACACCGGCCAGTCCAAGACCATCCTGACGGCGCTCAAGAAGTATGGAATGATCGTGGCCGATAACGGCTCCAGCTGGTACGTCACCGGCGCACCCGACAGTCGCTGGGATGACACCGACCTTGACCAACTGAAGACGGTCCCCGGCAACGCCTTCGAGGTCGTCCAAACCGGCGCGATCCTGCATTAGCCGGCGGGTGGCGCAGGCATCGTTTCCTGATGTCTGCGAATCAGGGAGGAGAGTAGCGCGGGCCTGACGGCCAGGTCCGCGGTTCGTTCAAGTAAGAGCCGCAGACCTCATAAACGAGGTCTGCCCTACCCGCTTCTCAGATTCTTAGCAACCGTCCGTCCTTGGAGGTACAATGACCCGCATCGAGCGGGTCGACCCCCCACTGCGAAAAAACGGCTTCACTCCATTTCACGCTGAACCAAGACAGTGATGTTAAGCTAGGAAGCGAAGGATTCGATCGGTTGAGACAGAGGCATCCTGATGTTTGAACCCTAGTACCCGCTCTCGCCTCTTCAACTTCACGGGAATGAACCTCGGAGGGAGTCAACCATGGAGACTAAGGCGAGTCACACCGAAAATCCCATGCCACAGTCGATTGAGGCTACCGGGGTTCCCAGGAACCTGCTCGAAGATCTTGCGTTGAAGACTCTTTACCTTCACGGAGAGCTCAGGCTGACCGAACTCGCAACCCACATGGGTCTCAGTTTCGGAATTGTCCACGATCTTTTTGAATCCCTTCGTAAGGAAGAGTTCCTGGAAGTTAAGGGAATGAAAGAGGGCGCGCAAAGAGTCACCACCACTTTCCGTGGGAAGACGCACGCACTGGAGTTGCTGTCGCTCAGTCAGTATGCCGGCCCGGCCCCCGTATCCTTCACAGGATACGTGGAGCGGGTTCAAGCTCAGAGCGTCAGAAGCTTCGAAGTGAAGCCGGAAAGACTGCGGAAGGCGTTTGAACATCTGGTCCTCAGCGCCGAGGTATTGGATCAGCTCGGGACCGCCGTTGTATCCGGGACGTCGATTTTTCTCTATGGGCCTACCGGAACGGGTAAGACTTCCATCGCCGAAGCTGTTCCTCGCATCTACCACGACTTCGCGTGGGTCCCTTACGCAGTGGAGGCGGATGGTCAAATCATCACGGTGTATGACCCCGTCCTGCACGAAAAAGTGGATCATTCCGCTGAGAAGGAGAGCGACGGGCGCTGGGTCCTGTGCCTGCGGCCGCGCGTCGTCGCGGGAGGAGAACTAACGATCGAAATGCTCGACCTGCAGTTGAATCCCATCACCAAGTACTATTCGGCTCCCCTGCAGATGAAGGCCAACAACGGCATCCTGATCGTGGACGACTTCGGTCGGCAACGTGTCGGACCTCAGGAGTTGCTCAACCGCTGGATCGTACCTCTGGATCAACGTATCGATTATCTTACCCTGGCGGGGGGAAGAAAGTTGGAGATTCCCTTCGAATTGTTCGTCGTGTTCGCCACCAACCTTGATCCTGGTTTGCTTGCCGACGAAGCTTTCTTGCGCCGGATCCGAAACAAGATCAAATTGGAAATCATGGTGCCGGAACAATTCCACGAGGTTTTCCGTCGCCTGTGCACTCGCTTCAAGCTGGCTTACGATCCCTTGGTCGTCAATAACTTGATCGAAATGCTCACCAAGGAACTAAAGCAGCCGCTCCGACCGTGCTATCCCCTGGATATTATTCAGCAGATTCTTTGGTCGGCGCAATACAAGGGAAAAGACCCACGCTTGGACCAGGAATCAGTGGCACGAGCTTGTCGCAACTACTTCCTTGCGGTTGGAACTAGTTCGGGGGCGCAAACGAGCAATGCTTAGGAAAGTTCAACTCACGTTGGCAAGGTAGAAGTGAGTAGCGCGGACCTGACGGCCAGGTCCGCGGTTCGTTCAAGTAAGAGCTTCCCGCTTGCCGTTCATCGTTCATCATTCAGCCTTCATCATTGCGTCCCCCCGACTCCCTATGCGCGACTCCCTACTCCCGTTTTCTTCTTCCCCCGCCCCTACTCTTCCGGTTTGCCGTTCATCGTTCATCGTTCAGAATTCATGGTTCCCGTTCACCCCCGACACCTGGCACCCGAAACCTTTTCTTCTCCCCCCGACACCCGAAACCTGCTCTTCCCGCGAGCCCCTTTTGCTTTTGGCAGCACCTTTCGGCGATAATCACGGTCGCCGTGAAAAGCACGCGCTACTTTGAAGAGCAAGTCCTGCGCAAGCGACCGTACATCCAGCGCGAGTGGTGCGAACGGATCGTCGCGAATCCGCTGAAGCGAGAAGCGCAACCCGATGGCAGGATTCGATGCTGGGGCGTCGTCCCCGAACTCGGAGGGCGGGCACTCCGTGTCGTAACCTTGCAGGATGGCGAGACGATTCACAACGCTTTCCCGGACCGTGATTTCAAGCTACCATAAGGGCAGAGGAGAAAAGGCTATGAAGCTCCACTACTATCCGGAAACTGACTCCCTGTATATCGACCTCAATTCGCGGCCCAGCGCCGAATCGCGCGAAATCGGCAACGGCCTGGTCATCGACTTCGACGCCGAAGGCAACATCGTTGGCATCGACATCGACCACGCCTCGAAGAAACTCGACCTCCAGACCCTCGAAACCGTCTCCGTCCCCGCCCTGACCACGCGACTCGCCTGAGTCCGCGCATCATCGTTGATCGTTCATCATTCAGAATTCATCATTCCCGTCCTCCCCCGACACCTGACACCCGAAACCTGTTAAATCTATTGCCCTTTATTGGCATTTGTCTTACTGTTTCCCCGACCGATATCCTCGCGCTACAACAAGGCCGGAGTCTGCCGCACACATCGCAGAGGACGCGATGTATGCGCCCCCCGCGTGTGTTAATGATACAGTATCTGGGTATCATATTAAGAACCGCAGGTTGTCAAAGGCACACACTCTGCTCTACCTGCTAATTGTTGTTAGGGCTCTATGAATTCCCAAGCCGTTCAGAAATATTGCACCCTGATGGGGGAAATTAAGCGGCGCACCACAGTGGCTCAGGCGCTTGCGAACGGCATCACTCACGTTGTTTATAAGGCCACGACCATTGAGTCCATCTATCTCCAGTATAGAAAGATGTTGGAACTAATCGCACTTGGGTCGCTGGTGGCCAATAAGGAAGTGTTTTCGAGAGTTTATCAGGACTTCGCCAAATATTGGAATGCGGAGTTACTTGTGAAGGATATCGAGCGCGTGAACCCTGATTTCTATCCACGCCCCATTCTTCAGAAGCCGAGTGAGGTTCCCGGTCTCAAGATGGAGTGGTCCGACCGCCCCAATGACCATTTGACGAAAGATGAGCTGATAAAATTGTATAAGAAATGTGGTGCAATCATGCACTCCGGGAATCCTTATGGCTCGCAAGTCGATTACGCCTATTACGAGAGGATGGTTGCTCATTGGGGCACGCGGATCATGAACCTTCTCAATGCGCATTCCATCCGATTGGTAAACGACCCACATCTTTATCTGATTCAGATGGGTTCCAATGAAGAGGCCCCGAGCCATTATGTATTCGCCCCGTTTGACAAGCAATAGCGGGTAGGCAGCACGGTCAGCGAGTAGCGCGGACCTGTTTTGTAGGTCCGCGGCACT
>JBEKUI010000104.1:0-13807 GCA_049515175.1 Terriglobia bacterium
TCCGTGACCGTGGAGCGTGACTTTCCGATGCGCCGGGCGATGTCGTCGTGGGTGAGGCCCAGGCGATCGCCGAGGGCGTGCACGCCATCAGCCTCTTCAAAAGGCGTCAGGTCCTTGCGCTGCAGGTTTTCGATGAGCGCGAGTTCGAGGGTCTCCTCATCGCCGGCGTCTTTTTCAATGCAGGGCAATTCGCGCAGGCCCGCGGCTTTGGCGGCGTGGTAGCGGCGCTCACCGGCGATAATCATGTACTTTCCGGACTCCACCAGGTGCCGCACCAGGAGCGGTTCGAGCACTCCTTTGTCGCGCACCGAGGAAATCAACCCCGAAAGATCCCCGCGATCCTTGCGCGGCTGGTCGGCGTTGGGGTGCACATCTTCGATGGCGATCATGCGGCCGATCGCCGCGCCACTGCGCGAGATGATCTCCTCGACGTAGTGGGCGTTGTGCCGCATCTTCACCGCAATGGGTAAACCTAGGCGCCTATCGGACACGCTGCAGAACCTCCCGCGCCAAGTGTTCGTACGCCTCAGCGCCCGAAGAGCCGGGGGCATAAGTAAAGATCGTTTCCTTATAGGCCGGGCTCTCTTCCAGGCGGACGCTCTTGCCAATAACCGTCCGGAAGACCTTGTCGCCAAAGACCAGGCGCACCTGCTTGCGGATGTCGCGAGAGAGATTGGTGCGCTTGTCAAACATCGTGACGAGCACGCCAAGCAATTGCAGTTCCGGGTTCGGCCGCGCCCGGATTCGCTCCAACGTTTCCAGCAAGTCGTCGGTTCCTTCCAGGGCATAGTAAGAGGACTGGATGGGCACCAGGAGGTGCGTCGCTGCCACCAGAGCATTTACCGTCATGATGCCCAGCGTCGGCGCGGTATCAATCACGATCATGTCGAAGTCTTTTCGCCCCGGCGCGAGCGCGTCCCGCAGACGGAAAGGCGCATCGAACTCGCCTACCAGGTTGGCCTCTAGTTTCGCGAGGGCAATCTTCGAAGGTACCAGGCACAAATTCGCGCATTGGGTGGGCTTGATGACCTCCACGAGGCTGAGGTGGTGGTCTGAGAGGACGTCATAAATCGAGTGGGTGATCTCCTGCGGAGCGAGGAAGCTTAGGGTGCTGTGGGCCTGCGGATCCAGGTCGACCAGAAGGGTGCGCCTTTGTTTCTGGGCGAAAGCAGCGGCGAGGTTGATGGCGGTGGTGGTTTTTCCGACCCCGCCTTTTTGGTTTGCAATTGCGATGATCGCCACTCAGCGCTCCGCCCCGCATCCACCGCCCGGGCCATTACATTTTGTATCGGCCAATATCCTCGTCGTTGAGGTTCTCGAGCCACTTACGAAGTTCTTCGCTGGAAACCTTGTCCGAGGAGGCGTTCGCAATCTTGGAATTCTTCAGAACCATATCCTCGACGTAGATCGGGCAATCGACTCGCAAGGCCAGCGCCAGCGCGTCGCTGGGCCGCGAATCCACCGAAATCGTCTGTCCATCCCGCTCCAGCCAGATGAGCGCATAAAACGTGTCGTCGCGGAGATCACAAACAACAACCTTGCTGACCCGCGCGTCCAGTCCGTGCAGCAGGTTTCTGAGCAGGTCGTGGGTCATGGGGCGGGGGGTCGCAACCTTCTCGATCTCCAGCGCGATGGCGTTGGCTTCGTAAATTCCGACCCAGATGGGCAGAACCGCGTTGCCGTCCACATCCTTGAGGATGACGATGGGCATGTTGGTGACCGGGTCCATCATCAGGCCCCGGATTTTCATCTCAATTTCCATTCCGTCCTCCCCGCGCCTCGCCCAACTCGATTCTATCTCGCGCCGGGCGTCGTGCCACAAGGTAATCCGACCTGCTGAGGCGCTTCATCGCACCGCATCCCGACCAGGCTGTTGGGGCCGGCGCTCGTGACTCGCACCTTCAAGTATTTCCCCGAGTCCTTGGGAGTGCCGGGGAAGTTCACGATGCGATTGCTCGACGTCCGTCCCACTGCCTGTCCCAGCCGCGGCTGGTAAGACTCGACCAGAACCTCGTATTCCTTCCCGATCAGGGCCTGATGGCGGCGAAGCTGGATCTGCCGCTGTCGCTCCTGCAACTGCGCCAGCCGCCTTCCCTTCTCTTCCTCGGCCAAGAAATCGTCCCAGCCCGCCGCCGCAGTATTCGGTCGCCGTGAATACTTGAACGAGAAAACCTGGTCGTATTCAACTGCGTCGAGCAGGGTCATGGTCTGCTCAAAGTCCTCAGGCGTTTCACCGCAAAACCCGACAATGATGTCCGTTGAAATGCTAATAGCACGCCTCGCTTGGCGGATGCAATCGATTTTTTCCAGGTATTCATCGCGAGTGTAACCCCGCAACATGCGCGCCAGAACCCGCGTCGATCCCGACTGCACGGGAAGATGGATGTGATCGCAGAGCGCGGGGTGCGATTCGATCGCCTGCACGATATCAGGGGTGAAATAGCGCGGGTGCGAAGTCGCAAAGCGCACGCGGCGAAGGCCAGGCGTCTCCGCGACACGGGCGAGGAGTTCCGCAAAGCTCAGCCGTGCGGGCGTGGCGTCTTCCCATGCATTCACGATCTGGCCGAGTAGCTGGACCTCCGAGTAGCCCTGGCCGGCCAGGCGGCGGCATTCGGCCAGAATCCGGTCGCTCGGACGGCTGCGCTCCGGGCCGCGCGTGCTAGGCACAACGCAGAACGAGCAGCGCTGGTCGCAACCCTCGATAATCGTCAAGTAGGCGCGAAAGGGATTGTCGCGGCGCGTCAGTTCGGTCTCAAAGCATTCGTCGGTGTCAAGGTCGAGCCCCGTGACGCGGCGCTGGCCGGATTCAATTTCTTCCAGAAGTTCCGGTAGCTTGGTGTAGCTCGCTGAGCCACAAACGAGGCTGACTTGCGGTGCGCGCTCGAAAATCTCCTCGCCTTCCTGTTGCGCGACGCAGCCGAGCACGCCGACGACCTTGGGGTGGTCGCGGTACGCCTTCTTTAAAGTGCCGAGACGTGAGAAGACCTTCTCCGCCGCCTTTTCGCGAATGCTGCAAGTATTGTAGAGGACCAGGTCAGCTTCTTCGTGGCTCTCGACAGGCTGGTAACCGCGCGCTACCAGCGTCCCAGCAACCTTCTCCGAGTCGTGGACGTTCATCGCGCAGCCGAAGGTTTCGATGTAGAAGGTCTTGCCCTTCGTGTCGCTCTTCGCAGGGACGGGCCTCGCCCCTGCCAAAGTTTCCTCAGGCGGCACTTTCGACGCCGCAGTGATTTGAACGAGATCGGTTCCCATCGGAGAGCAGTGCCCCGCGAAACCAGTATAGCACGCGACACTACGCGCTTGCGGCTTGTTTGAGCAGGACTGCCGCGTGTTTGAGCGCGGTGTCGGTGATCCGGGCGCCGGAGAGCATGCGCGCGAGCTCGGCGGTGCGGTCTTTCTCACCCTGCAACGCTTGAATGGCGGTCAGGGTTCGGCCTGAACGTTCCAGCTTCTCGACATAAAGGTGATGGTCGGCAAAGCAGGCGATCTGAGCCTGGTGGGTAACGCAGAGAACTTGCGCCTCCCGCGCCAAGCGTTTCAGACGCCGGCCCACCGCCTCTGCGATCCGTCCGCCGATGCCGGCGTCAATCTCGTCGAAAATGAAAGTTGGGACGGCGCGGCACGCCGCCCTGGAACCGTTCGCGGACCGTTTGCCGCCAACGACGGTTTTAAGCGCCAACATCAGGCGGGAAAGCTCGCCACCCGACGCGATCTTTTCGAGCGGGCGCAGCTCCTCTCCCGGATTGGGTGAGATGCGGAACTCGAGGTCGTCAATTCCCCGTGCTCCGCCGGCGCCTGTGCGCCCGGCAGGGTTCGTGCCCTCCGCCGCCGGCGGGGCAAAATGAATCTGGAAGCGCGCTTTCTCCATGCCGAGTTCGGCCAACTCTCCCCGGACGAGCCTCTCAAGTTTTTTGGACGCCTCGCGGCGTTCGGCGGAAAGCTTGCGCGCGGCCTTCCGGTAATCGGCCGAAGCCTTCTCCAGCTCGCGGGCCACTTCACCACGGCGCTCGTCCGCATGTTCCAGTTTTGAGAGTTGCTGCTGGATTTCGTCGCCATAGGCGAGTATTTCCTCAATGGTCTTACCGTACTTGCGTTTCAGGCGGTCGATCCGCGCCAGGCGCTCTTCGATCTCCGCCAGGCGCTCAGGGTTCGCCTGCAGCTTACCAAGATAATCACGCAGAAAGTAGGCCAGATCATCAAGCGTGGCCCGTGCCCCCGCCAGTGGCTCGGCATACTGGGCGGCCGTCGCATCAAAACGCGCGAGTTCCTCAAGGGCCCGCCCGACGACCGCCAGGCGCGAGGAGGCCGCGCCTTCCTCCTCGTAGAGGTTTCCGAACGCAGCCGCGGCCGCCGCTCGGATCTTCTCCAGGTTGGCTAGGACGCGCTTTTCGTCCTCCAGCCGAGCGTCTTCGCCGGCTTTAAGTGCCGAGTTCGCCAGTTCCTGCGCCTGAAAACGCAGCAGGTCGATGGTACGCAGGCGATCCTGCTCGTTCTGACTAAGACTCTCCATCTCGCGTTCGAGCTGGCGGCGGCGCGCAAAAAGGGCACCCACTTCTTCCAGCAAATCATCCACTCCCGCAAACTGGTCAAGAAGATCGAGCTGGGCGGACGGTTCGAGCAGCGCGACGCGCTCGCTCTGGCCGTGGACCTCCAGCAGAAACGGCTCAAGCGCCTTTACCGCCGCGACCGTCATCGGCTGGTCGTTCACCAGCAGTCGGCTTCGCCCGCCGGCCTGGATTTCGCGGCGCAGAATGATCTCAGAACTGTCGCCCCCGTAGAGCCCGTATTCTTCTAGCCAGGCCGCCCAGGCGGGTTTGCGCTCGGCGCGGAAGACCGCCGTCACCGTGGCGCGCTCCTGGCCGGTGCGAATGACCTCGGCGGAAGCACGTCCGCCCAGCGCCAGACCGAGCGCGTCGATCAGAATCGACTTGCCGGAGCCCGTCTCGCCGGACAACACGTTGAGGCCGGCTGCGAATTCCACGCTCAGGTTTTCAATGACGGCGTAATTCTGGATGTGTATTTCGCCCAGCATGATTCGTCCGCGTCAAAGTTTATCACATCAAAAAATCGCCAGACGTCCGTTGTCAGTCGCTTTGGGAAGCGCACGACCGATGGCAGCGAGTTCATAACAGGAGGCTTCCAATTCCAAAGTCCAATTCTAGTTTTCGAATTCCGCGAGGTGCAATTCATTGACTGGTCGGGAGGGCTGTGCTACGTTGACCGTGAGAGTTGATCTCAGGTGATTCTCGACTTATGAGGAGGTTAGTTGGCGGTCGCGCTGCTGTGGTTTCAAGGTGAAGTTTGGCACCTCGTTGCCCAAACGGGGCTGGTGGCACGGATCGTTCTGTTTCTGTTGTTGTTCTTCTCGGTTTTCTCCTGGGCGATCATTTTCAAGAAACACAAGAGCTTCAGAGAAGCGCAGAAGTCCTCGCGCGAATTCCTGCGCGTTTTCCGGCAGAGCAAGAAACTGTCGGATATCCGGGCCTCCTGCCTTGCCCTGAAGTCCAGCCCGTTGGTGGAGGTGTTTCTGGCGGGGTACCGCGAGATCGAAACCCAGGCGGTCCCCAGCGAGAATCCGGGACGCTTGCGCGTGAGGAGCTTCGACTCGGTGCAGCGCAGCCTGCAGATTGCTTCCTCCGCCGAACTGACGCGCATGGAGCAGTGGCTAAGCTGGTTGGCGACCACCGGATCGACGATGCCTTTCGTGGGCCTGTTCGGGACGGTGTGGGGAATCATCGACGCCTTCCGCGGCCTCGGCGAGGCGGGCACGGCCTCCCTGCGCAGCGTGGCGCCGGGGATTGCGGAGGCACTTATCACCACCGCCGCCGGGCTGTTCGCCGCCATCCCGGCAGTCATGGCTTACAACCAGTACCTCCAGCGCATCAAGGAATTCGGGGCGATGATGGATGACTTCTCGCTGGAGTTTCTGAACATGACCGAGCGGCATTTTATGTAGCCCGGTCCGTCGTCCGCGCCCACTCGTCCGTGGCCAGAACCCACTGACGACAAACAACCGACTAGGAACGCATTGCCATGGCCTTCACAACTCCCAAGGGTCGGACGCACACCTCGCTTTCGGACATCAACATCACGCCGTTCGTTGACGTCATGATGGTGCTGCTTGTGATCTTCATGATCACCGCCCCACTGCTCGAATCCGGCATCGAAGTCGATCTGCCCAAAACGAAAACCGTGAAAGTGGTGACCGAGGAGAAAGTGGTGGTCACCATCGACAAGCGGCAGACGATTTACGTGGGCAACGACCCGGTGAACATTCACCGACTGGCGACCTCCGTGCTTGACCACATGCGCGGCGAAGCCAACGCGCCGGTCTTCATCCGTTGCGACGAAAGCGTGCCCTTTGGCGCCTTTGCTCAGGTTGTGGACGCGCTCAAGCAGGCGAACGTCACGAACATCAGCATTGTGACGGAGCCGCTTTCCACCAAAGGCTCGCCATAGGTCGGCCATCCTGGCCGGGCTCATCGACCGGCGCCCGCGCCAGACGCACGACTAACAGGGGGCCGAGAAGCAAGTCATGGACGGCATTACTTATCAAATGCACTTTGACCAGCGCGAGAGTCTGCGGCAGACGTTGCTGCTCTCGCTGGCCCTCCATGCCCTGCTTTTCATCTTGGCACTGGGCTACGCGATCATCGGACCACACCTGGGCGGGCGATGGGGGAACAGCTGGGGAGGCAATGGCAGCGCGGTACGTGTCGGAGCGGTGACTTCCCTTCCCGGCGTGCCACTGCCCGCGCCCATGCTCGCCACACGCAGCACCCTGGCCACGCAGAATCCGGGCCTCTACAAGACCGAGGAAGTGAAGCCCGAGCCCAAACCGGAAGCCAAGGAAATCCCCAAGTTCAAGGATTCCGTGGCGCGCGAGAAGGCGGAGCGGGTCAACAAACGTATCCAGAAAGAGGAGCTTGAAACGCCGGACAATGCCGTCCCTTACGGCCTGGGCGGAAAGCCCTCGATGACCTACGGCCAGTTCGTCTCATCGGCCGGGGAGGGCGGCCTAAACCTGGGAGAATTCGGGGACCGTTACGGATGGTACGTGGGCGCCGTGCGCAATCGCATCAGCAGCAACTGGCTGCTGGCCATGATCAGCCCCAGCATCATGACCGCGCCGCGCGTTTACGTCACGTTCAGCATTCTGCGCGACGGGCGCATCGATGAGGTGAAGGTCGTGCAGTCGAGCGGCATCCCAGAAGTGGACCGCTCCGCGTTGCGCGCCGTGCTGGCCTCGAACCCGTTGGGACCACTGCCGCCGGACTACCCCAGCGGCAAGGTTTCCGTAGAGTTCTACTTTGATTTCCATCGCCGATGATGGCGACAGGACCTGCCTCCGCCGGCAAGCCCAATGGGGAATAGCCAAGCGCGGGTACAACCAGAAACTGGGCTGATTACATCTGAATAACAGGAGCTTCAGCACGTAATGAAAAGAAAACTGAAACTGAGTCTGCTCGCGCTGGCGCTGGCCGTGCCTTCCATGTTTGTGGTCCGGGAGCCGGGCCACGGCCAAGACGATTGGTTCAAGACGGGCATCAATCTGGGCTCGCCGCGCATCCGCCTGGCAGGTGCGGAATTTCAGCCGCGCGCGGTCGAGCAGCAGCAAGTCAGCCTCACGCAGGTCTTCAATCAGACGCTCTGGAACGACCTCGATAGCGCTGGGATCTTCGACATGGTCAGCAAGAGCATGTTTCCGGAAAAAACTCCCGCTGAGCCCGAGGAGGTGGTTTTCAAGAACTGGAGCGAGCCTCCGGCTTCGGCCCAAATGCTGGCCTTCGGAAAGACGGAAAACGTCAACGGCAGCTTGGTGATTACCGCCCGCCTGTTCGATATTCGAAGCACTGCCAATCCCAGCGTCCTGGGCAAGCGCTACGTGGCGACGATGAACGAAATCTCCACACGTGAAGCCGCTCACCGCTTCGCCAACGAGATCATCCAGGCTTTGGGCGGCGGTGTGCCGGGCATCAATCTGACGCGGATAGCTTTCGTCAGCACGCGCACCGGCCACCCGGAAATCTGGGTGATGGATTACGACGGCTTCGGCCAGCGTCCCATCACCAGCTACGGCTCTTATTCGACCACGCCGCGCTGGTCGCCCGATAACACGCGCCTGGCCTTCACAAGCTACGCGGGGGGGACGCCCCAAATCTACATGTTTTCCCTGCTCACCAACCGCCGTATTCCCTTCCCGAGCTACAAGGGCTTGAACACGACGCCGGCCTGGTCGCCCGACGGAGGCAAGGTGGCTTTCTGTTCCAGCATGAGCGGTGACCCGGAAATTTATTTTTCCGATCCCACCGGCCTGAACCTGCAGCGCCTGACCTTCTCGCCGGGAGTCGACATCTCCCCAGTGTGGAATCCCAAGACAGGGAACGAAATCGCCTATGTTTCGGACCGCAGCGGCTCGCCCCAGATCTACGTGATGTCGGCGGACGGGACAAACCTTCGGCGCCTGGTTTCGGCCGGAGGCGATGCCAGTTCGCCCTCCTGGTCCCCGAACGGACTGTTCATGGCTTACCACTGGCGGGTTTCGGAAACCGGAACTTATGACATCTACGTCGTCGAGATCGCCACTGGGAAGATCATCCAGCTCACGCACGACGCGAAACGCAACGAACATCCCGTGTGGTCGCCGGACGGTCGCCACATCGCCTTCGAGTCCACGCGCTCCGGGACGCGCCAGATTTGGACGATGCTAGCCGACGGCAGTAACCCCAGGCAGTTGACACAGGAAGGTCAAAACTGGGGGCCCAATTGGTCGAACTAGAGGTCGTTTCTGAAGGGCGCTGGGATCAGAGTCCTGCCCAGTGTTTTTGACGTAAGCCGGATTTTCTTGTTTTTGTTTCGGATTTGGTGATAGTATGGCTCCCCTTGACAGCTCTAATCTCCGCTTTGTGGGGGAGTCCTTAGTTCGTCAGCGGAGACTGACCAATTTTCAAATGCGTACCGTAACCACACCACAAGATTTTCTTTCCGATCAAGGAGGATCAAGCATGCGAGATAAGAAGCGCTGGTTGGCAGTTCTTATCACCGTTCTGGGACTAGTACTGCTAGCGGGAGCTTGCAAGAAGAAAGTGGCGCCTCCCCCGCCCCCGCCCCCACCGCCACCGCCGCCCCCGGCACCGACAGCGACGTTGACGGCTGAACCAAGCACCGTTGAGAAGGGCAAGTCGGTAATGTTGAGCTGGAGCTCGGAGAACGCCACCAGTCTCGACCTGCAGCCCGGCCCTGGCTCGGTCCAGGCCACCGGTTCGACCTCGGTCACGCCGAGCGATTCAACCACGTATACTCTGGCCGCCAAGGGCTCCGGAGGCAGCGTCACCGCCACCGCACGCGTGACCGTCACGCTTCCGCCGCCACCGCCCCCGCCGCCGCCGCCCAAGCCGGTAGAAGTGAGCGAGGAAGACCTGTTTGGGCAAAACGTGAGGGATGCCTTCTTTGACTACGACAAAGCTGACATCCGCTCCGATGCACAACAGGTTTTGACCTCCGACGCCGACTTCCTGAAGGCACATCCGAATGCGGCCTTCACGATCGAGGGCCACTGCGACGAGCGCGGCAGCGAGGAGTACAACCTCGGCCTCGGCGACCGTCGCGCCAACGCCGCCAAGAACTTCCTGGTGAACCTGGGAATCTCTGGCGACCGAATCAGCACGATCTCGTACGGCAAGAGCCGGCCAACCTGCACGGAATCCACCGAGGATTGCTGGCAGAAGAACCGCAGCGCTCACCTTAAGTACGGGAAGTAATTCGAACTCCGGAAGCGCCCGCCGGGAGCCTGCAAGGCTCCCGGCAGCCTCCCGGCCGTGCCGCCCGGCGAGACTCTCACGTCCCGCCCAATGTTTGACGCCGGTCGTCACTGCATCTGTATCCAACGGACTGCACGTGCATGATCTTTTCCCAGCCCTTGCCAGTTGAACCTGCTCTCCGGGCAAGGGTACACTGGCAAGGGATTTCATTTTCTCGCCTAAGGAGCAAGCGTTGAAGAAGGTGGCCGGAATTGGGTTGTGTTCAGCCGTACTCTGGGGGATGTGGGTGGTGCCCGCCTGGGCGCAGAAGAAAGACACTCTGCTCTTGATGCAGCGACTCGACACCATGCAGCAGATGCTCATCAACCTTCAGAAGACCCTCGACACGCAGACGGCGGTCCTCAAGACGCTGGTCGAGCAGACCAACGACAACGTCAACTCCATGAAGACCTCGGTCGAGGAGTTGCGAAAGGCGACGGGCCAGAATCTGGCGAATAACAACGCGCGCTTCGATTCGATGACCACCCAGATTCAGAGTCTCGGTGCCAGCCTGGAAGAATCGCAGGCGCGCATGGCCAAACTAAGCGATCAGATTGCGCAAATGCAGAACACTATTCAAACGCTCAATACGCCTCCGGCGGGGACCGCCACGC
This sequence comes from Terriglobia bacterium, assembly GCA_049515175.1. Classification (GTDB taxonomy): domain Bacteria; phylum Acidobacteriota; class Terriglobia; order UBA7540; family UBA7540; genus JACQNR01. The sequence goes on from JBEKUI010000104.1 coordinate 10,415, forward strand.
CAGGCGCCGCCGGAGGGCCCGCTCAACCCGGCGCTGCGACTCCGCCGGTTCCCGATGCCGACACTCTATACAAATCGGGCCTGAGCGCCTTTAGCAGCGGACAGTATCAACTGGCCGTGCAATCTTTCCAGGAATACCTGCAATACTACGGCGATACCGATCTGGCCTCCAACGCGCAGTTCTACATCGGCGAGTGTTATTACAGCCAGGGCGACTACGCCAAGGCGATCGACGCATACAATAAGTGCATCGAGCAGTATCCGAAGGGTAACAAGGCCGCCGCCGCCCAGCTCAAGAAGGGTTATTCCCTTTTGGCTCAGGACAAGGAAAGCTCGGGGATTCGCGAGTTGCGGTCGCTGGTGCAGCGGTTTCCGAATTCGCGCGAGGCCGACTTGGCGCGGCAGCGGCTGAAAAAACTCGGCGTCACCACCTCGGGCCGGCGCGGCGAGTAGACTAGAAAAGCGATCCTCCGTGAGGCGTCTATGGCAGGTTCCGTAAACAAAGTGATTCTCATCGGCCGTCTGGGAAAAGACCCGGAACTCAAATACACGCCCAACGGCACACCCGTGGCCAAGTTTTCACTCGCCACCGACGAAGTTTATAAAGACCAATCCGGCGAGCAGCAGAAACGCACGGAATGGCATAACATCGTGGCTTGGAAGAGGCTCGCTGAGATTTGCGGCGAGTTCCTGACCAAAGGCAAGCAGGTCTACATCGAAGGAAGCATCCGGAGCCACCAGTATCAGGACCAGGCCGGCAACAAGAGGACCGGCTACGAAATCGTGGCCCGGACCATGCAGATGCTCGGATCGAAGGGCGATTCCGAACGCGCGGCGCCGGAGCGGCCCGCGCCCTCAGCGGCGGAGCCCGAACCCCCGGCCGGATCCGAAATCACCGACGAAGACATTCCCTTCTAATCGACGCGAGCACACGGGCCAACTTTCGCCTCGCAGAACGCCTTTCGCTAAGGTTGCTTTTCGCCGGGCGGCGCTCCAGGTGGGGGAGTTGATCTCCTGAGCAGGATGCGCTGCCGGCTGGACTCTGCGGTGATCAGCGTATCCCCTTCTTTAAGATCCCCGTCCAGAAGCTCCGAGAAGCTGTGATCGGTGATCCCGCTCCGGACGGCGACCGGTTCGAGCATCTTCCGTCGCGTCAGCTTCCAGACAACTCCCCGGTCGCCCTCCTCCGCAAGAACGGACGAAGAAGCAATGTGATACTTCTCGTAGAGGGATTTCAGCAAGCGGCTCGGTAGCGCGGGAGTGAAACGCAACGCGGCATTGGGTATCTTCAAAGCCCTGTTGACGTGACTCGTGGAGATCGTGACGAATCCTGTCTCCCCCAGTGAGAGACGTTCCTCGGGGTTTTCCACTTCGATGATTGTGGCGAAGGGGGACGACGCAGGAGCGGTCTCCGTGACTTCCCGAACCTCGACGATTCGCCCTCGAAAGGTCTCGGATGGGGAAGGGTCGGCGAGCACCGTCACCTCGACGCCAACCTTGATTTTGGCCGCGTCCGGCCCGTCCAACGGCGCGGACAATCGCATGAGTTTCAGATCTTTCGCGAGATAGAACAGGGGGGGGCTTTCCGGCCCATTCACCGCCTGGCCTGCACGGATATTACACGCCACGACGATCCCGTCGATGGGCGCGCGAATTGCGGTGGCGCGAAGGTTGCCCTCGGCTTGCTCCAGCGCTTCGCGGGCATCGCCGGCGCGTGACCGAGATTCCTCCAACCGTTTGCGCCCCTGATCGAGCTGCTCCTGCGCTTCGCGAAGCTGCTCTTCCCCGTCGCGGAGTTTCGCCTTGGTGGTCTGCAATTTGGCCTGGATGAGGTCGTGTTGATCCTGGGGCAGAACTCCCTGCTGCAGCAGGTTCGCCGCCCGCGCTGCGCTCTGCTGCGATTCGTCCGCAACAGCTTGCAGGCGTCCCAGATTGGTTTGCCCGCTCTCAACAGCGGCCTGCAAGGTTACGAGTCTTGCCTCCAGGGTTTTGCAGCGGGATTCCGCCTCCGCCAGCGCCTGGCGCGCCGCGTTGACCCGGGCCTCCAACGGCACTGGATCCATTTGCGCCAGCACGTCGCCGGAGCGCACGCGCGTCAGGAGAATGACCTCAACACGCGCGACCGTCCCCGCAACCGTGGCGCCGACGGGAACGGTCGCCACAGGCTGAACGGCTCCGGCCACGTACACGACGGCCGTAATCTCGCCTCGTTGAACTTGTGCCGTGGAATAACGGAAACTCGCCTGGCCCTCTTGCGCCGCCATCCCCAATGTCAGGATGGCCGTGACAACTCCCGCTGCCAAAACCAACGGCTTTCCGAAGCGATGTCCCATCGCCATCGATTGTCTAGCTTTTACCTATCACGCGCAAGTAAGAGAGAGAGAACGATTTAGGGATCACCAGGCGGGCGGTGTCTTTTCCGAGCTTCGTCGAAGCGCTGGACCATTTCGTTGAATCGAACTATTTGTTCCGGCGTCAGGATCTTCCGGATGTTGTCGCGGGTCTCGTTTTGCAGTGCGTCAAACTGAGGTCGCTCCTGTGCGCGCAGAGCGCGGAATTTCTGCTCCGAATCGTCCATGATGCGATTGAGCTGCCCGGTCTGCTCGGGACTGAGTTTAAGGTCGCGCGACATGTGGCGGACAATCCGGTCCTTGTCGAAGCCGCGATGCCAATGGCCCGTATACCAGCCGAAGAAGAAGAATCCGGCGCCCCCCACAACCACGCCGAGCAGGAAAGTCAAAGCAAAATAGAGGTAGGCGCGTCGCGTCATCGCGAGTTTGTCCCTTCATTCGGATCAATCGGCGTCGGATTCGCTTCCGGGCTGTCTGCGGCGTCTTCCGCGAACACGGGAACCTGGGCATTGAGCCTGTCGGTTTGCGCCACAATCAATTCCGTCGGCATGGGCGAGCGCAGAGGACCTGAAGACGGCAGCGCCAGGGCGATCAACAGAATCAACGCCAGAAAGCTCGCCGCATACACGACCCGCCGGCCCACGCGCTCGAAAAAGTTCTCCTCGGCATCGGCACCGGCAGGAAGTTCTTCCAGACGGCGAAGTACGCGCTGAGCAAAACCCCAGGATGGCTCCGGCGCCGGACGCGCCGTCAGTGCGTGCCAGCCCTCCTGCAGATTCTCGTAATCGCGCGCGAAACCCTGGCATACGGGACACACCTGGAGGTGCTCCGTCACCCGTACATCGGCGCCGCCGGAAATCAGAATGTCCTGCGCATTCTTACATCGCACGGCCTATGAACTCCTTTGCTGAAGGCGGTGAAAATCCTCCAGCATCCGCTTGCGCGCCCGGTGTAGTCGAACCTTCACCGTAGCGGTTCTTACTCCCAGCACGCGCCCGATTTCTTCGACTGACAGACCCTCCATTTCCTTGAGCACGAGTAAG
>JBEKUI010000105.1:0-13786 GCA_049515175.1 Terriglobia bacterium
TGGTAGCGGAAACCTGCCGCCTTTCGCAGAGGTCCGGGGGCCATCGACCAACGCACGGTTGAGTACTCATTGCAGAATCCGCTCTTGAACGCCATGACGACGTGGCCCCCTGCGTGAACGAAGTCGGCAAGTCTATTCAGCACCTCGTCGCTCGCGACATAAAGCGGAGGAACCACGACCACTTTGTAGTCTGAAAGATTCGTGCTGTCCGGGAAGATAAAATCGGTTCCGACATTCAGCTTGTACAGTGCCCGATACATTCCAGCCAGGACGGTGCGGTAATTGACGCGGTCGCTGAAGGGCATGAACTCGATGCCGTGATACGAATCATTACTGTAAAGAACAGCGACTTGGTTGGGCCGTTTTGTGCTCGCGATTTCCGGCCCGACGCGCTGCAATTCATGCGCGATGCGGCTGACCTCCGCATAGGCGCGATTCGGTTCGAGGTCGTGGGAGAGAACGCCCTTCCAGTATGTCTCCTGGCCATAGTGGATCGAGTGCCAATGCCAGTACTCCACCATGTTCGCGCCCGACGCGATATGCGTGTACACATCCAGGCGGAGCTGACCGTCGTAGGGAGGATATTGACCTTTCGAGTCCCAGCCGATGGTTTGTGCGTTGGTCTCCGTCACCAGGTAGTTGGTCCGCTTGAGCGATCGGGCATAGTCGCCGGCAAAACTCGATGATTCCCCATCGTAGCCGTCCTGGGTAGCATGATACGGATTGGCCGCCACAATATCGAGAGCTCTGGAGACCTCCTCCTCATTGGCGTAAGGGCGCGGCGGGCCTGCAAAGTCCTGGGTCACAAACTGGTCGGGCCGTTTGTACTCATTCACGATAGCGGCCTGCCAATTCAAGAAGTCAGTTACCAGCCACTGCTGGTAGCGTTCCCACTCCAGTTTCCAGCCGGGATTGATAATCCCGTCGCGCGGTGGGACCTCCGACCAGTCGTACAACCTCTGGCCCCAATAGTTGAGGCCCCAGACCTCGTTCAGCCTGTCGATGCTCTTGAACTTTTCTCGCAAGTGATCGACAAAGCCCACCTGAACGTCGTGGTTAGCTGCGCCCGCCGGGCGGGTTTCGTTGTCGATTTGATAGCCAATGATTGCTGGGTGGTCTTTGTAGTGTTGAACGATTTTGCGGATGACACGCTCGCAATAGAAGCGGTAGGTAGAGTTCGCCAGGTCGATGTTCTGGCGAATTCCATAGGAACTCGTGTGGCCATCCAAGGTCCTTACGGTGACCTCGGGATGTTTTCTGAATAACCAGGCTGGAATCGAGTAAGTCGGCGTTCCCATAATGACCTTGATGCCCGCTTTGTGCATCCGTTCGACGACGCGGTCCATCCACTCGAACTCGAAACGACCGTCCGCGGGTTCCCATAACCCCCAGCTGGATTCCCCGACGCGCACGACGTTAATTCCGGCCTGCTGCATCAGTTGCACGTCCTGTTCGAGCCGCTCATACGGCATGTACTCCGTGTAATAGGCAGCGCCATACAGGATTGTGTCCATTCTGTTGGGTGCGAACGCCGGTGCGGATTGGGGAAACACCTCTCCGGCGGTTAATAACAGTATCAAGGCCGTGAAAACCAACGATAAGTTTCGAGCGCTTCTCTTCATGCGGTGCTCCTTCTTTGCGATTTGTGGGCGACGTTTCCCAGACAGGCCAAGGGAATGGCGGCGTACTTCTGGAGATTCCTGGGGCGGATTCGTTGGCTGGGCGACGGGCAAGGAATGGCATCATCGAAGCATCGAGATATGAGTCGTTGGGGCTTCCTATTCGCCGGCGTTACTTTACCAAACCCATCACCAATACACCCTGACCACTTGTGGGACCATCATGGTCTGGGAACGCCCCACGTCCATACCGAAGCGGTGAGCGAAACGCTCGACGTGAGGACGGGTTTTGACGAATCAGGCGCACCGATTCGGTAGTCTGAGCAGGGTGGAATAGAAGCAAGGCGGGAGCACTTTGGTTGGGTGCTCCCGCGTCACAGCGCGCCCTCCCCCCGAGGGGCGGCTCAGAAGTACAGGTGCAACCCAAGTTGCACAGTCCTATTGCCGATCGAGGTGTAATTGATCGTTCCGTAGGTCGGATTCGTCGGGTCCGAAACCGGCGCTCCAAACTGCGGATGATTCGGCATGTTGTAGAAATCCGCCCGGAACGTCAGCCGAGTTTGTTCTCCCATCGGCACCCGGAAATCCTTCTGCAAGGAAAAGTCGATGTTGTTGACGCCCGGCACGCGGATGTTCGAGAAATAGCGGGGAGCGTTGCCAAACGCCTTGGTCGTATCGTAACCACCTGTCAGAGCCACCAAATTCGACGCGGGACAAGTCCCTGAGAAGTCGAATGCGGTGATGTCGAACCAGTGCTGGACCGTTTGATTGAAGCCTGAGGGTAGTGGGTTGCCGATCATGTTCGGCCGGTCCTGGATGATGTGGGCGGCGTTGCAGTATCCATATGAATTATCGGTGATTCCGAAAGGATACCCACCACTGACCGTATAGATGCCGGTAACGCGCCACCCGCCGATGACTTGGCTGGCGACGCCGCTCTGGGCCCACTTCTTGCCGGAGCCGAACGGCAGTTCGTAGATCGGGGCCACGGTGAAGCGACCCGGAACGTCTCCAGCGCTGACGGACCGCTCTGCCCGGCGGTTGTAAAAGTCCTGACCGAGCACATCAAGCGACCAGAATCCACCCCAGTCGGAAGATGAATCGTCCATTAGCTTGCTCCAGGTGAAGTTCGCGAGCAGTGAGAAGCCGTGCGCGAAACGACGGTCGAACTTCGCCTGCAGCGAGTGATAGTTAGAGCTGGAGAGCCCCCACCAACCGGGGGTTACGTAAAGGTTCCAAATGCCGGCTTCTTCGGCGGCCGTAGCAGAACAGTAGGGACTCGTGGTCGCGCTCCAGGAGATGCTTTGGGGCGTCTGTTGGCAGATGTTATAAGCATAGTTGATCGGAAGGTGGACCCCACGGCTTCCTACGTAGGCGAGCTGGGCGACCGTGTTGGAGCCGATCTGCTTCTCCAGGGTGAAGTTCCAGAGTTGGACATAGGTTGGCTTCTGCTTACGGGGCGCCCAGGCCGAGAATGACACATTGCCGGTTACAGGTATGGGCGACGTAATTGCTGAAGGATCCGGGCTCGTAATTGTGGGCAAGTTGGACCAATCGGTCCCAGCAGGGAAAGGAGTGGTGGCAAGGAGATTGGGACCAGGCTGGCCGTCTCCGGCCCGGCCGTGGCCGACGGCGCTCGGGAACATGATGCCGTAGCCGCCGCGAACCACGAAACCCTTTCGAGCGTTCCACGCAAATCCTACGCGCGGGCCAAACTGTTTCTTCGACGGATCGAACGTGGTGGGAGGCGCATTCACGCCGAACTGCTCCCACGCGGCAGTGTAGGGATTGAAGAACGCCAAACCCTTGTGAGTTTCGTGAAAGGATTGATCGTACTGATATCTCAGCCCGAGGTTGAGCGTCAGCTTGGGCGTAACCTTGAAGTCGTCCTGAACGAAGAACGAATAGGACCAAGCACGACTCGAAACCATCGCGTTTTGCACCTGAACGCTGCTTTGATTCAAGGCGCCAAACAGAAAGTCGGCAAAGGCATTTGCCGTTTGTGCGCCGTTGAAGCTGAAGCCCCCGGTTACCCCGTTCGGTTGGTAGTTGTCGATGGCGTAGTGACGGAACTCGGCGCCCATCTTGAGGGTGTGACGACCAAGAAGCTTCGTAACCATGTCACTAAACTGGACGGTGGTCGCAGGTTCGTAGAGCGTCTCTCCACTCGAGAAGCCGCTGTACCCAACGATACCGACCCCTGGTGTGCCACATTTGACTCCGCCGGCCGTATCGGGAATGCTGGATAGACAGTTGGGAATCCCGCTGATTCCAAAGTCCGCTGGAGATGTGAAGCCCTGACCGTACTGTGCTCGGGCGCCAATTCGATGCATGTAGCCAAACCGAAAGTCGTTCAGCATGGAGGAGGTGAAGGTGTGTGTCTCTGCTACCGTTAACGCGTAGTCATTGGCTCGACTGATTTGTGCACCGGCGGGCCCCACGACAAGGTCATAGCCGGAATTGGAACCGGTCTGCCTGTGGAACACGCCGAAAATGCGGTCGGAAGAGGATAGATTGTAGTCGATGCGGGGATTGTATCTATTCAACGAGTTGCGGCCGGGTGAATTGAAGTTGACCGTGTTTGTGCCGACCCTATCCGGTGGCCCCGCAAGCGATGATGTGGGGTATATCGCAAGAAAGCTTTGCGCGCTTGCTTCATAACCTCCTCCTTATCTCCTTCACCCGAGTCTCACGAGAATCCTGAAATGCCAGTCAATACCTTCCTTGCATGAGCGCGTCCTGCTTTCCGCTATTTCCGGCCCCCAGCTATCGCCTCCGCCAGTTCCAGCTTCACGTCCACCAAACCCATCGCACCGGGCGTCATCTTGATCCCGTTGGCGTCCGGCGGGGCACCAAGCAGGTCTTGATTCGCGGTGTAAAAGAGCGTGAACGAATCTTTCCCCTCGGCAATCAGCCCCAGGGGCGTGCGAACCTCGCTCGCCCAGATCCCGTTGCCCTTCTGGACGACGAGTGCCTTACCAGGTGTCCAATTTATCCCGTCCGCGGAAAACGTATAACCTACGGAGTGCTCGACATAGTTGTCGTAGACGGCCAGGTAGGTTCCGTCGGTGAGCCTGGTGACGAGGGGGTTCTCGATGAAGACCTTTTCAATATTCAATGGATTCAGATTAGTGCATCTCTTCCAGGGGCCGCTGAGGTTCGTTGCCCACGCCAGACCCACCTGCCAGAGAGAAATCGGCAACTTTTCGGTATGGCCGGTACCGTAGAAGGCGTACCATTTGTTCTCCACTTGGTAGGGGAAAAACGAATCGGTCCCCTGCAATCCTTCCCAGGGGTCGGAGTCTTTTCCACGCTGGAGGATGATGCCCACGTCCTCGTAAGGACCATCGATGCCGCCGGGTCCTTTCACCTTTGAGATGGCGCGCCAGATTCTGCCCTCGTGGTTCGTCAGCCACTCTTTGGAGGTGTCGGGTGCGGACTGATAGGCCACATAGAACAGATTCCAACAGCCTTCCGTCTGGTCGTAGATCGGCATCGGCGACCACAAGGTTGCGCGTGGGTCTTTACCCGTAAAGTCCCCGCTCGATTCAAACAATGTAGAAACACGCTTCCAGTGCAAACGATCACGACTGGTCCAGTGCGCCAACTGCATATTCACCCAGTGCGGATCACCTACCATCTCGGACGTAAAGAGGTGATACGTGCGGTCGAGCTTTAGAACCCTGCCGCCCTCGAAGCCGTACTTGTTCGCTCCGACACCGGGAGAGTTGATGGTGAGAATTGGCTCGTCGAATTGCTTGGCTACGACGAGAAGCCGATTCTCCACTTGGGCTGAAGCAGGAGGGGTCAGACAGAACACCGCAAGCCAGAGAAACACCCTTCTCCATGCCAGCATCACCTGTACCTCCTCTTGTCAGTCGGCACCCTGTCTGCCGTATTCGACTGCAGCCAGGCTCGATTGAAGGTTGAGGAGCGAGCCCCGGAACATTCCGGGGCTCGCTCCTGCTGCCAGCACGAAGAACACTAGAACTCCAGTTTCAAGGCAAATTGGATCATCCGATTCGCATAAGAAGCCGCCGTCGAACCGTAATTGCCCGGATTGCGCGTGTGCGTAATCGTCCCGAAGGACGGGTCATTCATGTTCCGCACCGGCAGCGCAAAGTGCGGCGTGTTAGAGAGGTTGAAGAACTCCGTGCGAAATTGCAGGCGGACACGCTCCGTGAGGCTGAAGAACTTCACCAGCCCCACGTCGAAGTTCGTGTAGCTCGGCCCGCGGAAAATATTCCGGCCGGCGTTCCCTGGGATCACATCTCCGTTGGTGTCCAGGTTGGGGACGAAAGCTGCGGGGTTCAGCCAATGGTCGGGCCCGCGCTCGTTGCTGGGCATCAGCGGATTCCCCACAAGGTTCGGCCGAGCGTACGCGTAGCTGCCAGGGAGGGTCTTTCCCAGGATGACCGTCCCGGGAACTCCAGAGCTCGCCAGGAAGATCCCCGTCGTTTGCCAGCCCCCGAATAGGGCATTGAGAACCGGATGGACATTGCTCATGAACTCCCGTCCTTTGCCAAAAGGCAAATCATAGACATAGCTGAATGCGAGACGATGGGGGACGTCCCAGTCGGAAACCGCGCGGTTGGCGCTGGGATTGTAGATGTCCTGGACGCCGCCGTTGATCCCCTGATCGAAGTCGGCGGAGCTCACCGTGTCGATGGACTTTGACCAAGTGTAACTGGTGAGAAAGAACAAATTCTTTCCGAATCGGCGCTCCAACTTGAATTGTCCGGAGTGGTACACCATGTTGCCCACATTCTCCACCGTGCTTACGTCGCCGAGCGAGGCGATGGGCCTCTTCCCATTGTCATCCTTCGGGTTGTAATTGAACCGGTAGGCAAGCTTGTGAGCTTGGGATCCCACATAGGCGGCTTCAAACAACAGTCCCCAGGGAAGTTCGCGCTGGACAGCAAAGTTGTACTGTTCCGAGTAACCGGTTCTGAGGTGGAGGTCGAGGTTCATGGTGTCGTAACCGGTGGGGTAGCTGCCCGGGTCGTCGAAGGGTGGCGCCGTGGGTGACCAAAAATCCCAGGTTTCCCAGGTTGAGTAGCCGCGATAGAAAGGAGGGTTGAACTTTACGTCGTCGCGCTTGGCGTTCTCGGGATCGAAGAAAACACCGAACCCGGCGCGCAGCGAAGTTTTGGGGCCCAATTTGTACGCCAGGCCCACGCGCGGCATCCAATTATTCTGGTCGGGCTGAACGATGTAGCGCGAAACTCCCTCCTTACCCGCGATCAATAGCTTGTTTTGGCCCAGATCGAAGATGGAGATTTCATTCGTGGGGCTGAAGAACGGCGTGACGTACTCGTAGCGGACTCCCAGATTCAGCGTGAGTTTGTCGGTGACCTTCCAATCGTCCTGCAGGAAGAAGCTGTAGCCGCGATCCTTGAGTGCCGGACTGCCAAAGCGGCGGCCGTGGTATCCACAGCACGGCATCCCGATCAACATGTCGGCAACGTCGTCGCCGGAGTTCCACCACCATCGGGAATAGGACGTAGCGTCATTCCCCGAATACCAGGCGCTGGCGGGGAAGAGGGTGTAGTAGTTGTCCTGGCTCCGGGGGCGATACTCGAAGCCCGTTTTGAAAGCGTGCCTTCCCCTCATCAAAGTCACGTTGTCATTGAATTGCCAGCTTCTCTCCCGGAAATACAGGGGCTTGAAATCGTCCCCGCCAATATTCGTGTAATTGCTCATGTAAATGATGGGCAGGCCCGAGTAAAGTGGGCCGACGTTGATGTCCTGCAGCCCAAACTTCTGCGCCAGATTCATCCCATAGGCATTCGCCAGGGTGTCCAGGCGATAGTAGGCGAACCCGAAGCGAGCCTCGTTGATGGTCGTGGGATTGAAGATGTGAACGTCGGAAACGACCATGTTATTGTTGCGGTCCCGGGAAGGCCCACCCCCGACGATGCCACGCGATTCCACACCTGTTTCCAGCCCGATCCCCGGCATGGGGCCGTCAGAGCGCGCCAGGGGATCGGCGGTCTTTCCGAGCGTGTCGTTCCAGCGGTAGCGGACGAACAGGTTGTTCTTAGCGGAAAGGGTGTGATCGATTCGAAGCCCAGCTTCGTCGGTCCCGCTTTGCGAGGGCTGCCGGATGAAGTAGTTCCCTTTGAGGTTATTTTGGAGATTGGGGAGCGGGTAGCTGTTCATGAGCGCGTAACCGAGGGGATGAAAACGGTCGCGAGGAATGATGTTGAACCCCTCGGGGTTACTGGGAGTCGCACGACTCGGGTCGCGGAACACTTCTGTGCTGCCCGTCGCCGGGTCGAAGATTCCCCATCCCGTGCTCGTATCCCAAATCGAAAACTTGCTCGGATCGAGCAAAACTTCCGGCGGAATCAAGGAGGAATAGTCTCCTTCGCGGATCGCCTCCGCCGGCACGACCGCATAGGCCGTGTTGACTTTGTGGATGCGGTAACCTTGATAGTCTGCGAAGAAGAACGTTTTGTTCTTCTTGATCGGTCCACCGAACGTCCCGCCGAACATATTTAGTTTGAGGGGCGCCCGGAACTTTGTGGAACTGGGATCCAGCGGGTCGGCTTCCGTGAAGAAGTTCGTGGCATTCAGGGCGTCGTTGCGGAAGAACTCATACGCGCTGCCGTGGTAGGTATTGGTGCCGCTTTTCGACTGAATGGAAATGACGCCTCCGGCGGTGTGGCCGTACTCCGCTGAATGGGCCGAGGTCAACACTTTGAACTCACTGATGGCGTCGATGTTGGGCCGCATATCCACGTCGGACTCGCGGATCGTGGACATCTCGATGCCATCGAGCGTGACCGAGTTGGCCTCCGGGCGCATGCCGTTCACGGCGAACGTAACGTTCGTCGTTGCGCCCCCTTGGTCATTGGAAGTGTCCTGCAGGCCGTTCGAAAGCAGCAGAAGAGACAGGAAATCTCGCCCGTTGAGCGGCAGCCCTCGGATCTCCTTGTCCTGGACGATCTGGTTCATGTCCGGAGCTTCGGTCTGGAGCAGCGTGGCGCCGACACCGGTGACTTCGACCACCTGCGACACCGTGCCTAGTTCCAGCTTGAAATCAGAGCGCTGTTTTTGATCGACGATGAGTGTGAAGGGACTGCTCAGGCCGGTTTTGAAGTTAGGCGCTTCGGCCTTCACCCGGTATCTGCCGAGCGGCATGTTCGGGAGGGTATAGTTCCCGGCCTGATCGGTCTTAACGCTGCGGGCGAAGCCGGTCTCCACGTTGGATGCCGTGACGGCAGCGTTGGGTATTGCTGCACCGCTGGGATCCGTTACCGTTCCCAGGATTGTGCCGGCCGTGAATTGTGCTCTTGCTGGCAGCGCCAAGATCCCGATCAAGAACACTCCCAAGAAGAGTCCTTCAACTATCACGCTGGGCAACGTTCCACGAATTTTTTGGCGAATCATTTTCTAAACCTCGCGAAGTCAATTTTCGTGCTTTCTCATTGCGTTTCAACCCTTTGAGTCGATGGGAGGATCCTCGTCCGGACCCTCACCCAGGGACGGAGAGTGGGTTCGGCGAGCATCCCTTTCGTGCATGTCACGGCTGGCGAAACTCGGGTGGCTGCCTTGATTGGGGCTCAGATACACGAAATCAAACTCCATTGGCTCCCCGAGTACAACTAAAGCATTACGACCTGTTTCTACGCGTGCACCCGCAGGTTCTCAAGGTAATGCCTGTTACAGGAGCAGTTAACGTGGAGCATTCAGGTCGAATGAGACAGTAAGTGGTTTCAAATGTGTGGGACTGGGTTGATATTCGTGGGGACCCAAGATCCTCACCTCACTTTTTTCCCCCCGTCATTCGAAACGATGCCCGGCGGACTTTTTGTTGTTCCAAAAACAGACATTTATTCGGCCGAAAGTGCCGAAGCCGACAACCCAAGCCGGTCGGGTGTTAACAGCGAATAACGAGGCCAATAACCGTTAGCGCCGGGGGTGCAAAATGTCCTGTGGCCGAGGAGGTGACCTTGACCTCCCCAACATCGAGTGGTATTTTTCCGTACAGCAAGTTGCTTGCGGGTTTATCCCACGCTGGAGTCGGCTTTATAGCTTACCCCGAGCTGGGGGGCGGAAATGGTTGTTCAACACAGCCCCGCGACGGAACCTATTTCCCTTTTCGAAAAAAGAGAAGAGCTCCGGCGAGTCATTCAGAGTAGACATTTTGCGAATGCCCCCAAGAAGAGTCGGTTTCTGGAATTTGTCTCGGAACAGACATTCCTAGGCAGTGGCGAGAAACTGAACGAGTATCTCATCGGCTTGGAGGTTTACGGCCGAGGGTCCGATTTCAATCCGCAAGATGATCCCATTGTGCGCGTGCAGGCGCACGACATCCGTCGCGCTCTGAAGAAGTACTACGAGGAAGAGGGCAAGACCAGCCCGTTGCGTATTGAACTGCCTCTGGGGCACTACGTACCTGTCTTTGCCAAAGCCGCGATGGCGGAGACAACTACCCCGGTTGAACAAGAGGCCCAGGTTGGCACAGCACCGCGCAGGCGTGAACAATTCCATTACGCGCTCATCCTCGGACTGGCGGCAACTTGCGCGATACTGGTTTTTCTCCTAATCCGTGAGCGATCACAGACGGAACAAGCTGCGCGATCCCCTCTAAGGTTGCAGGAAGAGCTGGAGTGGTTTTGGGAACCCTTCCTGCCACCCGCGGATCCGCCCATGATCGTCATTCCGAACCATCCTCTGCTGCGAGCGGCCCACGACGGGGACAGCACCCAGACCTTGGCGAACAGTCACGAAATCTCCAAAGAGGAACTCCCGGAGTTCCGCGACACCATACATTTTCGAGAGTTGAAGCGATTCCGCTTCGTCCCCAGTTCCACCGACTTCACTGCGGTAGGTGAAACTGTGGGGCTCTTAAACTTTTTCGAGTTGTTCTCACGTGTCGGCCAGAAGTGCCGCCTGCAACAGTCACGGCTGGTCACCTTCGAGGAAATCAAACGTGGCAACGCCATCCTGCTCGGCGGCAATCAGCCCTGGAGCGGCAGGGTCTTCCTAACTCCCGAAGGTTTCCGTTTCCAAGCCGGCGTCATTCTGAACAAGAATCCCCGCCCTGGTGAGAAGCCTGTCTACAAACCAGAGTTCGATCTGGTCACTAACCACCTGACCCGCGACTACGCGCTAGTCCTGATGCTGCCCAACGAAAGGAAAGAGAATCGCATCTTGCTCGTCTACGGTATCTACACGCAGGGTTCTCAAGCAGCCATCGAATACCTGACGAGCGCGGAGCGGTTGCCCGAACTCCGCAAAGCCTTGGTCGCGCTGTCGCCTGACCGAAGGACGCCTCCCGCCTATTTCCAGGCTCTCCTTGAAACTACAGTTGAGAACTACGTCCCCGGCAAAGCCTCGCTGGTAGCAGTGCGGGTGGTTTCCAATTGAGTGTTCGTTGGTCTACTTTTAGGAAGCCCCCATGCCCTTGGCCGGATGTGGAACAAATTTCGAATCTGTACTACAAGTGATCTGAAGGCGGCGCGGATGTACCTGAGCCACGCAGACGAGAAGACAACTGAACTCCACACTCACGTCAACATAGCCAGGCGTGAAGCCGCGCGAGCCTTGGAATAAGTTCTCTTCGGAGATTTGTTACAAACTGTTACAAAAAATAGCCAATCGCTCAGGCCAAACTGAACCCATGACTTCCCTGCCCTACGCCAGCTTTTAGCAGAAAAAGAACTTGGCAGCGGGCTGCTGTCCAGCTATACTCAATGCGCGGGGTGGAGCAGTCTGGTAGCTCGTTGGGCTCATAACCCAAAGGTCGCTGGTTCAAATCCAGCCCCCGCAACCAAAGCTCTCATAAAGTTACGGTGATTGGCTCCAACGAATTTGGGTTTGTTTGGGTGCTGTATCACTGAACGTTTCCTAAAACCGCCGTGGCAACCCGCCCGGCGGTTTCTCTTTTGTCCCGTTCAACCGTCCCCGTGTAAATGTCCATCGTGGTGGTAATGCTGGAGTGGCGCATCAGCTCCTGAGCCACCTTCATGCGCGCCCCCGCCACATCCAATGCCGTGGCGAAGGAGTGCCTCAAGCTGTGCCAGCCGATCTTGCCGATCCCGGCCCGATCCGCTGCCGGTTGTAGAACTTTCTCCCGGAGCTTGTCGGCATCCCGAGGCCCGCCCCTCGTGGAAGGAAACACGAAGTCCGCTTCGGAGCGGTACTTGGCCTGTGCCAGCCAGTTGCCCAACGCCGAAACAAGTTCCGGTGCCAGCGGCAATGCCGCCTCGGAATACGGCGTTTTCGCCGGTCCGACGTGGTACTGATAGACCGACCGGCGAACATCGAGAGTCCCGTTCAGGAGGTCAACATCACCCCACTGTAGGCCGAGGATTTCACCCACACGCAGACCCAGGCAGGCCGCCAGGATTACCATAGTGCTGGACGGCTGGTCTAGTTGCGCGAGCAGCCGCCGAAGCTCCTCAATCGTGAGCCGCCTCGGGAACTTTTGCCGCCGCCCGCTCTGGCGAACGAGCTCGATAGGATTGCTCGCCTTGACGAGCTCCCACCGGCGGGCGCACTCGAAAATCACATGCATGAGGTTGCGAATGTTGGCCCTGGTTTTAGGTGCTAGGGTCATCGACTTGAGCCAGTGTTCAACTTCCAGCGTGCGAATTTCATTGAGCGGAAGATCCCCCCACTTCGGTTGAACCCACCTTTTCAAGAGCGATTTGTAACTGACCCGTGTGGAGAATCTCTCCGGCAACTCCTCCCTTTGATATCGTTCGATGACCGCTCCGAACGTGGGATTTGCCACCTGAAGTTTTCCGCTGTTGACCGAAAGCCGCAGCCCTTCCAGAGCCTTCAGCGCTGCGGTTTCGGTCGGGTACTGTTCCGTGGTGCCAACGCGAATGCGCCGGTACTGGCGCTTCCCATCGGCTCCGGGTTGATAAAAGCGAAACGTCCATACGTCCTGTTTCGCACCTTCCACGATCTCCAAACTTCCGAACTGATAACGTACTCGCCTCACGGTTTAACCTCCTCGTGTTGGCGGTACGCATAGCCCGGACAGTTTACCTCAACCTGAAGCCAGCGGTCGATCTCAGATATACGGAAACGCCAGTATTTCCCAATCCGAATTCCGGGAATTCTGCCGTGTCGCGCCATATTTTGCAGCGTCTTTGGGTGAATACCCAAAAGCTTTGCCGCTTCACTACTATCTATCAGTGCCTCAAATTGGTAATTCATGCTGCCTCGCCGATTTTCCCTTTTGGCCTATCCCCCGCCAGTCTTGCATTTCGCTATGGGCCTCCAGGCGATTCGTTCTCACAAATCACGACCGGCCAACCCACTTGGCCCCTCAAGGCAGAGGTTTGGACGGATTGCCCGATCATAGGAATTCATAAGTCGAACTTTCTTTTCTGTCAAACGGCTGACAAACAAACCGGCCTCTCCATTGGATTTCAGCCCATTTCGGAGGCAAAAAGCGAGATATCACTTTTAGATACAAATATTTACAACGATCACCGACGAAAAGGCCCGTTGTCCCCATAGGGAAGCGGGTATAGGACACCACCGGCTTTGTCAGCCGTTTGACAAAAAATATTTTGGGATGCAACCTCCGCGACGTGCCCCCACCCTCAAAGGGCGGAGGCAAGATGGTCTCAAATGAAGAATTTCCTTCGCCGTTTGGTTCGTTTCGTTAATGGCCCTCGCCATTGGGCCTTCTATTCACCACGGCCTTACTCGCCCAAGGAGTTTTGGGAGGCCGTCGACGCACGTACCCTGGCACACCAAATCTCCGTAGGAACGCACCCCAAGCCTGGAATTGGACCGTATCGTCCCACGGCTTACCGCGAGCGGCACCCGATTCTGGAGTGGCCCGACTTTCTCGGCAACGGCTTGTTTGTATTCTTCTGCACGTGGGTGCTCTGGCGCGCCTTCGTGTCGCCAGCGGGTTTGTGGATCGTCTTGCTGGCCTCCCTAGTTGCATCCGTGATGCTGGCGCGGCTGTTGATTCAACTGTGCCGGATGGCTTGGCGCGCCTTGTTTTCGCACCACAAGGGGCGCTGCGCGGCTTCGCCGGGGTTTCGGCGCTGTGCGCCGGCTGCAGGGGTGACACGTCACCCCCCCCAGGGTGCTGTATAGGAACTTATGATTCCATATGGGAACTGCTTGAAAATTCAGCACGTTATGCTGAATCGCTCTCCGCGCAGCAATTAATGGGTCCTTTATGG
>JBEKUI010000106.1:0-13681 GCA_049515175.1 Terriglobia bacterium
TCCTTCTTTGAGAGCGCGGATACCCGTATGCAGCGCGGCCTCGTCGGATTCGTGATAGGTTCCGTAGGGCAGGTCAACGACCAGCAGGGCCCGCCGCACCGCGCGGCGGACGGCACGGAAGTGGTGGAGCACTTCTTCGAGTGTGACGAGAACCGTGGAATCGTAACCCAGCACGACTTGCGCCAGCGAGTCGCCCACCAGGATCAGATCCACGCCCGCCTCGTCCACCAGGCGCGCCGTTGGGTAGTCGTAGGCAGTCAGGCAGACGATTCGCTCGCCGCGCAGCTTGCGGTCGAGGATGAGGGGAACAGTCATCTTGCTCACGGCCTCGGGTTTCAGGTCCATGGCGTTACCTCCCAAAGATTTCCAATCTCAACACTCAGATTCCAGCATTAATTCCAACAACTCGACTCAGAGCTCGGGCGCAGGCAGCAATCAAATTCCGCGATTGCACCAGCGAGCCTCGATAACGCGAAATCGCAAATTCGAGATCACAAATAGAAAAACCCTCTCTGCCGCAGGGCTTTTCACCGGCGCTCATCGCGCGAGTGCCCGGGGCCCCGAGCGGGTCCCCACTGGCCTGGGCAGAGAGGGCTTGAACTTTTCTGTCCCCGTGCGGCTCGTGCCCCGCGGGGTTTGGTCTTATCATCGCGTCCGTCTCAGTCCGTCGCGGCGGATCCAAGCGGCAAAAAGTATTGCGTGCCTTGCACCGGCTGACTCAGCCGGCGGAGCAACTCACGCAGGTCCTCGTTCCGGTCGATGAAATCGATCTCGGACGTGTCCACGACGAGCAGGTTGCTCCTCTTATAATGAAAGAAGAAGTGCTCGTACGCTTTCACCACTTCTTCCAGGTACTCGTCGGAGATCTGATGCTCCATCGGCACGTTCTTCTTGGTGATGCGCCGGCGGAGCGTCTCCGGCTTCGCCTGTAAGTATACCACCAAATCCGGCACCGGGAGTTGCTCGGCGAAGCGCTCATAGTAACCGTTGTACAGCTTGAGCTCGGTGTTCTCCAGGTTCATATAAGCGAAGAGCTTGTCCTTCTCGAACATGTAATCGCTCACGACAGGTTGCCTGCCGGGCGCGGCGAGATCGAGAGCGACCAACTGTTCAAAGCGATGCAGGAGGAAATACATCTGGGCTTTGAACGCCGCGCCCGGCTGGTCTGAGTAGAAGCCTTCCAGGAAAGGATTGTCCTCGACGTCGCGCAGCCGAGTGGCGTGCATCCGTTTGCACAGGATGTCGGCGAGGCTCGTCTTGCCGACGCGGATCGGCCCTTCAATCGCAATGTAGTGCGGAGTTTCGAATTTTGGGAGCCTGCCCACCCTTTGATTTTCTCCCCTCAACTTTCAGCTTTCAGCCTGATGACCTTGCTCGTGTCCCGCGTCTGGCTAAGCATCTCGACCACCGTCTGCTGCGTGACCGGATGACGCAAGTTGGGCGCAATTTCGCGCAGCGGAACCAGGACGAATTTCCGTTCCGCCAGTCGCTCATGCGGAATCGTCAGTGTTGCCGACCGCACGACAGCGTTCTCAAAAAAGAGAATGTCGATATCGATCGGCCTCGGCCCTTTGGGCAGACCACGCTTCCGTCCCAATCCACGCTCGATGGATTGGAGCGCTCTGAGCAATTGGAGTGGCATCAGGTTTGTGTGAACCTCGGCGACGCAGTTAGTAAACCAGGATTGAGCACGATAGTCTACGGGTTCGGTTCTGTACTGCGCGGAAATCTGAATCACTTCGATGCCGGCCGCATTCAGCTCATGGAGAGCTCTCCCAATCTGCGCTGCGCGGTCGCCGAGATTCGATCCCAGCGAAAGGTAAACTCGCTTCGTGCCCTTCCCGATCGGAATACGGGGATCCTTGCTCACGTCAGTGAAGTCTCGTCGTCCGCGGTTTGTCCGTTGTGCAGAGGTCGCTACCCGCCGGCCGCGACGTCCACTCCGATCGCGTCGTGGTCCGAGAGCTGGATCGCCCGCCCCTCACGCAGATCGTGGATCACCACAGGATTCTCGCATTGAATGCCGCGTGTAGCGAACCAGTCAATCTTCAGTGGGCACTTTCCGCCGTGATCGCGCAAGGCCCAACGGATGAAAGGGAAGCACCATGCCGGAACCCACTCGCCGAGATTCTTCCGGGTCTTCGGATCGTTCACGTCGTAGGAGATCGTGTACTCACCGATCCGGTTGCAACTGCGATAGTCAAATCCCCGCTCTTCCAGCAACGCAAACAGATCGCGTTCAAAGCGGTTGTAGGGATGAAGGTAGTGGTTGTGAATGACGTGATTCACGCCCATGAACACGCGCAGCCAGAAACCCGCAATTGAGTGAAAGGCTCGGGAAGAGTTGTAGGTTGTAGTGTTCCAGTCCCCGCCGATGATGACGGGGGCGTCCGCATCGAGCGCGTCGAGCACTCGACGCATCTGCTCGGCGCGATGACGTTGTGTGGAATTGGCGTCCAGATGGACGCAGACCGCCTTGGCACACAGGTTCGGGAAGTCGATCGTGGCGGCAAGGACGGTCTGCCGGCCCAGCCGCTTCTCTCGCCCGGCCATCTTATCGATACCGTTTTCCAGGTGAATCGGGCGCACGCTCCGGATGGGATAGCGGCTGAGAATAGCGTTGCCGTGCAGGCCCAGCGCGTTTTCCCCTTCCACGTCGTACTCGACCCCTGACCCTTTAGAGAGGTTCAGATAGCAGGGGACGAAGGCAAAGTGCATTCCAAGTTCGGCGGCCAGTTCCTGGGCCACACCCCGATTCTGCGAACGGGCCATTCCGACATCGGTTTCTGAGAGCAGGAAGACATCGCCGGTCTTGAGATAAGGATGGGTACGGAAGGCTTCGAGCTGCCCTTCAAACTCGATTCCGCGCTCCAGGTTCCAGGCGATGAAACGATAGCTGGGGCGGGACGGAGTGGCAGTTCGGCTGAAATCACCAACCTCCGGCGTTTCAAAAATCGCGGCGATCGCGTCCGCAAGCGATCGGTACACGGCATGCGATTCGAGTTCGGCCGTGGAATCGCACTGCGCCAGGTCGGGGAAATGGGGCGCGATCCGCTCCCGAATCAGCCGGTGGATCTCACCAATGGATGAGGTTAAGGCTTCTTGCTCTAGCATCGATGCGCCTTGAGAACTCGCGCCTGGTGACGCGGTCACTCAAACAGAGCCTGCTCGCGTCCGGCGGGGGGCTTCAGGCCCAAGTGCCGGTAGGCCGCCTCGTTGGCTTTGCGGCCGCTCTTGGTCCGGCTGATGAAGCCCTGCTGCAGCAGGAACGGCTCCACCATATCCACCAGCGTGTCCACCTCTTCGTTCAAGGTGGCGGAGATTGCTTCCACTCCCACCGGCCCGCCCTGGTACATCCGGATGATGGTGCCCAGAAAATTCCGGTCCAGATCGTCGAGCCCCATCTCGTCGACGCCCTCCAACTTGAGCGCGTCGTGGGCTACTTCCGGAGAGATCATGCCATCGGCCTTGACCTCGGCGTAATCGCGCACGCGGCGCAGCAGGCGGTTGGCGATGCGTGGCGTGCCGCGCGCGCGCCGGGAAATCTCGTGAGCGGAGGTCTTCTCCAGCTTCGCGTTCAGAATTCCCGCCGAGCGGACAATGATCTGCTCCAATTCCGCGGGCGAGTAGAAATCGAGGTGAAAGAACAGCCCGAAGCGGTTGCGCAGCGGCGCGGAAAGTGATCCCGCCCGCGTCGTGGCGCCCAGCAGCGTAAACTTCTTGAGCGGCACGTTGATGGTCTTAGCGAACATTCCTTTGTCCACGACGAAGTCCACCTTGAAATCTTCCATCGCCGGGTAGAGGAATTCCTCGATGTTTACGGGCAGGCGATGGATCTCGTCGATGAAAAGGATATCGCCCTCGGCGAGATTGGTGAGGATACCCATCAGATCGCCGGTGCGTTCGAGCGCCGGGCCGGACGTGGTGGTGATCTTGGAGTTCATCGCGTTGGCGATGATGTACGCGAGCGTGGTCTTGCCCAGTCCAGGCGGGCCGTAAAACAGCGTATGCTCGAGCGCTTCACTCCGCCGGCGCGCGGCCTCCAGCGCGATGGAGAGTTTCTCCACGACTTTCTTCTGGCCGACGTACTCCTCGAGCGTCGGCGGGCGAAGAGTGCGATGGAAGCTCTCCTCTTCCTTCGAGATCAGATCCGGTGATACTAAGCGCACTCGCGACATAAGAGCAGGGAATAGTAAATAGTGAATGGTGAATAGTGAAGAGGTGAAATCAAATCTTCAGGCTGTCCGAGACCCAGTTGCAAGTCGGTCCCCAATTCACAATTCACCATTCACAATTGTTCTGTATCTGACTGCTGTTGCTCGAACACTTTCCGCAGAAAATCTTCCACGGTTTTCAGGTTTTTGTGCCGGGCGAAAGTGGCCTCCACAATGCGCTGGGCTTCGCCGCGCGAGTACTCGAGCTGGGTCAGAACCTGGATGGCCTCCTGCTTCAGCTCCGAGGCCGACTCACGCTCGATCGACAGCGGCTCTTCCTTGTGCGCGAGCGCGAACTTTGCCATCTTGCCGCGCAGTTCGGTGACGATGCGCTCCGCGGTTTTCTTGCCGATGAACGGCAGCTCCTCCAGAAACAGCGCATCGTTGCGCTCGATCGCCAGCGCGATTTCGTTGATCGGCCGCACCAGGCACTTGAGCGCCTTCATGAAGCCGACGCCGGGTACGGTCGTGAACACTTCAAAGAACTCGCGGTCGAGCGGATCGAGAAAGCCGACGAGTTTCGGTGTCAGGTGGCCGCCGCCCACCGCGCCGTCAATGTAATAGATCGTGTAAATCGTGACCGGATTGGTGCGCGCGTCCTCCGGCATCTGGCGAAGCCGCGAGGCGATCCCGGACGGCACAAAGACCTCGTAGCAGAGCGAGTCCACGCGCACCAGAAGGGCATTGCGCTGGATCCGCTCGTACAAGACTTCGCCGGTAAGTTCCGAAATCAGGACGTTTCTCCTTCTTCCCGCGACTGTAGCGGCGGTCTCTGACCGCCGAAGCCATGAACAAAGACGAGGACGGCGATGAGGACATCGCCGCTACAGCAAGCCCCCGGGAGGGCAAAACCCTACCCTACCGCCGCCCGTCCGCACGTCGCGCCGCATTCGCATAGCACACGGCCGCGGCCAGCGCATCCGCCACATCCGGTGGGTGGGGCGCCTGGGCCAAGTGAAAGAGCTGCTGGACCGAGCGCTGCACTTGCTCCTTGCTGGCGTTGCCGTTGCCGGTGACGGCCTGCTTGATGCGCTTGGCGGAAAAACTCAGGACCGGAATTCGCGCCATCCGGGCCGCCAGGCAAATCACTCCGCGCGCGTGGCCCATCAGGATCGACGTACGCGGGTATTCGGCATGGGAGTAGACCTCTTCCAGGCACATGGCCTGCGGGCGCAATTCTTCAATGACTTCACGCAATTCCGAGAAGAGTGATTCCAGCCGCGCGGGAAGATTATTGCCACTGCTGCGCGGCAGGCGGATCACTCCGGCTTCGAGCAACTGCACTTCCCGGCCGCGGCACTCAATCACTCCGTAGCCGGTCAGGTTGAGTCCGGGGTCGATGCCGATCACACGGGTCAGCCCGGAAGCACTCTTCACCATCGACTGCGATTGTAACATTTCGGTGTGTCAATGCGGGAAGCCCTTCCAGACGGGCGGAATGGCCCCGGAAGCAGCGAGGGTGGAGAGTTCACGGCAACGCGCCGCGCTCCAAGGCGCCGAGCTGCTCGTTGGCTTTCATCCCTTTGTAGATAAAAAAGAGTGCAAAGAGGTGAAAGCCGATCCCCAGGATGTCTTTGACCAGGACAAACAGCAGTCCATCCAGCGCGTAGAGGATCATGCCGACGAGGAACGCCCAGTTTTGGCGCTTCCGCGCCTGCAAGCCAAAGGGGACGAATATTCCCGCGGCGACAAGATCGACGACCAGCGGAACGCCCTTTCCCATGTTGGCTTGTTGCGCGATAGCGTCCACCACTTGCGTGATGCCCAGACCGAGGACAAATCGCGTCCCCCCGCCGGCCAGTGCGATCACCGAGTTGACGAGCGAAAGGCCGGCAATCCAGAAGAACCAATTCGCTCCGACTTGAATCCGCTTGGCCGTCGCCAGCTTCTGCAGCTCGATCAACTGGCTGGGTGTGACGGTTACAGGAGGTCTCGCGGATAGAGGATTATCCGGGCTGCTTCCCATAGGCCACCTCACGACAGCAGATCCGCACGCTAATGAATGAGTGAGCTCAAAACATCCGGGGGCACAAACGGGCCGGAGTATACCTTTCCCGAGTTCAGATTTCAACCAGCTCGAATTCGACGGATTAGCGCGGCGTGGCGTCGGGCAGGCCGCCGTCCACGGGGATGGTCGCCCCAGTGGTCGGCGTCTGGCGGGTGGCGAAGAAGAGGACGGCCTTGGCGACGTGCCCGGCGGTTACGGTGGCCTTGAGAAGGTTCCGCTGGCGGTAGTATTCCTCCAGACCCTTCTCATCGAGGCCGCGGGCGCGCATGCGGTCGGGGCCGACCTCCGCCCACAATCCGGACTTGCGACCGCCGTGAGAGAAGATGGCGTCGGGCGCCACCATGTTCACGCGTACGTCGAACTCCGCCAGTTCCAGGCTGGCGATGCGCGCCAGTTGATGCGCGCCAGCCTTGGTGGCGCTGTAAGCGCCGAACTTGGGGCCAGGTGAGAAGACGTTTTTCGTGGAAACCAGAACGATGTCGCCGCCCGTCCCCTGTAGGCGGAAATGCCGCGCCGCTTCGCTCAAGACGGTCAGCGTGCCTTCCAGGTTCACGCGCTCGAGTTTTTGGAAGGCTTCAAGCTTCATCTCCGCGAGGGAAGAGACCATGGCGATGCCGGCGTTGACGATGACCAGATCCACGCCGCCCCAGGCGCGGATCGCGGCATCAAACGCGGAGGCGACGGAGGCGGGGCTGGTAACGTCCATGGGTGCTGCGACGACCTGGGCGGGATATCGGGCCTCCAGGTCCGTTGCCAGGCTTTCCAGCGCCGCGCCGGGGAGGTCCGTCAACGCCGCATGGCAGCCGTTGGCGAGAAGCTCTTCGGCGATCGCCGAGCCGATGGCGCCCGCCGCGCCGGTGATGATCGCAACCTGCCGGGCGAGCGGCAGCTCTGCGGCCGGACCCAGCTTGGCGTGCTGGAAGGGCTGATATTCCATTTTGAAAAGCTCGTCCTCCGGCAGCCCCTCGTAGCTTCCCATCGCGGCCACGCTCGCTTTCACGGCCAGCGTGTGGGCGGTGATATCCCGCGCGATCCGTGCGGCCCTGGCGTCCTTGCCCGCACAGAGTGCGCCCAGGCCGGGCAGGAGCACCACGCGGGGCAGGGAATCGAGGCGGTGGAGACCTTCGGGAATCTGCGCCGAGTACCTCTCAACGTAAGCGCGATAGCGCGCGGAGTAGTCCTGCACCGCTTTCGAGAGGTGCTCGCGCAGCCGAGCCGGGTCGTCGTAGGCGGGCGAATCGACCCACAGCGGGAACGCCTTGGTCCGAATCAAGTGATCGGAAGTGAGTGGCGGAGTCAGCGCCAGCTCGCGCCCCCGGTCAGAATCGACGAAGTCGAGTGCCTGACGCGTGATGAGAGATTGCAGGATGACGCGGCGCAAGGGGCGGTCAGGGTCGTCGGATTTCTCGGCAAGCAGCCCGCGAAGAACCGGCGCGACCTTGGCGGCGCACTCTTGGGCGGCTTCGAGGGGCGTGCTGCTCGTGACGCTCAGCAGTTTCGTGGCGCGCCGCGCAATGAAGGCTTCCGCGAGGCTTACGAGCTCGATCATCGCTTGGTAAGATTCGTGCGCCGTGGCGCCCCAGGTCGTGATGCCGTGCTTCAGCCAGACCATGCCGCGCGCCCGCGGATGCGCCTCAAATGCCGCCGCTACCGCCTTGGCGAGTTTGAATCCCGGGCAGTAGTAGGGCAGGACATTTACCGAATCGCCCAGCGCTTCGCGGACCAGCGCTTCGCCGTCCGGCTGATTGGTGAGCGTCAGGATCGCGTCGGCGTGAGTGTGGTCGATGTAACGCTGCGGCAGAAACGCGTGAACGAGGGTTTCCACCGAGGGTAGCGGGGCGTCCGCCGCGAGAAGGTGGGTTCGAAATTCCCCTATCATCGCGTCGTCGGTGAGGGAGGCGAGGGTACGCAGCTTGCGCAGGTACTCTAGGTCGAGCTCGGGAAATCCCGCCGGCTCGATCGCCGCCATATTGTGGCCGGAAGCCTTGACGTAAATCGCCGGGATTTTCTCCCCCAGCAGGTTGGTGTGCGCGCCCTTGACGGAGGTGTTGCCGCCGCCATGCAGGACCAGAGCTTCCTCGGCGCCCAGCAGGCGGCTCGCGTAGGCTCGCAGCGCCAAGTCTTCGCCCCATTGCGCGGCATACCTGCCGATGAATTGAGACGCTTCCCCGTCTTTCCAGCGATTTTCCATATTGTTTATAAGCCGAAATTAATTCTCTGACTTCAGAAATCCGAATCCAGACTTCAAGATTTGATCGCTTCCAGCATGAACCGGGCGTTTTCCTCCGGGCTCTTGCGGTCAAAGACGGCGCTGCCGGTCACAATCAAGTCGACGCCGGTGCGAGCCACCTCGGCGATATTGGCTTTGGTGATTCCACCGTCAACGCCGAGCAGAATCTCCCTTCCCGAGTCCGCGATCATCTGCTTCGTCCGGGCGATCCGCTTGAAAGTTGCGGGAATGAACTTCTGCCCGCCCCAGCCCGGATTCACAGCGAGCAGCAGAATGAACTCGAGTTCGTCCAGCAGCGGCTCCAGAACTTCCAGCGGAGTTCCGGGATTCAGCGCCGCGCCGCGCACGATGCCCCGCGCGGGATCGTTGGCGTTCGTCAGACTCCGCATCTGCTGAAGGGCGCGATGCGGATGCGAGCACGCTTCCGGGTGAATGGTGATGATGTCGGCGCCCGCCGCGACGTATTCCGCCAGCTTCTCCAGCGGCTCGTCGATCATCAGGTGCGCGTCTTTGAGGAGCGGCGTCTTGAGCGCCTTGATGAACGGCGGCCCGACGGTCATCATGGGACAGAAACAGCCGTCCATCACGTCGATGTGGACGAGCTTGACGCCCGTGCGTTCGAGTAGCCTAAGTTCCGACCCCAGCGCGAGCAGATTCGCAGTGAGCATGCCGACGCTGAGGTTCGGTGCGCCATCGCGAAGTATTTGGAATGCGGTTTGACCGGACATCGTGATGATGGGTCCTCACCCCTCCGACCGCTGTGGGCGAGCGAATATCCTCTCCCCGAGGGAGAGGGCAGGGGCGCACAGCAATTGAGCGGCACTCAAAGGGAGCGCCGGGTTTCAGACCGGCAGCCTGCCCCCGGCAAGTCAGAATGCCACGGCTACCGCCCCACGGGCGCTTCGACTTTCATTTCGTTCTTCAGCGTCTGGTAGAGATCGAAGGCGTGCTCGGGCCTCATGCCTTCATGCACGACTTTGCCCACCGCCTGAATCATCGCCACCGGCGCGTCGGACTGGAAAATGTTGCGGCCCATATCGACGCCCGAGGCGCCCTCTTGGACGGCGCTCGCCGCCATCTTGAGCGCGTCGAGTTCGGGGAGCTTCTTTCCGCCCGCCATCACCAGGGGCACCGGACAGGAGGCCGTCACCGTCCCGAAGCCTTCCGGGCAATAGTAGGTCTTGACGAAATGCGCGCCCAGTTCGGCGCAAATGCGCACCGCGAGTCGCAAATACTTCGCGTCGCGCGTCATGCTTTTGCCCACCGCCGTCACGCCCAGCACTGCCACGCCGTAGCGATTGCCCATGTCCACCAGGCGCGTCAGATTGTGAATCGATTGCGTCTCAAACTCGCCGCCGACAAAAACCTGCACGGCGACAGCACAGGCGTTGAGCCGCACGGCGTCTTCCATGTCCATGGCGATCTGTTCGTTAGAGAGCTCCTTCAGGATGCTCGGGCCGCCGCTGGCGCGCAGGACGACGGCATTGCGCGAGGCGGAGGGAATCGAGGAGCGCAGAATGCCGCGCGTCAGCATCAGCGCGTCAGCGTAAGGCACGAGCGGGACGATGCTCACGTCCACACGCTCCAGCCCCGTCGTCGGCCCCTGGAAATATCCGTGGTCGATCGCCAACATGACGGTCTTGCCGGAACGCGGGTTGAAAATCCGCGAGAGGCGGTTCTGAATTCCCCAGTCCAAGGCTCCGGAACCCTTCAGGAAAAAGGCTTGGTTCTTTGCGGGAATATCAAGATAGAATTCTTTTTGTTCCGTGTTGCTATCAGCTTCAGGCATGGCTTGTTTTTCTCCCTCGTTTTCAAAGACAAACTCACCAGCTTTCAAGCTGGAGTCCGTCAATTTCCTTGAAGTGCAGGTCTCGTGACGCGAGAAACAGCGCGTGCTGGCGGGCGATAGCGGCAACCCATATGTCGTTTTCCGGCAAAGGGCGACCTCGCGCGCGAAGAGAGTTCTTGATCAGACCATATTGTTTTGCTACGTCAATGTCACAGGGTAGCACCGGAACGGTTGCCGCAAGCTCGTCGATTCGGCTCAGGTTCGCTTGGACTTTCGCCGATCTTTGTGCCCCGTAATAAAGCTCGCCCAACACAATGCTGGGAAGAAAAACTTCTTCCGCCTGCCGTACTCGTTCTCGGACCGAAGAATCCTCGGCAAACAAGGCGATGACGATATTCGTGTCGAGAAGGATTCTACCAGCCATCGACGTCAACCTTTTCGCAACCTTCCTGGATCGCCTCGTCCATTTGCTTGAGGTCTAACGCCTCAATGCTGCCTGCCAATCGCAACAGTGCGTTCGTTGCAAAGCCGGGCGATTGACGCGCCGTCAGCGTCCGCGCGTACTCTGCCACCCGGCGCTGCGCCTCCTCCGGCAAGTTGTCAAGCGCGACCAGCAATTCCTCCCGAATGTGGGGGTCAATCATCGGAATTCTCCTTTCAGAGCGCTCATGAGCCGTCTCACGAGCGCCTCACGCATAAATCCCGCGCAGCCGCACCGTGGAGGCGACGCGGTCGATGGCCAGCATATAGGCGGCGATGCGGTTGTTGACGTTGTGCTTCTCGCCGTAGCGGACGACCTCGTTGAACGCCGCCACCATGATGTGCTTCAGCCGGTCGTTCACCATTCCTTCCGGCCAGAAGTAGCCCTGCCGGTCCTGCACCCACTCGAAGTAGGACACCGTCACGCCGCCGGCGTTGGCGAGGATATCCGGAATCACGAAAACGCCGCGCTCGAACAGGATATCATCGGCGGGCGCCGAGGTGGGGCTATTGGCGCCTTCGGTGAGGATGCGCGCCTTGATGCGGTGGGCGTTCTTGCTGGTAATGACGCTCTCGGTGGCGGCAGGCAGGAGCACCTCGCAGTCCTGTTCCAGCAGTTCCATGGTTTCGATGCTGACGCCGCCCGGGAAGCCCTTCACCGTTTTGTTCTGCGCGGAGTATTCGGTGAGCGTGACAATATCCAACCCGTTGGGGTCGAAGACGCCGCCAAACATGTCTCCTACGCCGATGATTTTGTAACCCGCCTCGTACATCAGCCGCGCCGCCTGGCCACCCACGTTGCCGAAGCCCTGGATGATGACGCGCGTCTGCTGACGCTCGCGGCCGAAGCGTTTCAGGGCCTGGTCGGTGACGATCATGCAGCCGCGCCCGGTGGCTTCGCGGCGCCCGAGCGAGCCCCCCAGGTCGAGCGGTTTGCCGGTGACGACCGCCGTCGTCGTGTGGCGCACGTGCATGGAATAGGTGTCCATGATCCACGCCATCGTCTGCTCGCTGGTGTTCATGTCCGGCGCGGGGACATCGCGTTCCGGGCCGATGTAATCGAGAATCTCCGCCGTGTACCGCCGCGTGATCCGTTCCAGTTCCGCCGGCGAAAGCTTGGAGGGACTGCAAACGACGCCGCCCTTGGCGCCGCCGAAGGGAATGTTGACCACCGCGCACTTCCAGGTCATTTCCGCCGCCAGCCCGCGAATCTCGTCGAGCGTCACGTTCGGCGCGTAGCGGATGCCGCCCTTGCAGGGACCGCGCGCGATGTTGTGTTGCACGCGATAGCCGTCGAAAACCTCCAGCTTGCCGTTGTCTAAGAGGACCGGGATATGCACCACGAGCTCCCGATTCGGCGTGCGAAGGTACTTCGTCAGCCCCGGATCGAGGTTCAGCTTCTGCGCCGCCACGTCGAAGCGGGCGGCCATCGATTCATAAACGCTATGTTCCTTGTCCAACTCTACCGTGCTCATGCGCCCCCCGAAAGATTGCTTCGACCGCGGTGTTCTTTCCCCTGTCGCAGGCCAAGCCGATCATGCGCCCTGCGGCGCAAATAGCCGCGCCCACGCACCTTGAGCGCGACGCCAAAGTATAACAAATGAGCCGTGAAGGAGATAGCGGGGGAAGGTTGGATTGCGGCGGCTTAGGCGACCGGCGCGGCCATTTCAGTGGGTTCGGCGTCCCGGTGGGGGGCGGCGTGTCCGTCCGTGTGGACGATCTCGCAAGCATCTTTCTCGCGCAGCAGGCGGTCCACCAAACTCACGTGCATGGCGTGGCCGGCGCGGTCGGCTTCCACGTGCCCGATCAGCGGCCGGCCGAGCAACGCGAGATCGCCAATGATGTCCAGGATCTTGTGGCGGCAGAATTCGTTGGGGAAGCGCAGGCCTTCGGGGTTCAGTACGCCGTCGCGGGAAAGGACCACGGCGTTCGCCAGCGAGCCACCCTTCACCAGGCCGTTCTTCTTCAGCATTTCGACCTCTTCCAGGAAGCCGAACGTGCGCGCCGGGGCGATCTCCGCCTCATAATCGCCGTGCGCGGGGACGAAGTCGAGCGCTTGCTCTCCAATCATCGGATGGGCGAAAGCGATCCGGTAGGAGACGCGGAAGGTGTCCGAGGGATAGACCGCCACGCGCTTCCCGCCTTCGACGATTTCGACGGGTTTGATGACCTTGACGTAATTTCGCCGCGCTCGCTGGCGCCGCAGGCCGGCTTGCCGAAGAATTCGCATGAAGGGAAGCGCGCTGCCATCAAGAATCGGCAGTTCGAGGTTGTTGATCTCGACGAAAACGTTGTCCACCCCCGAGGCGGCAAGGGCTGAAAGCAGGTGCTCCGTGGTGGAAATGAGCACGCCTTTCTTCATCAGGCTGGTGGCGTAGGCGACACGCGCCACGTGCTTTACCGTCGCCTCGATGAGGAATCCCTCCAGGTCGGTCCTTCGAAACACAATTCCCGTGTTGGCGGGAGCCGGGAGAAGGCGAATGCTTACCTCCACGCCGGTATGCAGCCCAATGCCCGAGATGCTTGCGGGTGAAGCAATCGTATGTTGGTTGGTCAAACTCCCCCCTTGCACTCGAGTTCCTCCAGTGCAGGAATATGGCCAGCCCAATTGTCCATTGTAATACATGTATTTTCAATAAGATAAGAGCAATTCAATTCTTGCTGACTTCATACGATGTGGTAATTATGCCACACTTATGGACAAATCCGCGACGGAAATTGGCCCTGCGCTTACGAGATGTCGGGAAGGATGGGGTAGAATGAGCGGTCGGTTTGCCACCGCGTTCATCCGTTTGCGGATCAGGACTCGAACTTATGCCGCCTGCCGAGAAACTGTTCTTGATCGATGCCATGTCTCTGGTGTTCCGCGCCTTCTTCGCGCCGATGCAAATGCCGATGAACTCCCCCTCCGGCATGCCTACCAAGGCTGTTTACATCTTCGTGCGCACCCTGCGCAAACT